>SIRW01000081.1 GCA_004366205.1 Actinomycetota bacterium | reverse complement strand
TCACCCCCGGCCCCCGGCCCCCGACCGGTTCTGGGTGGGTTCCGGTCCAGCTGAGTGGGACCAGGGCCGCCCGGAACGGCTCGGCCGGGGACGCCGGGCAACGCACCGGTGCGGCCACCGTGCCCGAGCTCGACCTGCTGAACCTTCCCCGGCCCGCGGCCTCCGTCCCGTGGGCGTACGTGAAGGTGGCCGAGGGCTGCGACCGGTCTTGCGGGTTCTGTGCCATCCCTTCGTTCCGGGGCAGGCAGCGCAGCCGGCCCATGACCGCCATCCTCGACGAGGTCGAGCGCCTGGCCGCCGGCCCGCCGCCCGGTGCACGCGGGATGCCCGTGCGCGAGATCGTCCTGGTCGCCCAGGACCTCGCCGCGTACGGCCGCGACCAGGGTCGGGGCGAGCGGGCGATCGTGCCGCTGGTCGGCGCCGTGACCGAGCGGGTCGATCGGGTGCGCCTCCTCTACCTCTACCCGTCCGACCTGACCGACGGACTCGTCGACGCCGTGTGCGCGACCGGCGTGCCCTACTTCGACCTGTCGCTGCAGCACGTGTCGGCTCCGCTGCTCCGCCGGATGCGGCGCTGGGGCGACGGCGACCGCTTCCTCGCCCGCATCGCCGACATCCGCCGGCGCGAGCCCGAGGCGGCCTTCCGCTCCAACTTCATCGTCGGCTACCCGGGCGAGACCGAGACCGACCACCGGCGCCTGTTGCGCTTCATCGAGGAGGCCCAGCTCGACTGGTGCGGGTTCTTCGCCTTCTCCCGGGAGCCGGGCACCCACGCCGACGGCCTCGACGGCCACGTCGACCGGGCACTGGTCGAGGACCGGCTCGCCGAGCTCACCGAGCTGCAGGACGCCATCACCGCCGCCCGCCGTGACGAGCTCATCGGCCGGCGCGTCGAGGTGCTCGTGGACGCCCCCGGTGAGGGCCGCACGCACCGCGAGGCCCCCGAGATCGACGGGGTGGTGCGCGTGCCCGTCCACGTCGAGCCCGGCACGTTCCTCCCGGTCACGGTCACCGGCGCGCTCGGTCCCGACCTCGACGCCGCCCCCGTGGCGGCCTAGGAGGGGTGACGGTGGCGACCGGGTTCGGACCGACGGCCATCGCCACGCCGGCGAACGCCCTCACGATCGCCCGCATCGTCGCCACCCCCTTCCTGCTGGTGATGATCGTGAGCGACGGTCCGTCGTGGCCGGCCCTCGCCTTCTGGATCGTGCTCGCCGCCAGCGACGGCCTCGACGGCTGGCTCGCACGCAAGCACGGGTCCACCCGGTCGGGCGCCTTCCTCGACCCGCTGGCCGACAAGGTGCTCGTGCTCGGGGCCATGGGCGCGCTCGTGGTGAAGGGCGTGTTCTGGTGGCTCCCGGTGGCGCTCATCGCCTTCCGGGAGCTCGCCATGAGCCTCTACCGGGCGGCGGTCAGCCGGCAGGGCATCTCGATCCCCGCCCGCTTCACGGCCAAGGTCAAGACCAACGTGCAGGAGGTGGCGGTGGGCTTCGCCCTGCTCCCGTGGACCGCATATGACCACCCGTGGGTCGCCGACGTGGTGCTGTGGGGCGCGGTGGCGCTCACGCTGTTCACCGGTGGTCAGTACCTGCTCGACGGGCGCAAGGCCGTCCAGCAGGTCTCGGGGGGCGGCGGACCTGCCGTCGGGGGCCCCGGCGGGGTGGCTCGTGCGCTGTGAGGTCGTGGCGGTCGGCACCGAGCTGCTGCTCGGTCAGATCGTCGACACCAACTCATCGTGGCTGGGCGAGCGGCTGGCGCTCGCCGGGGCCGATGCCCACTTCCAGACCAAGGTGGGCGACAACCAGGCGCGCATCGTGCAGGCGCTGCGGATCGCCCTCGACCGCAGCGACGCCGTCGTCGTCTGCGGCGGGCTGGGCCCGACCCAGGACGACATCACCCGGGAAGCGATCGCCGAGGTGATGGGCGTCGAGCTGCGGCGCGACGAGGCCGTGCTCGACCGGATCCGGGCCATGTTCGCGCAGCGCGGTCGCACGATGGCCGAGAACAACGCGCGCCAGGCCGACGTGCCCGAGGGCGCCACCGTGATCGAGCAGCGCCTCGGGACCGCTCCGGGGCTGATCTGCCCGGTGGGCCCGGTGGGACCGGACGGCCACAGCGAGAAGGTGATCTACGCCCTGCCGGGCGTGCCCTACGAGCTCTACGAGATGGTGGAGCGGGCGGTCGTGCCCGATCTGCAGGCCCGCATGGGCGAGCACGCCACCATCGTCAGCCGGGTGCTGCGCACCTGGGGCGAGGCGGAGTCCTCGCTCGCCGAGAAGGTGTCACACCGCCTCGAGGCGCTCGACGCCGTCGGCAACCCGACGATCGCCTTCCTCGCCAGCGGGATCGAGGGCATCAAGGTGCGGATCACGGCCAAGGCGCCCGACGAGGCGGCGGCCCGGGCGCTGCTGGACGCCGAGGAGGCCGAGCTGCGGGCCGTGCTCGGCGATCTGGTCTTCGGGGTCGACGACGAGAGCATGGAGGACGCCGTCGCCGCGCTCCTCGACGCCCAGGGCCTCACGCTGGCGGTGGCGGAGTCGGTCACGGGCGGGCTCATAGGGTCC
Source organism: Actinomycetota bacterium (assembly GCA_004366205.1). Lineage (GTDB taxonomy): Bacteria > Actinomycetota > Acidimicrobiia > Acidimicrobiales > CADCSY01 > SIRW01. Next base: position 7,360 of record SIRW01000081.1, on the reverse strand, counting down.
CGGTTGACGGCGGTGGCGGGCTCGTCGGGCTATTTCACGGGCGGGGTGATCTGCTACGACAGCCGGGTCAAGTACGACCTGCTCGGCGTGCCCGAGGGCCCAGTCGTCACAGCCGAGGCGGCGGCCGCCATGGCCACGGGCGTGCAGAAGCTGCTCGGCACCGACATCGGCCTGTCGGTCACCGGGGTGGCCGGGCCGGCCGAGCAGGACGGGCAGCCCCCCGGCACGGTGTTCTTCGGGCTGGCGATCGGCGACGAGGTCGAGACCGTGGACGTGCGCCTCCCCGGTGACCGCGATCGGGTCCGCCAGTTCGCCACGATCTCGGTGCTCAACCTCCTCCGCCTCCGCCTGCTCGCCCGCACGTCACCACATCCATGACCGCGCCCGTTTTATCGATTCGGCCACTGATTCGGTGGCCGAATCGGCGGCTGATTCGGTGACCGATTCGGCGGCTGATTCGGTGACCGATTCGGCGGGCGATTCGATGACCGATTCGGCGCGTTCGGGGGCGAACGACCGGGCAGAGGACCGGGCCCGGCTGTTCGTCGCAGTGACACCGCCGGAGTGGGTGCTCGATGTGCTGGGCGGGCTCGAGCGCCCGCACATCTCCGGGGTGCGATGGACGGACCGCACGCAGTGGCACATCACCCTGCGGTTCCTGGGATCGGTCGAGCTCGACGAGGCGGTGACCGCGTTCGACGGCATCGTCGCCGCGCCGGCGGAGGCGGTCCTCGGTCCCGCAGTCGAGCGCTTCACCCCGACCGTGCTCGCCGTGCCCGTCGCCGGCCTCGAGGAGATGGCGGCGGCCGTCGTCGCCGCTACCGGCCACGTCGGCAAGCCCGAGGCGCCCAGACCGTTCCGCGGTCACCTCACCCTCGCCCGGGCCCGGGGTCGCCGGCGGATCGACCGCCGGCTCGTGCCCGACCCCTACCTGTCGCTGCGGGCTGGCCCGTCCAGCACGTCGAGCTGATCCGCAGCCACCTCCATCCCCACGGCGCCCGCTACGAGCTCGTCCGCGCTCGCCCCCTCACCTGAGGGCGCGCCGCGTTCTCGAGGCTGTGCGTGCCGGGTTGCGGTGCGGCGGACCTCGAGTTTGGCGGGCGCGCCCGGCGCGCCGCGTTCTCGAGGCTGTGCGTGCCGGGTTCCGGTGCGGTGGGCCTCGGGCTTGGTGGGCCGGTGGGCCGGGGGGCCGGGCGGATCGAGCCGGCGGGGCGGCGGCGGAGCGCCTGGCGCTACGGGAGGGCGGGGGCGAGGGCGGCGAGGAGCTCGTGGCGGGAGCAGGCACCGACGATGCGGCGCGCCTCGCGCCCGTAGCGGAACAGCACCACGGTGGGCAGGCCGCGCACACGGTAGGTCGCGGCCGCGCCCGGGTGCTCGTCGACGTTGAGGCGGGCGACCTGTACCCGCCCGGCCAGCTCCTCAACGAGGGCGACGAGCTCGGGGCCGAGGTCGCGGCACGCCCGGGCATGGTCCGACCAGAACACGACGAGGATGGGGTCGCCGCCGTCCACGGCCCGCTCGAGCGTCTCCCCGTCGATGCGGGGGAGCGGGGCGAGGGCATCGGTGACGGACAGGTCGATGACATTGGCGAGCTCGGGGTCTTCCTCGGCGTGGTCGGCGGCGAACGCCGCGAGCCGGCGCCGGCCCTCGGGATCGTCGAGTAGAGCGGTGATGGCCGGGCTCAGCCCGGCCCACGCCTGGGGCTCGGTCGCGCCGGTCACCCGCACGCCCAACGCGGGCACCGCGACGGTCCAGGTCCCGTCGGGCTGCCGGTCGACCACGGCGTGGCGGCGCACGTCGACGCTGCGGCGCGTCCCGGGGCCTGCCTGGCCCCGGCTCCCGCCTGGTCGGCGCCGGTCCTGATCGATGGCCCTCGGGTCCCTCCCCCCGCCGACCGTGCGTGCGCCCCACCGGCTCGGGTCCTTGCCGGAACACCCGTTCGGAATTACGATGGTGTCGTTCGATCCCCCGGGGTCGTGCCCGCCGTTGTTGTTACACCCCCTCTCTAGGGTGAGCAGCACTCGGACCGCACGGTCCCCGCACCGACCACCAGCCCCCCACCGGGCGACCAGACAGCACGAGGAAGCGAGGAAGCGTGGATCGACAGAAGGCACTCGAGATGGCGATCGGCCAGATCGAGAAGAACCACGGCAAGGGCTCGATCATGAAGATGGGCGAGCGCACGACGATGAACATCGAGACCATCCCCACCGGGGCGCTGGCGCTCGATCTCGCCCTGGGGGTCGGCGGCCTGCCCCGGGGCCGGGTGGTGGAGATCTACGGGCCCGAGTCGTCCGGCAAGTCCACCCTCGCCATGCACGTCGTGGCCGAGGCCCAGCGCAACGGCGGCATCTGCGCCTACATCGACGCCGAGCACGCCATGGACCCGGTCTACGCCCGGGCCATCGGGGTCGACGTCGACGAGCTGCTCATCTCCCAGCCCGACACGGGCGAGCAGGCCCTCGAGATCGCCGACACCCTCGTGCGCTCCGGCGCGCTCGACGTGGTCGTCATCGACTCGGTCGCCGCCCTCACCCCCCGAGCCGAGATCGAAGGCGAGATGGGCGACAGCCACGTCGGCCTCCAGGCCCGGCTCATGTCCCAGGCCCTGCGCAAGCTCACCGCCAACCTCAACAAGTCCAAGACCGTCTGCATCTTCATCAACCAGCTCCGCGAGAAGATCGGCGTGATGTTCGGCTCGCCGGAGACCACGCCGGGTGGTCGGGCGCTGAAGTTCTACTCCTCTGTGCGGTTGGACATCCGCCGCATCGAGTCGATCAAGGACGGCGTCGAGGTCATCGGCAACCGGGCCCGGGTCAAGGTCGTGAAGAACAAGACGGCCGCCCCGTTCAAGCAGGCCGAGTTCGACATCATGTACGGCAAGGGCATCAGCCGGGAAGGTTCGCTCCTCGACATCGGGGTCGACCTGGGCATCGTGAAGAAGTCGGGTGCCTGGTACACCTACGACGACGAGCAGCTCGGCCAGGGCCGGGAGAACGCCAAGACGTTCCTCGCCGAGAACCCCGAGCTCATGGTCGAGATCTCCGAGCGGATCCGCCGGGAGGTCGGCATCGGTGACACGGCCGTCACCGACGAGTTGGCGGGCGCGGGGGTGGAGGCGCTCGACCCTGACGACCAGCCGATCAGCCTGGAGTGAGCCTGGCAACCCATCCCGGCAAATCGGAAGGATCGGGCAGGGGCGGTGTCGAATCATTGCAGGGTCAGCACCGCTCCTGCTCGCCCCCGGGGGGCCAGATGGAAGTCCTCAAGGTCTCGAGCCGCTCCAACCCCAACTCCGTCGCCGGTGCCATGGCCGGGGTCGTCCGCCAGTCAGGCGTGGTGGAGGTCCAGGTCGTCGGAGCCGGCGCCCTGAACCAGGCCATCAAGGCCATGGCCATCGCCCGCGGCTACGTCGCGCCCTCGGGCGTCGAGCTGGTCTGCGTGCCCACGTTCGCCGACATCGAGATCGACGGTGAGCGGCGGACCGCCATCCGGCTCAGCATCGAGGACCGGCACCGTGCCGGTGACACCGGCGACACCGAAACCGGCGAGGTGGCGCGGGTGCCGCTCGACATCCGGCTCGGGGATGCTTCGGCGAACGGCAACGGCGCCCCGGCGCCGGCCGGCGAGCCCGCCGCCGACCGCCCCGCGCCCGCCTGAGCAGCGCGCCGGCCCGGCAGCCTGATCCGCCGGGAGCATCGGGCCGGCCCGGCAGGGGCCGTCACGCGACCGGGACGGCCCGGGCCCTCGGTGCGGCTGCCGGTTCCCGGCAGCGGCGCCGCCCGGCCGCGGCTCCCGTCGGGGTGGCACGTAGGCTTGGGTCCTGTGAGCACCGACGTCCCCCGGCGCTACGCCATCCGCACCTTCGGCTGCCAGATGAACGAGCACGACTCGGCGCGCATCGCCGGGCTGCTCGAGGCCGAGGGCATGGTGGCGGCGGCGGCGGACGAGGCCGACGTGGTGGTGCTCAACACCTGCTGCATCCGGGAGAACGCCGACAACAAGCTGTACGGCAACCTCGGCCACCTCAAGCGCCGGAAGGCCGAGAACCCCGACCTGCGGATCGTGGTGGCGGGGTGCCTGGCCCAGAAGGACCGCGAGCGCATCCAGCAGCGAGCCCCGCACGTCGACGTGGTCCTCGGCACCCACAACGTGGGGCGGGCCGTCGAGCTGCTGCGCCGGGCCGAGACCGACGGCCCCGTGATGGAGATCCTCGAGGCGGCCGCTGCCGACGACCACGCCGACTTCCCGACGGCGCTCGCCCGCCGCGAGCTGCCGTTCTCGGCCTGGGTGACCATCCAGATCGGCTGCGACAACAGCTGTGCGTTCTGCATCGTGCCGTCCGTCCGGGGGCCCGAGGTCAGCCGCCCGTTCGACGAGCTCGTGGCCGAGGTCGGGCGCCTGGCGGCCGGCGGCGTGAGCGAGGTCACCCTCCTCGGCCAGAACGTGAACTCCTACGGCCGCGACCTCACCCTCGCCCGCCGGCGGGGCGGCGAGGCCGCGCGGGTGCGGCCGCTGTTCGCCGACCTGCTGCGGGCCGTCGGCGCCGTCGAAGGCGTCCGCCGGGTCCGGTACACCAGCCCGCACCCAAAGGACCTGCGGCCCGACACGATCGCCGCCATGGCCGACACCCCGTCGGTGTGCGAGCACCTGCACCTGCCCCTCCAGGCGGGCAGCGACCGGGTGCTCGCCGCCATGCACCGGGGCTACACCGCCGAGCGCTACCTCGAGCGCCTCGCCGCCGCGCGGGCGGCCATCCCCGACCTCGCGGTCACGACCGACCTGATCGTGGGCTTCCCGGGCGAGACCGACGCCGACTTCGAGCGCACCCTCGAGGTGGTCGCCGAGGCCGGCTACGACAGCGCGTACACGTTCATCTTCTCGCCCCGGCCGGGCACCGAGGCCGCCGCGCGCTCCGGGGACTTCGTGCCCCCGGAGGTGTGCGCCGAGCGCTTCGAGCGCCTCAAGGTCGTCGTCGAGCGCTCCGCCCTGGCCCGCCACCGGGACCGCATCGGCCGGGTGGAGGAGGTGCTGGTCGAGGGCCCGAGCAAGAAAGGCGCCGGGGTCGTCACCGGCCGCACCCGCCAGAACAAGCTCGTGCACTTCGCCCCGGGCGACGCGGCGGTCCCCGCCGGCAGCTACGCGGGGGTGCGAATCGTCGACGCCGCCCCCCACTTCCTGCGGGGCGAGCTCGTCGAGGTGACCGACCGCCCCCGCCACCGCACGCGGATCCCCGTCACCGCGGCCTGATCCATGCGCGCCCGCGCCGCACCTGCTGCGCCACTGATCGCCGGCGTCCCGGTGGGACCGACCGCCCTCGGCATCCGGCACGCTCCCACGCGCCGTGGCGGAGCGGCGAGGATCTATCGGTTCCTGGCGGGGTCCGGTGGCGAGGCGCCACCGGACCCCGACGCCCTCACGCTCGCCGATGGCCTCACCTGAGCGGCGCCACCTCGCGCTCGTCGGGCCCACGGCGTCGGGCAAGACGGCGCTCGCCCTGGCCCTTGCCCAGCGCCTCGGCGACGTCGAGATCGTCTCGGCCGACGCCATGCAGGTGTACCGGGGCATGGACGCCGGCACGGCGAAGCCCACCCCCACCGAGCGGGCCGCCGTTCCGCACCACCTGATCGACGTCGCCGACCCTGCCGAGGACTGGACCGTGGCCCGCCACCAGGCGGCGGCCCGCGCCGCCGTGGCCGGGATCGAGGCCCGGGGTCGCCGGGCGCTCCTTGTGGGTGGCACTGGCCTGTACGTGCGGGCGATCGTCGACGAGCTGGACCTTCCCGGCACCTGGCCCGGGATCCGGGCCGAGCTCGACGCCGAGCTCGACGCCGGTGGGCCCGATGCGCTCACCCGCCTCCACGCCCGCCTCGCCGAGCTCGACCCGATCGCCGCCACCCGCATGCTGCCGACCAACCGCCGCCGCATCGTGCGGGCGCTCGAGGTCACCCTTGGCAGCGGCCGGCCGTTCTCGTCCTACGGCCCCGGCCTCGCCGCCCACCCGCCGGCTCGCTTCGACCAGGTCGGCCTGCGAGTCCCCCGCGACGTGCTCGACGCGCGCATCGAGGGCCGGGTCGACGCCATGCTCGCCGCCGGCCTCGTCGACGAGGTCCGCGGCCTGGTCGATCGCCGCCCGGCGGGCAGCGAGCCGCTCGCCGGACGGGCCGCGCCGGCGGGCCTCTCCCGGACGGCCCGGCAGGCGCTCGGGTACAAAGAGGTCCTCGCGCACCTCGACGGTGCCTGCACCCTCGAGGCGGCCCGCCACGAGATCGTGCGGCGCACCCGGGCCTTCGCCCGGCGCCAGGACCGGTGGTTCCGACGGGACCCCCGCATCCGCTGGGTCGACCACACCGGCAACCCGCTCGCCGTCCTCGATGAGGTGCTGGGAGACTGGAGCGCATCGTGCGCACCGTGAACCTCGTCAAGCACCACGGGCTCGGCAACGACTTCCTCGTCCTGGTCGATCTCGACGAACGATTCGCCGGGGACCTCGGCGAGCTCGCCCGCGTCGCCTGCCATCGCCGCACGGGCGTCGGGGCCGACGGCCTCATCCGGGTCACGCCCGGCCGCGACGGCGCCGTCGCCACGATGGAGCTGCGCAACGCCGACGGCAGCCGGGCCGAGATGAGCGGCAACGGGATCCGCTGCCTCGTGCAGGCCCTCGCCGACGCCGAGGCCGGCCTCGCCGGCGAGGTCGTGATCGCCACCGACGCCGGACCCCGCCGCTGCACGCTTCACCCCGAGGACGCACCGGGGCGCCGCTTGGTCTCGGTCGAGATGGGCGAGGTACGCGTCGTGGCGCTCGACATGGACCGGGCCGAGGTGGACGTCGGCAACCCCCACCTGGTCGTGCGGGTCGCCGACACGACCGGCGCCGACCTCGCCGCCCTGGGTGCCGCCCACCCGGACCGCAACGTGGAGCTCGTCCGCCCGGGGCCCGGCGCGGGCGAGGTGACGATGCGGGTCCACGAGCGGGGCGTGGGTGAGACCCTGGCGTGCGGCACCGGCGCCGTCGCCGCCGCCGCCGTCGCCCGCGGTTGGGAGCTCGCCGGCAACGAGGTCACCGTGCACATGCCCGGCGGCGCCGCCACCGTCACGCTCGACGGCGACGCGGCCACGCTCACCGGACCCGTCGAGCGCATCGCCCGGGTGGAGCTCGAATGGCGCTGATCGAACGGAGGTTCCGGGAGAAGATCGTCCTGGTCGGCGTCACGCTCCCCCCCGAGACCACCGAGGAGACCGAGGCCCACCTCGATGAGCTCGCCCTGCTCGTCGACACCGCCGGCGCCGACGTCCTCGCCCGGGTGCTGCAACGCCGGGACGCGCCGGATCCCGCCACCTTCGTGGGGAAGGGCAAGGC
>SIRW01000080.1 GCA_004366205.1 Actinomycetota bacterium | reverse complement strand
ATCTCGAGGCTTCTCCGAGCGCAGCCGGTGTGAAGGGTTCGGGCGGCCGCCGGACACCGGCAACCTACGACCGCCCTAGGCAGCTACAGATGTCCCCGTCCGGCCCGCTGCCGGAGCCGGTCGGGTGAGCCCTGACTCATGACGTCCTGACCCGCTCCGCAGGGCGGGGAACGGGAGGACGCGCTACCTAAGCAGCAGCGAGTGCGACGTTGTGGTCGGCACTTGTGGTTGGTCCCGGCTCTTTAGCGTGGTTCCGGGGACCACGGCTCGCTTCCCTCGCCTCGGATGACCGAGGTCGAAGCCAGTTCACCCCCATGTCAACGTGCGACGCCGGCGGACCGGCGCACCCGCAATCGTACCCGCCCGCCGTGACCGCCCCACCCCGGCCCGTCAGTCCTGGCCCCGCGGGTGGCGGGCGAAGGCCCGCTCGGCCTCGCGGGCGGCGTCGCGGGCGGCGATGGCCTGGCGCTTGTCGTGCTTCTTGCGGCCCCGGGCGAGGGCCAGCTCGACCTTGGCCCGGCCGTCGCGGAAGTACAGGGCGAGCGGGACCAGCGTGAGGTGATCCCGGTTGAGGCGGGCGACGATCCCGTCGATCTCGCCCCGGTGCAGCAGCAGCTTGCGCGGCCGCATGGGCTCGTGACCGGTCGCCGCGCTCGAGTGGCTGTAGGGGGCGATGTGGGCGCCGTGGAGCCACAGCTCACCGTCTTTCTCGGCGGCGTAGGCGTCGGCGAGCTGGACCTTGGCGGTGCGCAGGGCCTTCACCTCGCTGCCGGTGAGCACCATGCCGGCCTCGTACGTCTCGACGATGTCGTAGTCGTGGCGGGCGCGGCGGTTGCTGGCGACGACCTTGGATCCCTTGGGTGGCATGGCGGCGCTCAGGGTACCGGGCGGTAACGTCGGCACCCGTGCTGGAGCTGCCCGCCGACCTGCACGGCGCCATGGTCGCCCACGCCCTCGACGGCCTGCCGGACGAGGCGTGCGGCCTGCTCGCGGCCCGGCCGGGCGAGCGCCACCCCGACGACGTGCGAGTGGAGCGCTTCTATCCCTGCCGCAACGCGGCGGCGTCGAGCCGCGTGTACACGGTGGACCCCCGGGACCACCTGCGCGCCGACAAGGACGCCGAGGCCAGCGGGATGGAGATCGTCGGCGTGGTGCACTCCCACACCCACACCGACGCCTGGCCGTCGCCGACCGACGTCGCCCAGGCGCCCGACCCGTCCTGGCACTACGTCATCGTCTCGCTCCGCCACCCCGAAGCCGCGCTGCGGTCGTTCCGGATCGTCGACGGGAACATCGCGGAGGAGCCGGTGGTTCTCCTCGAGGAGTAGGATTCCAGATCCGGCGACTCGGCACTTCCCGAGCGAGCCGGGCCCGACCCCGACCCCGACGAGGAGCCTCCGTGTCCGTCACCGTCCGCCTGCCGACCGTCATGCGTGCCCACGCCGGGGGCCAGAGCGAGGTGCGGGCCGAAGGCGGCACCATCGGCGAGGTCGTCGAGGACCTCATCCGCCAGTTCCCCAACATGGCGACCCACCTGCGGGCCCCCGACGGCGGTCTGCACCGCTTCGTGAACGTGTACGTGAACGACGAGGACATCCGCTACCTCGACTCGCTCGACACCAAGGTGGACGACGGCGACGAGATCTCGATCCTGCCGGCGGTGGCCGGGGGCTGACGGACGGCCCGTGCTGTACGGCTCGATCCTCGACCTCATCGGCGACACGCCGCTCCTCGACGTCAGCGCCCTCAGCCCGAACCCGCGGGTGCGGATCCTGGCCAAGCTCGAGGGGCAGAACCCGGGCGGCTCGGTGAAGGACCGGCCGGCCAAGGCGATGGTCGAGGAGGCCGAGAAGGACGGCCGGTTGCAGCCGGGTCAGACCATCCTCGAGTCCTCGTCGGGCAACACCGGGATCGCCCTGGCGATGATCGCCAAGGTCAAGGGCTACCCGATCAAGGTCGTGCTGCCCGAGAACGTGAGCGTCGAGCGCCGCCAGCTGCTCGAGGTGTGGGGTGCCGAGATCATCACCACGCCGGGCTCGGAGGGCTCGAACGGGGCGATGCGGCGCGCCCAGGCGCTGGCCGCGGAGCACCCCGACTGGTTCTTCCCGTACCAGTACGGCAACCCCGACAACCCCAAGGCCCACTACGAGGGCACCGGGCCCGAGATCTGGCGCGACTGCCCCGAGGTCACGCACTTCGTGGCCGGCCTGGGCACGGCCGGCACGCTGATGGGCGTGGGGAGGTTCCTGAAGGAGCGCAACCCGGAGGTGCAGGTGTGGGCGGTCGAGCCGCCCGCCGGCGAGATGGTCGACGGGCTCAAGAGCCTCGAGGAGGGCTACATCCCCGAGGTGTTCCTCGACAACGACGGGTTCGCGCTGCTCGACGCCAAGCTCATCGTGCGGCCCCGCGAGTCCATCGAGTGGACCCGCCGCCTCACCGACGTCGGCGTGTTCGCCGGCATCTCGTCCGGGGCGGCCATGGCGGCCGCCGCCAAGTGCGCCGAGCGCATCGACGAGGGCGTCATCGTCGTGATCCTCGCCGACGGCGGCTGGAAGTACCTCTCCACCGGTGCGTGGACCGACGACCTCGACGTCGTCGAGGAGCGGGCCAAGCGCGTCATCTACTTCTGACCGCCCCCGCCCCGGGCCGGCGCTAGGTTCTGGCCGTGCGGGTCCTGACGGCGGCGCTCGTGGCGCAGGCGGGCGACGAGGACGCCGTCGTGCTGCGCGAGGGCCTCACCTGGGCCGACTGGGCGCTGGCCCTGGCCATCTTCGCGGCGGGCCTGGCGGCCGGGCGGGTCGTCTACCGGCTGCTCCGGCAGGGTCTCACCCGCGCCGGGGCCGGCGAGGCCGTCGCCACGGTGACGGCCCGGCTCGTGGGGTACCTCGTGGTGGTCGCCGGGCTCGTCTACGCCCTGGTCTTCCTCGAGGTGCAGATCGCCCCGGTGCTCGGCGCGCTGGGCATCGGCGGCCTCGCCCTGGCCATCGCCGCCCAGGGCGTCCTCGGCGACTTCATCGCCAGCATCGTCATCCAGACCCGCCGGCCGATCCGTCGGGGCGACCAGGTGCAGGTCGGGGACATGGACGGCACCGTCGTCGACGTGAACTTCCGCACCGTCGTGCTGCGCACCTACGACGGCGAGCGCGTGCTGGTGCCGTGCTCGACGGTGCTCGCCGATCCGATCGTCAACCACACCGCCAACGGCATGCGGCGCACGGCCCTCGAGGTGGGCGTGGCCTACGACACCGACCTGCGGGCGGCCCAGTCGGTCATCCTGGAGGCCGTGCGGGCCGTCGAGGGCGTGCACGAGCAGCCGGGGCCGTCGGCCTGGGTCCACACCTTCGGCGACTCGAGCATCGACCTGTCGGTGTGGTTCTGGCACGAACCCGACGTCCTCACGATGTGGCGCGTGCGCTCGGGGGTGGCCATCGCCGTCAAGGAGGCGCTCGACGCCGCGGGCATCACGATCCCGTTCCCGCAGCGGACGCATCACTTCTTCCCGGGGCAGAACGTCGTCGAGGTCCGCGGCGCTGACGGCGACGGGGGCGCTGGCGCGCCCCGCGGCTACTCCTCCTCGTCGGAGGCGTGAGCGGGTGCCAGCGCCGGTCGGATCCCGTGCCGGCGGGCCAGCACGGCGTTCAGCTCGCCGCCGAGGAGCAGGGCGATGCTCTGCAGGTAGAGCCAGATCAGCACGAGGAGGGCGCCGCCGAGCACGCCCAGCACCTCGTTGCCCGCCGCCGCCAGCTCCACGTAGAGCCGGAACCCGAGCGACAGCACCAGCGACAGCACCGACGCCGCCACCGCGCCCGGCAGGTCCCAGCGCCACGGGGACCGGTGGTTGGGGGCGACGTGGTAGATCGTGGCGGCCCACGCCACCAGCACGGCGAAGGCGACCGGGCCCCGCAGCCAGTCCCACACGAACGCGAAGGCGTCCCCCAGGCCGATCCTGCCGGCCACGGCGTGCCCGCCCCCGAGGAACGGGCCGACGACGAGCATCCCGACCACGAGGGCGAGGGTGACCACGCTGCCGAGCGCCAGGCCCAGGGCCAGCAGGCGGGTGGCGACCCAGCCCCGCTGCTCGTCGATGTTGTAGGCGACGTTGAGGGCCCGGATGATCGCCGCGAAGCCCCGGGACACGGCCCAGAGGGCGCCGATCGTGGCGGCGGTGAGCACGCCGGGGCTCGCCTGCACGAAGAGCTGGTCGACGGCGGCGACCAGCTGGTCGGCCTCGGCGGTGAAGATCTCCTCGAGGCCGTCGAGGACCGCGATGCGGATCCGCTCGGCCGAGTCGGCGCCGATGAGCCCCTCGAGCATGCCGACGGTGGCGGCCGTGGCGAGCAGCGCCGGGAACACGCTGAGGACGGCGAAGAACGCGACCTCGGCGGCGAGCCCGTTGACCCGGTCCTCCTTCCAGCTCCGCCACACCTCCCGGCCGACCTCGACGACCGGGCCACCGCGGGATCGGTCCTCGGTCGCCACGGTCCCCACGTACCCACCGTACGCTGCGCCCGATGCGGGACGGCCCCATCGGGATGTTCGACAGCGGGTTCGGCGGCCTCACCGTCGCCCGCGCCCTCATCGACCTCCTCCCCGCCGAGGACCTCGTGTACCTGGGCGACACGGGCCGCTACCCCTACGGGCCCAAGCCACTCGAGCAGGTCGCCGGGTTCGCCCACGAGATCGCCCGGTGGCTCGTCGACACCCACGGCGTCAAGCTGCTGGTCGTGGCGTGCAACACGGCGGCGGCCGCCACCGGCCTGGACCGGCTGGCCGAGACCGTCGGGGTGCCGGTGGTGGGCGTCATCGAGCCCGGCGCCCGGTCCCTCGTCTACGCCACCACCAGCGGCCGGGTCGGGGTGATCGGCACCGTCGGGACGATCTCGTCCGGCGCCTACCAGACCGCCGTCGAGCGGGCGGCGGCCGCCCTCGGGCTCCGCGTCGAGCTGACCTGCGCGGCCTGCCCCGGCTTCGTGGAGTTCGTGGAGCGGGGCGAGACCGACAGCGACCAGGTCCACGTGCTCGCCGAGCGGCTCCTGGCGCCCGTGAAGGAGGCGGGGGTGGACACCCTCCTGCTCGGCTGCACGCACTACCCCTTCCTCGCACGTACCATCGGCGACGTCATGGGCCGCGACGTGGTGCTGGTGTCCTCCGCCGACGAGACCGCGTTCGAGGTGTACCACCTGCTCGGGGGCACCGACCTGGCCCGGGGCGCCGACCGGGCCGGCAGCCACCTGTTCGTGTCGACGGGCGACGTGGCGTGGTTCCGGAAGCTGGGTCGCCAGCTCCTCGGGCCCGAGCTCGATCGCGTCGAGGCCCACTCGTGGGACTGACCGTCACCGTCCTCGGCTGCTCGGGCAGCTACCCGCCGCCCGGCCAGGCGTGCAGCGGCTACCTGGTGCGCACCGAGCGCACGACCGTCTGGCTCGACGCCGGGGCGGGCACGCTCGCCAACCTGCAACGGCACGCCGACTTCGCCGAGCTCGACGGGATCCTGTTGAGCCACAGCCACCCCGACCACTGGGTCGACGTCCTGCCGTTCCACAACGTGTGCCGCTTCATCGCCCCCCGGGAGGGCCTGCCCGTGTGGTCGCCGGCCGAGGTCCGCCGCCTCGCGGGGGAGGTGCAGCAGGAGCTCGAGCCGGCCTTCGACTGGACAGCGGTCACCGCCGCCGACGAGGTCGTGGTGGGCGACCTGCGCGTCACGTTCTCCCGCACCGATCACGGGCCCGAGACGCTCGCCATGCGCGTCGAGGGCGCCGGCCGGGTGCTCGGCTACACCGCCGACACCGGCCCGGCCTGGGCGCTGGGCGAGCTCGGGTCCGACCTCGACCTGGCGCTCTGCGAGGCGACGTTCAAGACCGAGTGGGAGGGCATGGCCCAGCACCTGTCGGCGCGCCAGGCCGGCGTGGCCGCCCGCGAGGCGGGAGCGGGCCGGCTCCTGCTCACCCACCTACAGCCCGGCGTCGACCCCGACCGGAGCCGGGCCGAGGCCGCCGAGGCCTTCGGCGGGCCCGTCCAGGTGGCCACCATCAACGAGACCTACGAGGTGTGACATGACCCGCAAGGACGGCCGCCGGCCCGACGAGCTGCGGCCCATCACCTTCGAGCGCGACTTCACCGAGCTCGCCCCCGGCTCGGTGCTCGTGAGCTTCGGGCGCACCCGCGTGCTGTGCACGGCCTCGGTGGAGACCGACGTGCCCCGCTGGCTGCGGGGCAGCGGCCGGGGCTGGGTGACCGCCGAGTACTCGATGCTGCCCGGGTCCACCGGCGAGCGGGTGGCCCGCGAGGCGGCCCGGGGCCGCCAGTCGGGGCGCACCCAGGAGATCCAGCGGCTCATCGGGCGCTCGCTGCGGGCCGTCACCCGCCTCGAGTTGCTGCCCGACCTGCAGGTCACCGTCGACTGCGACGTGCTCCAGGCCGACGGCGGCACCCGCACGGCCTCGATCTGCGGCGGATGGGTCGCGCTGCACGACGCCTTCACCCGGCTGGTGGCCCAGCGCCGCCTGGAGGCCCACCCGGTGGAGCAGGCGTGCGCCGCGATCTCGGTGGGGGTCGTGGACGGGGTGCCGGTGCTCGACCTGCCCTACGTCGAGGACGCCACCGCCGAGGTCGACATGAACGTGGTGATGACCGCGGCGGGACGGTTCGTCGAGGTGCAGGGGACCGCCGAGGGCCAGGCCTTCAGCCGTGACGACCTCGACGCCATGCTCGGCCTGGCCCAGGCCGGCATCGCCGAGATCATCGGCATGCAGCAGGCCACCGTCGCCGAGCCCCCGCCCGCCCGGTGAGGCTGGTCCTCGCCACCGCCAACCCCGACAAGGCGGCCGAGATCGCCGCCATCCTCGGCGGCCACGAGCTCGTCCCCCGGCCCGCCGACGTCCCCGACGTCGACGAGACCGGCGACACCCTCGAGGAGAACGCCCGGCTGAAGGCCCGGGCCCTGGCCGCCGCGACCGGCGAGCCCGCCGTGGCCGACGACACCGGCCTCGAGGTCGACGCCCTCGGCGGCGAGCCCGGTGTCCGCTCGGCGCGCTACGCGGGCGAGGGCGCCAGCTACGCCGACAACGTGCGTGCGCTGCTCAGGGCGCTCGACGGCGTCGGCGACCGGCGGGCCCGGTTCCGCACCGTCGCCGTCGTGGCCTTCCCCGACGGCGGCGAGGTGCTCGCCGACGGGGCCGTTCACGGGTCGATCACCACCGAGCCCCGGGGGAGCGGCGGGTTCGGCTACGACCCCGTGTTCGTGCCCGACGAGGGCGACGGCCGCACCTTCGCCGAGATGACCCCCGCCGAGAAGCACGCCGTGAGCCACCGCGGCCGCGCGTTCCGCGCCCTCGCCGCCCGCCTCGCCTCCCGCTGACCGCTCCGCCCTGCCGCCTCCCCCCGCCCCCCTCGGCCCCCCGGCCCCCCCGGCCCCCCTCGCGCTCTCGTTCTGGTACGCGCTGGTTACACCACCGCGACACCAGCGCGTACCAGAACGGGAGCCCGTTCGTTCTGGGGGCGTCAGGTTGCACCATCGTGGAACCAGCGCGTACCAGAACGGGCGGGGAGTGGGGGGGTGGGGATGGGGATTGGCGGTACGTCACCAGCCGCGCAGGTCGATCTCCCAGGTGTCGACGACCTCGTCGCCGTCGAGGAGGTGCAGGCGCTCGTGGTAGGCGACGGTCGGGTCGACGTGGGCGGGCAGCACGCGGACCCGGTCGCCCACTCGCACGCCGTCGTCGGGCGCGAAGGTGACGTGCTCGTCGGAGCAGAACCACACGGTGGCGCCGGGGATCGTCGGGTCGCCGTGGTCCATGCCGAGCGACTTGAGCCCGGCGTCGCACACGGCCCACGTGGGCGAGACCGAGATCACCGTCGCCAGCACGGCGAGGGCCTGGCGGAACGGCAGGCCGAGCTTGGCGTAGGCGGTGTCCATGAGCGCGTAGGAGCCCGCCTGGATCTCCGTCGCCCAGGTGTTGAGGTCGTAGGTGCCCGTACCGCCGGCCGAGACGACGTCGCCGCCCACGAGCTCGTGGGCGGCGACGAGCAGCTCCATCGACCGCTCGACCACCGCGGCGCGCTCGGCGCGGTCCTCCACGACCATGGCGTGGCCCTCGTAGCCCATGACCCCGCGCACCTCGAGGCCCCGGGCTCGGGCGGCATCGGCGATGCGCCCCGCGTCCTTCGGGTCGCACCCGCACCGGGGCAGCCCCACGTTCACGTCGACGACCACCCGCTGCACGCCCCCGTCGGCGGCGGCGGCCACGGTCTCCTCGCTGTCGACCGCCACGGTCACACCGTGGCCGGCGTCGACGAGGGCGCCGAGGCGGCGGGCGTCGAGCACCTCGTTGGCGAGCAGCAGGTCGGCGCCGAGCCCGGCGGCGGCCATGCCCTCCACCTCCCGGACCGTGGCGCACGTGAACCCGGTGTGGCCGGCGGCGGCCTGGCGCCGGGCCAGGGCCGTGCACTTGTACGCCTTGACGTGCGGGCGCAGGCGCGCGCCGGGCAGGGCGGCGGCCATGGTGGCCAGGTTGTGGTCGAGGGCGGCCCGGTCGGCGACGAGGGCGGGGGTGGTCAGCTCGCTGATGTGCACGTGCGGGCGAGAGGACTCGAACCTCCACGGGTTGCCCCACCGGGACCTAAGCCCGGCGCGTCTGCCAGTTCCGCCACGCCCGCGGCCAGGGGGAGGGTAGTCGGGCCCGGGCCAGGTAGCCTCGGGCCCGATGGACGCCACCCAGCCGATCTGGACGCCCCCCGCCGCCCGCGAGGGCGAGCCCCGGGGCCAGTACGAGATCTTCAACCGCCTGTTGCAGGAGCGCATCGTGTTCCTGGGCAGCGAGGTCACCGACGAGGTGGCCAACCTGATCACCGCCCAGTTGCTGTACCTGGAGGGTCAGGACCAGGAGCGCGACATCTGGCTCTACATCAACTCGCCGGGCGGGTCGGTCACCGCGGGCATGGCCATCTACGACACGATGCAGTTCGTCCGCCCCGACGTGGCCACGCTCTGCCTGGGCCTCGGCGCGTCGATGGGCCAGTTCCTGCTGTGCGCCGGCGCGCCGGGCAAGCGCTACGCCCTGCCGCATGCCCGGATCATGATGCACCAGCCCTCCGGTGGCGTCCGCGGCCAGGCCGCCGACATCGCCATCCAGGCCGAGCAGATGCAGTACGTCAAGCGGGTCCTGACCGAGCGCATCGCCTACCACACCGGCCAGAAGGTCGAGCAGGTCGAGGCCGACTCCGACCGCGACCGCTGGTTCACCGCCGAGCAGGCGCGCGAGTACGGCATGGTCGACCACGTGATCGAGCGGCGGGGAGAGAAGGGCAGCTGACCGGCGCCCGCCCGCATCAGGCCCGGGCAGCCTCGGCCCGGGCCCGCAGGTCGGCCACCGCGTGCTCGAGCCCGCCGGGGTCGCGGTACAGGGCGCTGCCGGCGACGAGCACGTTGGCGCCCGCCGCCACGGCCCCCGCGACCGTCGCCGGGGCGATGCCGCCGTCGACCTCGAGGTCGATCGTGCGACCGCTCGCGTCGATGCGCCGGGCCACCTCGCCGATCTTGGGCTCCATCGCCGCGATGTAGTCCTGACCGCCGAAGCCGGGGTTCACGGTCATCACCAGCACCAGCTCGACGAGGTCGAGCACGTGGCCGACCGCATCCGCGGGTGTGGCCGGGTTGAGCGCCACGGCCGGGCGGGCGCCGAGCTCGGCGATGCGGCCGAGGGTGCGGTGCAGGTGCCGGCACGCCTCGGCGTGCACGATCACGACCTCGCAGCCGGCCTCGACGTAGCGGGGGAGCAGGGTGTCGGGCTCCTCGACCATCAGGTGCGCCTCGAAGGTGACGGACGCATGGGGCCGGCACGCGGCGATCACGTCGGGCCCGAACGTGAGGTTGGGCACGAACCGCCCGTCCATCACGTCCCACTGGATGCGGTCGACCCCGGCCTTCTCCAGGGCTGCCACCTCCTCGCCCAGCCGGGCGAAGTCGGCGGGCAGTACCGAGGGGACGATCAGCGGGGTCGACGGGACCGGCATGGCCAGACGATACGGCGCGCCGGGCATCGCACGAAGCGGGTTGGTAAGGTCCCGTCCGCACGAACACATGACCGGTCCCCGGTCAGCGGTCGTAGCCGGCGGGCGGGGGCCACGATCAAGGGGGAGCTGCATGCGACGTGGTCGGGGAACCCGGACCCTCGCCGTGGTGGCCGTGCTGGCGCTGGTGGCGGCCGGCTGCGGGAACGGCGACGACGACGACACCACCGAC
>SIRW01000079.1 GCA_004366205.1 Actinomycetota bacterium | reverse complement strand
GGGACGGGGAAGTCGGGCAGGCGGGGAGCCACCAGGCGCAGGTCGAAGGCGCAGGCGCGGCCGATGGCGGCGGCCCGCTCGACCACCCCGGGCCAGCGGGCGAACCGGCGGGCTTGCTCGGCGCCCGAGCGCAGGTGCGCCCCGGCCCCGGCCGGCAGCCACGGGTCGGCCTCGTCCAGGCTGCGGCGGGCCCGCACCGCCGCCAGGGCCGTCGCCAGCCGGCGGCGGGCGGGGGTGGCGTAGTGCACGTTGTTGGTGGCCACCACCTCGACACCGGCCCGCACGGCCAGCTCGGCCAGGGCGTCGTTGCGGGCCGAGTCGAGCGGGTCACCGTGGTCCCACAGCTCGACGGCGACGTTGTCGCGCCCGAAGGCGGCGATGAGGTCGGCCAGGCGGCGGGCGGCGGCGGCCGGGCCGTGGGCAACCAGGGCCGTGGGCACCGCGCCCTTGCGACACCCGGTGAGCACCTGCCAGTGCCCGCCGTGGGTCTCGGCCAGGGCGGCCAGGTTCGTGCGGGGGGCGCCCTTCTCCCCCGCCAGCTGCGCCTGGCTGATCGCCCGGGCGAGGCGGGCGTAGCCGTCAGGCCCGCGGGCCAGCACAACCAGGTGGGTGCCGGGCGGGTCGGGGGCGCCGGGCTCGTACGGCCCGTCGAGGCCGAGGGTGAGCTCGGCGCCGAACACGGTGGGCAGGCCCACGGCGCCGGCGGCCTCGGCGAAGCGGACCACGCCGTACAGGCCGTCGTGGTCGGTGAGGGCCAGGGCCTCGAGGCCGAGGCGGGCGGCCTCCTCGACGAGCTCGTGGGGGTGGCTGGCGCCGTCGAGGAAGCTGAAGTTCGAGTGGCAGTGCAGCTCGGCATAGGGGGTGGCGGGACCGTCACCGGGACGCCGGGAGGTCCCGCCGGCCGGTGGCTCGTAGGCCGCCCGCCTGCGGGAGACGGGGATGTCACCGCTGCCGGCCCAGTCGGGCAACCCCGCGGCCGGACCGCCGGGCCCGGGACGGCCCGACAGGCGGCGCTCGAGCTCGGACCACGGGATGGGAGGGTTGCGCCAGCCCATCCGCCCGCACCTCCTGTACGAACTGGTGTTCCGTCAGCGTAGGACGTACAGGCGCTCCCCGCAACCCGTCAGGTCGGCGGCGGTTCGACGATGACGAGCGGGATGTCGCGGTCGGTGCGCTTCTGGTAGCCGGCGTAGCCGCGGTACGTGGCGACGATGCGGGGCCACAGCTCGGCCTTCTCCTCCGCGGTCGCCACCCGGGCGCGCATCGACCGGGTGCGGCCGCCCATCGTGACCTCGACGTCAGGGTGCTCCCGAAGGTTCAGGAACCAGGTGGGGTGGCGACTGTCGCCACCCCACGAGGCGACCAGCACGATGCGGTCGCCGCCGTCCTCCACGATCGGGGCGGTGAGCATGGTCGAGCGCCGCTTGCCGGACTTCCGTCCGGTGGTGCCGAGCACCAGCACCGGCATGCCCCCGAGCGTGCCGAGCAGGCGCCCGCCGCTGACCCGGAACACGGCCTCGTGGAAGCCGGTGACGACCTTGGCGATCTCGTCCTTGGGGTTGATCACGAGCCGAACGGTACCGAGCGGGTGGGGCCTTTGTGCCGGCCGGCCCCCAGCTCAGCCGGATGCGACCCGGCCGTGGTCGAGGACGACGACGCGGTCGGCCCGGCCGATCACCCGGCTGCGGTGGGTGACGACGAGCGCGGCGCGCACGCCACCGTCGAGGAGCCGGTCCCACAGGCGAGCCTCGGTCTCGACGTCGAGCGCGCTGGACAGGTCGTCGACGACGAGCAGCTCGGGCCGGCGGACGAGGGCCCGAGCGGCGCCGGCGCGCTGCACCTGGCCGCCGGAGAGGCGCACGCCCTTCGGGCCGACGATCGTGTCGGCGCCCCCCGCCATCGTCGCCACGTCCTCATCCAGGCAGGCGAGGAACAACGCCCGGGCGAGCCGGTCCCCGGGCAGACCCAGCAGGATCGTGTCACGAAGGGCTTCGCTGAACAGACGGGGCACCTGGGGGACGTAGGCGGCGCGGGGCGGGACGAGGTGGACCGACGGGTCGTCCACGGGCTCGCCGTTCCACGTGATCGTGCCCGCCTGCCGGGGGACGAGCCCCAGCACGGCGCGCAGCAAGGTCGACTTGCCGGCTCCGACCGGCCCGGTGACCACGACGAGCTCACCGCGGCCGACGACGAGGTCGACGCCCTCGACGCCCCGCCCCGAGCTCGGATGCAGGGCGGTGAGCCCGTCGACCCGCAGCTCGGTCAGCGGGTCGCCGGCCGTGGCGCCCAGCACGTCGGGTTCGAGCGGCGGGGGCCCGCCCCGCAGGTGGATGGGCGTGGCGGCGACGATCCGCTCGGGAACGCCGTCGTCCATGAGCGCCGCCATGCGCGCGACCGAGACGTCGGCCTGCCGGTGGTAGGCGCCGAGCCGGCCCGCCCAGCGCGGCAGGTTGGCGAGCACCGCCACGTAGGTGGTGAAGAGGCCGAGATCGCCGACCGTGAAGTCGCCGGCCCGGACGGAGGCCGCCACGAACAGCAGCAGCAGCCCCACGCCGAGCTCGCCCGTCGCGCCCGACAGCGACTGCACCATCTGCGTGCCGACCTGGTCGACGCGCGCCGCCTGGGCCCGCCGGGCGTTGATGGCGGTGAAGCGGCGGTTCACGGCCGCCTCGGCGCCGGCGGCCTTCACGGCGAGGATGGCGCCGAAGGCGTCCCCGATGAAGCCGGTGACCTCGGCGGTGGCCTGGCGCGAGGCCCGGCGCCAGGCGCGCAGCCGCGGGCCGAGCCAGCGGGCGAGCGCCAGCGCCGCCGCCACCGGGAGCACGACCGCTACCGCCACTCCCGGCTCGATCGCGAGCATGATCGCCACGGCGACGGCCGCGGCCAGACCGGCCCCCGAGATGTCGAGCCACACGTCGAGCACCAGCCCGAGGTCCTGGGCGTCGTCGCGGAACCGGCTGACGGCCTCGCCCGAGGAGCCCGGCAGCCGTCCAGCCGCGGGGCCCGGCGCCGTGGTGAGCGAGCGCAGCATGTTCACCCGGGGCACGGTGAGCCAGCCGATGAAGGCGCCGTGCCACTGGACGGCGGCGGAGACGAGCAGCACCCAGCGGGCGAGCTCCAGCCCGAGCAGCACGACGAGCGGAGCCCAGGGCGAGAGGGCCGGGGCGTCGCCGGTGACCGCGTCGAGCACGAGCTTGAACGCCCAGCCGATCGGCACCGGGATCAGGTGGAAGGCCACCCACTGCACCCAGGCGATGCCGTATGCGACCGGGTCGCGGCGCAGCAGCCGCCACGCCACCCGCATGGTCGTGCGGGGATCGACCGCCGTGGGCGGATCACCGCCGTTGAGATCGGTGACGACCTGCTCGGCGCGCTGGTCGTCGGGCGCGTGCCGGCCGGAATCGGCGGGGTCGGCGGCGCCGGCGGGACCGGCGGGGGGCAGCGGCGGGCCGCTCGGCGCGCTCACCCCGCAGCCTCCGTGCCGGCGGGCTCGTCCTCGATCAGCCCGGTGTGGGCGGCGTTCGACGCGGCCAGTAGCCGGGCGAAGCGGCTCCGGGGGTCGGCGGCCAGGTCGTCCCGCCGGCCGTGCTCGACGACCCGGCCGGCGTCCAGCACGGCGATCTCGTCGACCTCGTCGAGGGTGGACAGCCGGTGGGCGACGATCACCGCGGTCCGCCCGGCGAGCAGGCGGTGCGTAGCGGCGGCGATGCGGGCCTCGCTCAGCGGGTCAAGCCGGCTGGACGCCTCGTCGAGGACCACGAGGTCGGGATCGGCGAGGAAGGCTCGGGCGAAGGCAAGCAGCTGCGCCTCGCCCGCCGAGAGCCCGCCGGTGCCCTCGATGGGCGTGTCCAGCCCCTGCGGGAGCGCCGCGAGCCAGCGACCCAGCCCGACCTCGACGAGCACGGCCGCCAAGCGGTCGTCGTCCACCGGGTGCGCGCCCAGGATCGTGAGGTTCTCGCGCACCGTGGCCCGCAGGAGCTCGACGTCCTGGGTGACCACGGCGACGCGGCGCCGGAGGGCGTCGAGGCGCAGGTCGCGCAGGTCGACACCACCCACCCGGACCGTGCCGGCGGTGGGGTCCCAGAAGCGCAGCAGCAGGCGTCCGAGGGTGGTCTTGCCGCTGCCGGTGCGCCCCACCACCCCCAGGTGGGTGCCGGGGGCCAGGTGCAGGTCGACGCCCGCGAGGGCGGGGCGCCCCGGGGCGTACGACAACCCGACGCCGTCGAGGTCGACGGCGAGGGCGCCGGCCGGCAGCGCCTCGGGTCCGAGGTGCCCGCCGGTGATCGCCGGTTCGGTGGCCAGCAGCCGGGCGGCCCGGACGGCGCCGGCCATCGCCTTCTGGAACTCCTTCAGCTGCTCGGCGATCCGCTCGAGCGGCTGGCGCAGCATCTGCGAGTACCGGAACAACGCCAGTACGGCGCCGAGCGTGACCACGTCGCGCTGCTGGAGCACGATCCCGACGGCGAGGGTGGCGACCGACCCCACGGCGAAGGCGGTCGCCGCTCCGGCGTAGGCGCTGTCGCCGAGGAGCGACGCCCGGCGGGCGGTCCGCCAGGCGTCGGCCGAGTTCGCCTGCAAGCGGTGGACGGCGTAGGCGCCGGCCCCGTTGGCCCGGATGTCCTCCAGCCCGCCGAGCCGCTCCTCGAGGTCCCCGTAGAGGCGGGCGTTGGCCTCGCGCTCGCGGTCGTGGGCGGGGACGGCGAGCATCCGTAGCCGCACCATCAGGGTGGCGGCCAGCAGCGACGAACCGCCGAGGACCAACCCGGCCCGCCAGTCGATCACCACCGCAACGGCCAGCACGCCGGCCACCAGCACCACGTTGCCGAGGACGTGCAGCACGACGTCGGAGAAGAACCGGGTGAGCGCCTCGACGTCGCCGTCGATCCGCTCGATCAGCAAACCCGGGCTGTGGGCGCCGTGCCACGCCAGATCGAGGTTGAGGGCGTGGTCGGCGAGGCGCTCCCGCAGCCGGTTGCCGACCCGCCACGCGAGGCGCACCGAGAGCCACGTCACGACGAGGCGCAGGACCTCGCCCGTGAGGGTGGTGGCGAGGTAGGCCACGGCGATGAGGGTCAGGACCCGGAGAGGCTCGCCGCCGAGGGCGTCGTCGACGAACCGGCCGAGCAGCACGGGCCCGGCCAGCGGGAGCAGCATGGCCACGACGAGGAGGAAGCCCAGGCCCGCGATGGCGCGACCCTCGGGCCAGAGGGTGGTCGCGAGCAGCCGGGTGGCGGGGCGCGGGCCGGTGGGTGGTGCGAGGCGCGGGGACGCCGGAGCCGGATCGGGCATGGCGTCGGCCGATGCTACGAAGGCGGCGGTCGCCGGGCGCGGGAGTTGGCGATTGACGGCCGAGCCTGCGGGGAGCACGCTCGGGGTGGGGGTTGTGTCCGCCGTGCAACCCCCTCCCCGCCGTTTCGTCCCCCCCACCGCGTGCGCCAGAGTGACCGGGTGAGCCGCGACGAGGTGTCCGGGCGCCGGGCGGGGGGCGAGGAAGG
>ML178740.1:31265-61114 GCA_004366205.1 Actinomycetota bacterium | reverse complement strand
ACCAACTCCACCAGCCCGACACCACCGAGACACCCACCACCGAAGCTGAAGCTGTCACAGCAGCTGCCTAACATGACCACCAGAGCCTGCGCCCCACCCGCTGTTACACCAGACCTGGGACGCCACCCCGCCGCAGGATCCGTTGGACGCCGTTACAGCATGACCACGACCTGTGACATCAACGCGAGTCGGCCGGCGGAGCGCCCCAGCCGCCGCCCCCCGGAGTGAGCATCCGAAGCACATCCCCTGCCTTCAACCGGATGGTGCACTTGTCCGGCAGCGGCTCCGCTCGGCTCTCGTCCCCGCCGGGCAGCAGCCAGTTCTCACCCGGCGCCCCCGGCTCGCCGCCGGCCAGGCCCCACGGGCGGGACACCCGCCGCTCGGTGATCAGCGACACCGTCACGTCCTCGAGCATGAGCAGATCGCGCTCGATCCCCTCGCCGCCCGAGCACAGACCCGCGCCGCCGCTCCCCTGCCGCAGCCTGTACCGCAGCACACGCATGGGATAGTGCCGCTCCAGGGCTTCGATCGGGGTGTTTTTGGTATTTGTCATGCCCGTGTGAATTCCGGACTGGCCGGGCCGGCACGGCGTCGACTGGTGTCCTTCGTTGACGGTGTTGGTCATGCCCGTGTGGGTGCCGGACTGGCCGGGGGCGGTGGGACGGGCGCCCTCGCCGCCGCCGGTGGTCTCGTAGTAGACCCAGCCGCCCCCGGCGGACCCGCCGACCAGCAGGTTGTTCATCGTGCCCTGGCTTGCGGCGGGCACCCGGTCGGGCACCGCCTGGGCGAGCGCGCCGAGGCACACGTCGGCGACCCGCTGGCTGACCTCGACGTTGCCGGCGCCGACCGCGGCGGGCGGCCGGGCCGCCACGATCGTCCCGGCCGGGGCCACCACCCGCACCGGGCGCATGGCCCCGCCGTTGGCGGGGATCGTGGGGTCCGTGGCGGAGCGAACGGCGAAGGCCACGGCGCTGACGGTCACGGCCTCCACGGCGTTCACGTTGCCGGGGCGCTGCGGGTCGGTGCCGGTGAAGTCGAACGTGGCGGTGTCGCCGGCGACGGTGAGCGTCAGGGCGATCGTGGCCGGCTGCTGCTGGTCGGGCGCCGAGCCCGTCGAGTCGAGCACGTCGGTGAACCGCCACGTCCCGTCCGGCAGCCCAGCGAGGGTCGCCCGCATGCGGCGCTCGCCGTAGTCGGTGACCTCGGCGAGTGGCGCGCCGGCGAAGGCGGCGAGACGCTCGATGCCGAGGAGGTTCGCCCCGAGCTGGGCGTCGAGGTCGCCCCGGCGCTCGGCGGGCGTGCGCGAGTTGGCGAGCACGAGCGCCTCGACCTCGGGCGTCCACCGCACCGGCGGCATGCGCAGCCCCTCCTGGAACACCTCGACGGCGTCGGCAGGGATCGAGCCCGGGGCGGCGCCACCCACGTCGGCGTGATGCGCCCGGTTGGCGACCCACCCCACCAGCCGGCCGTCGACCCAGCACGGCGCCACGAACGTGATGTCGTTGAGGTGGGTGCCCCCGGCGAACGGGTCGTTGAGGGCGACCTGCTCGCCGGGGCCGAGGTCGTCGCCGAAGCGCTCGATGGCCGCCACCACCGACGCCGGCATCGACCCGAGGTGCACCGGGATGTGCTCGGCCTGCACGAGCAGCTCGCCCTCCGGTGTGAACAGGGCGGCCGAGCAGTCGGCCCGCTCCTTGATGTTGGGGCTGAACGCGGCACGCCGCAGCACCGCTCCCATCTCCTCGGCGATACCGGTGAGCCGGGACACGAGGATCCGCAGCGTTGCGGGGTCGAGGCTCACGAACCGCTCCGGGTGAGGATCAGAGCGCCGAGCGGGCCGGGGTCGGCCTGCCAGCCCTCGGGCACCCACACGGTGCAGTCGGGCTCGGCGAGCACGGCGGGGCCGGGCCCCCACATCCGCTCGGGGGCGGGCAGGTCGCCGATGCGCAGCGGCGCCGGGCGCCGGGCCCGGGCCCGTACCGCCACGACCTCGACGGGCTGGTCGGGCCGGTCGTAGCCGTTGCGGCGCCGGTGCTCGTCGTGGAAGCCGGCGACGTCGGCCACGGTGAGCTCGTGGCTCTGCCCGGCGTAGCGGCAGTCGAGGCTGGTCGACACCTCGGTCCCGTCCGCGCCGCCCGCCAACGCCCACACCGCCCCGGCGAGCCGGTCGCGCGCCGCGTCGAGCCCGGTGTGGTCGCGTGGGGTGGGCCAGGAGCGCACCAGGTCCCGCTGCAGCGGCGAGCACAACAGCCCGACCGCGGAGAGCGCCCCGGCGCGGGGCGGGACGATGACCGCCGGCATGCCGAGCGCGTCGGCCAGGTCGCAGGCGTGCAACGGGCCGGCGCCGCCGAACGCGACCAGGGCCAGCCCCGCAGGGTCCACGCCGCGCTCGACCGACACCGTCCGCAGCGCCCGCTCCATGTTGGCGTTGACGACGGCGACCACGCCCGCAGCGTCGCAACCGGCGCCGGCGAGGGCCGACCGGGCGGCGGCGACGTCGAGGCGGCCGAGGCCGGGGAACGTGGCCTCGGCGGGGATGCGGCCGAGCACCAGGTTGGCGTCGGTCACGGTGGGCGCGGCGCCGCCCCGTCCGTAGCAGGCGGGACCGGGGTCGGCCCCGGCGCTCTCGGGCCCGACCCGCAGCGCGCCGCCGGGGTCGATGCGGGCGATCGACCCACCGCCGGCGCCGATCGTGTGGATGTCGAGCGCGGGCAGCCGCACGGGGAAGCCGCCGACCTCGCGCCCGGGTGCGGGCTCGGGCACCCCGCCGAGCACGAGGCACACGTCGGTGCTGGTGCCGCCCATGTCGAAGGTGACGGCGTCGGGATGGCCGCAGGCCCGGGCGACCTCGGCGGCGGCCCGGGCGCCGGCCGCCGGGCCCGACAGGAGCAGGGCCGCGGGCAGCTCGGCGGCCTCGGTCGCGGGCAGGAGCCCCCCGGCGGAGGTCATCACCAGCACCTCCCCCGCAAGGTCGCCGAGGCCAGCCAGATAGGCGCGGCACCGGGGTCGCAGGTAGGCGTTGACGACGGTGGTGACCGTGCGCTCGTACTCCCGGAACTCCGGCGACACCGCATGCGAGCAGGTGACGTCGAGCCCGCGGCGCTCGAGCTCGGCGGCGACGGCCTGCTCGTGGGCGGGGTTCAGGTCGGCGTGCAGCAGGCACACCGCCACCGCTTCCACCTCTCCGTCGAGCGGCGGGAGGCCAGCGGGGTCGACCGCCTCGAGCTCGGTGCCGTCGGCCGCGAGCCGCCCGGCCGCCTCGTACCGCCAGGGCCGGGGTACGAGCGGTGCGGGCCGGTCGGCGAAGGGGTCGTAGAGCGACGGTCGGTCCTGGCGGGCGATCTCGATGACGTCGGCGATGCCCCGGGTGGTCACCAGGGCGACCGCCGCCCCGCGCCGTTCGAGCAGGGCGTTGGTGGCCACGGTGGTGCCGTGGGCGAGCAGATCGAGCGGCTCCCGGCCGACCGTGGCGATGCCCGAGCGGATCGCCGCGCCCGGGTCGGCCGGCGTCGACAGCACCTTGGTGACCGAGCCGTCGCCGGCTACGACGTCGGTGAACGTGCCCCCGGTGTCCACGCCGGCCCGCATGGGCCGAACCTAACCCGAGGGCCGCGCCCGCCCGGATCCGCTCACCGTTCTGTGAGGGAAAACTCACCGTAGCGGTGAGAAAACCCTCACAGAACGAGGATCTGGAGGGGGCGACGGCGTCAGTACTGCTCCTCCGCCGGGGGCAGGTCCTCGCCGCGGGGGTCCTCCATGGGCTCCTGCAGCGGGGCCTCGGGCCGCTGCTCGAGGTCCTCGTCGAACTCCTGGCCGTCCTGCTCGACGCCACCGATCGGGTCGTCGAAGGGCGGGTCGCCCTCCACCTCGGTCTCGCCGCACGCCACCAAGGTGCCGCCTCCCAGCAGCGCCGCCACGGCTACCGCCGCGACCTTCGACCGCATCATCGCTCCGGTCCTGGACTCCACGCACCTCACCTCGTCGCCGCTTCAGGCGGCCTCGGCTGCTCCCTCACGCCGAGGTGCCTTCCCGCCGCGCCTGCCGTGGAAACGGGCGCGCTAGCCGAAGCGCCCCCGCCCGGGCCGGTCCGCCCCGCCCACGTCGGCCGGCCAGCCCTCGCCGGTGCGGCCGGCCTGGTCGGTGGCGGCCTGCACGGCGAGACGGTCGACCAGGTCGTTGACCGGGTCGTCGCCGTGGCCCTTCACCCACTCGAAGGCGACGTCGCCCCGGTCGAGCACCAGCTCCACGAACGGCTCCCACAGGTCCCGGTTGGCCACCGGCTGGCGCTTGCTGTTGCGCCAGCCCCGCGCCCGCCACCCCGCCCACCACCGCTCCCGGAAGCAGTTGACCACGTAGGTCGAGTCGCTCATGACCAGCAGGGGCCCGGGCAGGGCCCGCACGGCCTCGTAGGCGGCGGTGATCTCCATGCGCTGGTTGGTGGTGTGGGCCTCGGCGCCGCTGGCGAACGGCCCGCCCGCCACCGCCCACGCCCAGCCGCCCGGGCCGGGGTTCCCCAGGCACGCCCCGTCGGTGTACACGACCGTCGGCGCCGGCGGCTGCGTCTGCTGCGTCTCGTCCGTCACCCCCTGACTCTGCCGCATCGACGCCCCGGCGGTGACCTCCGGGCGCGGCCGCGCCGCGAGGTCGGCAGAATGGGCCCATGATCTTCGACGGGTTCGTCCACCAGATCCCGGACATCGACCCCGAGGAGACCACCGAGTGGCTCGACTCGTTCGATGCCGTGCTCGACGCCCGAGGCCAGACCCGGGCCCGGTTCCTCGTGGCCAAGCTCCTCGAGCGGGCCCGCGAGCGCGGCGTGGGCATGCCGCCCACGATCACCACGCCGTACGTGAACACGATCCCCCCCGAGGTGCAGGCGTGGTTCCCCGGCGACGAGCACATCGAGCGCCGCATCCGGGCCTACATCCGGTGGAACGCCGCGGCCATGGTCGTGCGCGCCAACAAGATCTCCGACGGGATCGGCGGGCACCTCGCCACCTTTGCCAGCTCCGCCGCGCTCTACGAGGTGGGCTTCAACCACTTCTTCCGGGGCAAGGACGACGGCCTTGCCGGCGACCACGTCTTCTTCCAGGGGCACGCCGCCCCGGGCATCTACGCCCGGGCCTACCTCGAGGGCCGCCTCAGCGAGGACCAGCTCGACCGGTTCCGCATGGAGGTCGGCGGCGGGGGCCTGTCGAGCTACCCCCACCCGAGGCTCATGCCTGAGTTCTGGGAGTTCCCCACGGTGTCGATGGGCCTGGGGCCGATCAACGCCATCTACCAGGCCCGGTTCAATCGCTACCTGCTGAACCGCAAGATCGCCGACACCAGCGGGTCGCGGGTGTGGTGCTTCCTGGGCGACGGCGAGTGCGACGAGCCCGAGACGCTGGGCAGCCTGTCGATCGCGGCGCGCGAGCAGCTCGACAACCTGATCTTCGTGGTGAACTGCAACCTGCAGCGCCTCGACGGGCCGGTGCGGGGCAACGGCAAGATCATCCAGGAGCTCGAGGCGCTGTTCCGGGGCGCGGGCTGGAACGTCATCAAGGTGATCTGGGGCACCCGCTGGGACGAGCTGCTCGCCCAGGACAAGGACGGGGTGCTGCTCAACAAGATGAACACCACCGTCGACGGCGAGTTCCAGAAGTACTCGGTCGAGAGCGGCGCCTACATCCGGGAGCACTTCTTCGGTCCCGACCCTCGCCTGCGCCGCATGGTCGAGCACCTCTCCGACGACGAGCTGCGCAACCTGCCCCGCGGCGGCCACGACTACCGCAAGCTCTACGCCGCCTACAAGGCCGCGGTCGAGCAGGAGGGGGCGCCCACGGTCATCCTCGCCAAGACGATCAAGGGCTGGACGCTCGGGCCCGACGTGGAGGGGCGCAACGCCACCCACCAGATCAAGAAGATGGCCGCCGAGCAGATCCGGACCTTCCGCGACCGCCTCTACATGCAGGAGGAGATCCCCGACGAGGCCATCGCCGACGGCGAGATGCCGTACTTCCGCCCGCCGGAGGACTCCGACGAGCACCAGTACATGATGGAGCGGCGCCGGGCGCTCGACGGCTCGCTGCCCCGCCGGGTCGTGCGCACCAAGAAGCCGCTCGAGCTGCCCGCCGACGAGGCGTTCGCCGAGTTCGACGGCGGCTCGGGCGAGCAGGCGGTGTCGACCACGATGGTGTTCACCCGGCTGCTGCGGAACCTGCTGCGCGACGAGCGGTTCGGGCGGCGGGTGGTGCCGATCATCCCCGACGAGGCCCGCACCTTCGGCATGGACGCGCTGTTCAAGGAGGCGGGGATCTACAACCCGCTCGGCCAGAACTACGACCCCGTCGACGCCCAGCTGCTGCTGTCGTACCGGGAGCGCACCGACGGCCAGCTGCTGATGGAGGGCATCACCGAGGCCGGCTCGATGGCGTCGTTCACCGCCGCGGGCACGGCCTACGCCACCCACGGCGTGCCCATGGCGCCCTTCTACACCTTCTACTCGATGTTCGGGTTCCAGCGGACCGGTGACCTGATCTGGTCGGCGGCGGACCAGCAGGCCCGGGGGTTCCTGATGGGCGGCACGGCGGGG
Source organism: Actinomycetota bacterium (assembly GCA_004366205.1). GTDB lineage: Bacteria > Actinomycetota > Acidimicrobiia > Acidimicrobiales > CADCSY01 > SIRW01. The sequence goes on along the minus strand of ML178740.1, from coordinate 54,540 downwards.
CGCACGACCCTCAACGGCGAGGGCCTGCAGCACCAGGACGGCCACAGCCTGCTGCTGGCCTCGACCGTGCCGGTGTGCCGGGCCTACGACCCCGCCTTCGCCTACGAGGTGGCGGCGATCGTGCGCCACGGGATCCACCGCATGTGGGGCGAGGACGCCGAGGACGCCTTCTACTACCTGACGCTCTACAACGAGAACTACCCGATGCCGCCCATGCCCGAGGGGGTCCGCGAAGGGATCGTCGCCGGGCTCTACCGCTTCCGCCCGGCGCCGGAGGGGCCGAGCCTCCGGGCGACCGTGCTGTTCTCGGGCACCGCCCACCTGGCCGCGGCCGAGGCCGCCGCCGAGCTGGCCGAGCACTTCGACGTGGGGGTCGAGCTGTGGAGCGCCACGTCGTACAAGGCGCTGCGGGAGGAGGCGCTCGACGCCGAGCGCTGGAACCGGCTGCACCCCTCGGCGTCGCCCCGCACGCCGTACGTGACCGCGGCGCTGGCCGACTCGGAGGGCCCGGTCGTGGCGGTCACCGACTTCCTGGCGGCCGTGCCCGACCAGGTGGCCCGCTGGGTGCCCCGCTCGTTCACGCCGCTCGGCACCGACGGCTTCGGCCGCAGCGACACGCGGGCCGCCCTGCGCCGGCACTTCGAGGTCGACGCCGGCCACGTCGTGGTCGCCGTGCTCGACGGGCTCGCCCAGGCCGGCGAGATCAAGGCCGAGGTGGTGGCCGACGCCATCGCCCGCTACGACATCGACCCCGACGCCCGCCCGCCCCGGCTCGCCTGAGCCCGCCGCGCCGTCCCCCGAGGAGTCCAATGGCACCGAAGAAGAAGGCCGACGCCGCCGCCGTGCTGCCCGTCACCGGCGACCCCGACGCCGACGCGCTGCTGGCGACCGATCCCCTGGCGCTGCTCATCGGCATGCTGCTCGACCAGCAGGTGCCGATGGAGTGGGCGTTCGCCGGGCCCGCCCGCCTGCGCGAGCGGCTGGGCGGGACGCTGGACGCCGCCGCCATCGCCGCCATGGACCCCGACGACCTGGAGGCGGCGTTCAAGGAGAAGCCGGCGCTGCACCGGTTCCCCGGCTCCATGGCCAAGCGCACCCAGGCGCTGTGCGCCCACCTGGTGGAGGAGCACGGCGGGCGGGCCGAGCGGGTGTGGACCGACGCGGCCGACGGCCGTGAGGTCCTCCGCAACCTGCGCGCCCTGCCTGGGTTCGGCGAGGAGAAGGCGAAGATCTTCCTGGCGCTCCTGGCCAAGCGCTTCGGCGTGCGGCCGGCGGGATGGGAGGAGGCGGCCGCGCCGTTCTCCGACGACCAGCACCGCTCGGTGGCCGACATCGACTCGCCCGAGGCCCTCGAGGAGGTCCGCCTGTTCAAGCGGGCGATGAAGGCCAAGGGGAAGGGCAAGGACGGGTGAGGCCGTGACCCACCCGGCCCTCGAGGGCCGCCGCCTCTACCTGTGCACCCCCGACCGCCCCGACCTGGAGGCGTTCGTGGCGGCGTGCATCCGGGGCGGGGTCGACATCGTGCAGCTACGGGACAAGGACCTCGAGGCCCGCCCGCTGCTCGCCCGGGCCCGTGTCGTGCAGGCCGTGTGCCGCGACGCCGGGGTGCCGTTCGTGCTCAACGACCGGCCCGACCTGGCGCTGGAGGTGGGCGCCGACGGCGTGCACGTGGGCCAGGACGACGCCCCGCCGGCGCTGTGCCGGCGGCTGCTGGGCGCCGGCGCCATCGTCGGGCTCTCGACCCACGCCCCCGCCGAGCTCGACGCCGCCGCCGGCGAGCCCGTCGACTACCTGTCGGCCGGGCCGGTGACCCCCACCCCGACCAAGCCGGGCCGGCCGGGGACGGGCCTCGGGTACCTCACCTACGCCGCCGCCCACGCCCGGGTGCCGTGGTTCGTGACCGGCGGCGCCACGCCCGACACGGTCGGGGCCATGGCCGAGGCCGGCGCCCGCCGGTTCGTGGTCGTGCGCTGGCTCACCGAGGCGCCGGACCCCGAGGCGGCCGCCCGGGCGCTCTGCGCCGCCGTCGACGACGCCGTCGCCCGCGCCGAGGGCCGGGCCGAGGGCCGCTGAGCCCCGCCGGGCGGGACCGGGCGGCGCGCACCCGAGGTGGCCCGGGCTGGGCTCGGTCACCGGCTGATGGCCTGGTGGTCCAGCCAGCCCAGGAGCACGGCGATGGCCCGCGGGTCGTGGCGGAGGCGGTGGCCGCCGCCGTTCACGATGCGCAGCTCGGCCGAGCCGTGGGTGTCGGCCAGCGCCCGGGCGTCGGTCGCGGGGACGAGCTCGTCGTTGCTGCCGTGGACGACGAGCAGCGGCCGGGGCGCCAGGCGCTCGGCCGCAGCCAGCGGCCGGATCTCCCGGAACGCCCGACCCCACGCGTCCAGGTCGGGCGGGAAGTCGCGGTCCCGCACGATCCCGATCGACCGGCAGTGCTCGAGGAAGCGCTTGGGGTGCCCGGCCCAGTCGTCGAAGTCGGCCCGGGCGGCCAGAGCGGCGACGCCCCGGATGGACGGGTCGTCGGCGGCGTGGCAGATGGCCAGGGACGCGCCGGTGCTCGACCCCGCCAGCCACACTCCGGACACGGGCACGCTGGCCCGCAGGTGGGCCACCGCGTTGGCCAGGTCGGCGAGCCAGCCGTCGAGCGAGAAGTCCCCCGCGGATGCCCCCGCCCCCCGGAAGTTGAACGTGAGCACGGCCCAGCCGACCTCGGCGGCGATGCGGTCGGCGAGCTCCGGATAGGTGCGGGCCGACGTCGACGCCCCCCGGGCGCCGGTCGGGAACCCGTGACACAGCACCAGGCCGGGCAGCCCGCCCTCCCGCCGGGAGACGGGCCGGGCCAGGTGGCACGCCAGGCGCAGGCCGTCGGACTCGAAGGCGTCCTGCACGCCGCCCCGGCGCCCGTCAGGCTCCCTCGAGGCCGAGCAGGCGCCGGGCGTTGCCGACCAGCACCTTCTCCTCGATCTCGGGGCTGGGCTCGTGGCCCCGGAACGCGTCGAGCCACTTCCTGAAGGTGATGAACGGGTAGTCGGTGCCGAACAGCACCCGGTCCTGCAGCGGGCCCAGCACGGCCCGCGTCAGCTCTGGTGCCCACCGGCGCGGCGACCAACCCGACAGGTCGATCCACACGTTGGTCTTGTGCTGGGCGAGGGCGAGCATCTCGTCCTGCCACGGCCAGGACGGGTGGGCGGCGATGATCGCCAGCTCGGGGAAGTCGGCGGCCACGTCGTCGAGGAGCACGGGCCGGGAGTACCCGAGCTTGATGCCGCCCCCGCCGGGCAGGCCGGCGCCGAGGCCGGTGGTGCCCGTGTGGAACAGCACGGGGATGAGGCCGGTGGTGCCGGTGTGGAACAGCACGGGGATGCCCAGCTCGGCGGCGGTGGCGTACAGCTCGTAGAAGCGCTGGTCGTTGGGGGCGAAGGCCTGGGCGCTCGGGTGCAGCTTCAGGCCCCGCAGGCCGAGGTCGGTGACGGCCCGCCGCAGCTCGTTGACCGCGGCCTTGCCCTTCCACGGGTCGACCGAGGCGAAGCCCAGGAAGGCGTCGGGGTGGGCAGCGACGCAGCCGGCGACGAAGTCGTTGGTGACCGGCGGCAGGCCCGAGGCGGACTCGGCGTCCCAGGCCAGCAGCACGGCGAGCACCCCGTCGGCGCGGAACTCGTCGGCCATCTCCTCCACCGTTCGCACCGGGATCTCGGTGCGGAAGTGACGCTCGGTGGCCTCGCGGAACGGCCCCATGGCGTCGACGAGGTACTCGGCGGTGGAGGGGTGGACGTGGACGTCGATGGCGCGCACGGCGCCGCTCAGGCGTCGGCGGGCTGGGCCGCCGTGGCCTCCGCGGCCTCGGCCTCAGCCCGGGCCTGCTGGCGGACCCCGTCGCAGCGGGTGCACAGGCGGTAGCCGCGGTTGCGGGCCTCCGGGAGCGTGTCGGGACCGAAGCAGACGAAGGTCTCGGCCGCCATCAGCTCGTCGATGGCCTCGGCGTCGGTGCAGGCGTCGAGGTCGTGCACGACCTGGTTGCGCTTGTCGCCCAGGTAGCGGTGCTCCTCGAATCGGGAGGGCCGTTCCACGTCGGGTCCTTTCTCGCACGAGCGGGCTCGGGGGCGCCGCCACTGTACGCGCCCGCGCCGGGCCCGGACGCGCCGGTGGGGGCGCCGCAGCGCCCCCACCGGACAGGTTCTCGCTGGATGGCCCGAGGTGCCTCGAGCGCCGGGGAGGACCAGGCCCCGGCATCGGCCACTCGGGGGTGGCGTGGTTGGATTCCGCGTGGTGGTCCAGCAGCCGGCTAGCGGCCAGCCACCTCCAGGGTCCCACGACAGTCGTTCAGCTGGACCACCTCCTTTCTCCGGTACCCGCCATGGTGGCACACGCGGGCGGGTCGGTGCAGTTGCTTTTCCCGGGACGCCGCCTTGGGCTCAGCTGTCGCTGGGGGGCGGGACCTCGCCGGGACGGGCGGGGGGCCCGACGGCCCCGATCGACTGCAGGTAGGACATCTGCACGTCGAGCACGGTCCGCACCTGGCCGGGGTCGAGGTCGCGCCCGGCCCGGCGGGCCTGGCCGAGCACGAAGTCGACGGTGTCGGCACCGCCCACCACCACCGGGCCCGCGGGGCCGTCGGGGCCGTCGCCGTTCGTGGTGACCCCCCGGCTGCGGAAGTACTGGAGGTGCCAGCGGAAGATGTCGCGCACGTCGTCGTGGCTGAGCTCGGCGGCCACGTCGTAGGGCACGCGGTCGGCGACCCAGTCCACAGCCTCGTCGAGGTCGAACATCGCCTTGGGCGGCTCGGCTGCCAGCCGGCGCGCCTCGCGCCCGACGACGCCGGCGGCGATGGCGAACACGAACACGCCGGCCACGACGAAGAACACGATCTCCATGACGCCACCGATCGTAGGGGGGGTCCGGCTGGGGGTCACACCGCCGGCGGGGCCGTCGGGTCGGGCCGGAGCCCGGGCGGCGGGGGCCCGGGCTCGAGAAAGACGGGGTTGGTCAGCACCTCGAGGTCGGTGCGGCTGGCCATGGGGTGCTCGGGGTCGATGAAGCGGGTGTCGCGCAGCTCGGCCCGCACGTAGCCGCCGGTCGGCCCGACGGGCAGCGGGCAGCGCACGACCTGCTCGTCCTGGGTGATCGGCGTGGTCGACACGGCGGCGCCGTTGGCCCACAGGACCAGGCGCAGGTTGCCCTGCGGCTCGACGCCGGTCCCCACGCGGACCACGGCCTCGACCTCGGCGGTGTCGGAGGGCGCCCCGTGGATCGTGCCGCCGGTGATCTGGCGCTGGCCGTCGGGGCCGGTGGCGGCGAGGTACACCTCGTGCCCCCGGGGCACCCGGGTGACGAACCCGCGGCCCCGCTTGAGCGCCGCCACGACGGCCTCCTTCGACAGGGCCTCGGCGTGCACCACCGTGGTCGGCGTGCCGGCCACGAGGCCGAACGTGGGGTCGTCCACGGCGTGCAGGTCGCTCCCGCCGTTGGCGAACACCCGCCGGCCGGCCACGAGCAGGGCGTCCCACAGCGCGAGGGTGTCCTTGTCGTCCTGCTGGAACTGGCCGCTCCACACCTCGATCCCGTGGGTGCGGGCGTCGGGGTCGGCCTCGGCGTCGGGGAAGAACTGCCACGCCATGTGGCCGAGCATGGGGTGGGCGGCGGACACGTAGGCGCCCATCTCCCGGCAGCGGCGCACGAGCTCGCCGATGCGGGCCTCGTGGGGGCCGAGCTCGACGCCGGCGGGGCGCTGGCGCCAGTCGAGCCAGGCGTCGGGCTCGATGCCCGCGACGGTGGCGTGGCCGTGGAACCAGTTCGTCATCTCCTCGCCGGGCATGAGCAGCACGCCGGTGTCACCGGCGGCCTCGGCCAGCGCGAAGTTCTGGCTCACGACGTTGTGGTCCGTGAGGGCGACGAAGTCGAGGCCGATCTCACGATCTCACGACACGTCCGGGCCCACCCCTGCGGCGTGAGGGCGCTGCCCGTCACCCAGGCGTCGCTGCTCTCGGGTGTGTGGCAGTGCAGGTCGCCGCGGTACCAGCCGGGCTCGGCGCGCACGACCCCCTGGGTGGGGCCGATCCGGAACGCGGGCTGCTCGGGGCCGGCGGTGAGGGTGACGACGACCGTCACGTCGACGGGCCCGCCGAGGCGGAACGGGGCCAGCAGCACGGTCCAGGTCCCGGCACCGATGGGGCCGGGGATGAAGGACCGGGAGGCCTCGTGGGCGGCGACGAAGCACTCGCGGCGCTCCTCGCCGTACACGCCCCGGAACCCGGCGCTCTGGTACCCGGGGCCCCGCTCGTCGAACAGGCCGGTGCCGACGGCGACGTCGGCCGGTGCGTCGAGCCGGACGTGGACCCGGTTGGTGCCGGCCGGCACGTCGAAGGGGAGGTACACGTACTCCCCGACGCGCCGGAGGGTCCCGGCGAGCCGCACCGTGTGCTCGCCGGGACCCGCCATGCGCCGAGTCAGATGCCGATCCGCTGGGCGAGCAGCTCGCGGTGGTAGGTGGGATCGCCGAAGAGCAGCTCGGAGCTCTTGGCCCGCTTGAAGTACAGGTGGGCGGGGTGCTCCCAGGTGAAGCCGATGCCGCCGTGGATCTGGATGTTCTCGGCGGCGGCGTGGAAGTACGCCTCGGAGCAGTAGGCCTTCGCCAGGCTGGCGACGGCGGGCAGCTCGTCGTTCAGCTCGGCGGCGCACCAGCCGGCGTAGTAGGCGGCGGACTTGGCCGACTCGACCTCGAGCAGCATGTCGGCGCACTTGTGCTTGATGGCCTGGAAGCTGCCGATGGGCCGGCCGAACTGGATGCGGTCCTTGGCGTACTGCACCGACATCTCGAGGCAGAGCTGGGCGCCACCGACCTGCTCGGCGGCGAGACCGACCGCCGCGAGGTCGAGCACCCGCTCGAGCACCGGCCAGCCGCCCCCGTCGGTGCCGATGAGCGTGGCGGGCGTGTCGGCGAACTCGAGCTTGGCCTGCTTGCGGGTCTGGTCCATCGTCGACAGCGCCGTGCGGGTGAGGCCGGCGGCGTCGCCGGTGGTGTGGAACAGGCTGACGCCGGCGTCGGTGCGGGCGGCGACGAGGATGATGTCGGCGGTGTGGCCGTCGAGCACGAACATCTTCGTGCCGTTGAGCTTGTAGCCGTCCCCGTCCCTGGTGGCCTGGAGGGTGACGCCCGCTTCGTCCCAGCGGCCGTTCTCCTCGGTGAGCGCGAGGGTGGCGATGCTCTCGCCCGACGCGATGGCGGGGAGGAGGTCCTTCTTGGCGCTGTCGTCGCCGGAGTGCAGCAGCGTGTTCGCCGCCAGCACGACCGTGGAGAAGTAGGGGGCGCACAGCAGCGCCCGGCCCATCTCCTCGAGCACGACGATGAGCTCGACGTAGCTGTAGCCCGAGCCCCCGAACTCCTCGGGGATGTGCAGGCCCTGCAGGCCCATCTGCTCGCCCATCTGCCGCCAGACGGCGTCGTCGTAGCCCGACTCGGTCTCCATGAGCCGGCGGACCTCGGACTCGGGCGACTTGGACTCGAGGAACGACCGCACGGTGCGGCGGAGCTCCTCCTGCTCCTCGCTGAACGCGAAGTTCACCTTCGACCTCCCTGGTTCGGTGAACGCTGGTGGCCGCAGCCTAGGGAGGGCCCGTGCGCCGTGCGAGTCGAGATGTGTCCACGCGTGCTACGCTCGGCGGCGTGGAGCGGGTCGGCATCCGGGAGCTGCGCAACCAGGTCGCGGCGGTCGTGCGGCGGGCTGCGGCCGGGGAGCGCATCGTCGTGACGGTCGACGGGGTGCCCGTCGCCCAGCTCGGCCCGCTGGCGGCGCCGGCCGCGCCGACGCTCGACGACCTCGTCGCCGCCGGGCTGGTGGTCCCGCCCGGCCGGACCGACCGCCCCGGCGCCGCCGATCCCGAAGACGTGCCCGTCGACGCCCGCTCCGCCTCCGCCATCGCCGAGCTCCGCGGCGGGTGAGGGGCGCCTGTTCCCGGCGTGACCCTGGCGGTGGACACCTCGGCGCTGGTGAAGCGGTTCCTGCGGGAGCCCGGCCGGGACCTGGTGCTCGCCGCCATGAGCGAGGACCCGGTGTGGTGCGCGTCGCAGCTGTGCCGCACCGAAGCCATGCTCGTGCTGCAGCGGGTCGCCGCCCACCCCCGCCAGGCCGAGCGCCTGTGGTCCCGGCTGCGCGACGACTGGGACGCGTTCTTCGTCGTGCCCGTGGACGACCGCTGCCTCGCCCGGGCCGTCGAGCTGGGCGCCGAGTTCCGGCTGCGCACGCTCGACGCCATCCACCTCGCCGCCGCCGACCGCCTGCCCCGCCCCGTGCGGTACCTCACGTTCGACCGCCACCAGATCCCCGCCGCGCTGGCGCTGGGCCTCGACGTGGTCTCCCCCGCCGACCCCGCCCCCTGACCGGGCGGGCCCCGTGCGCCTGGAGCCGCCGGACTGCTGCCAGGTCGGGGCTGTGCACCGCCGCTCCGACGCCGCCTCGACGGGAGCATCGCGGGGTCGTCCCTCTGGAAGGATTCTCACGAATTCTCAGGAGGCGGACGGGGGAGCCGGCGCGCCGAGCCGGTCCCCACACCCGGTCCGGCGCGCATCGATGCGGAGCCGGCGACGTTCCGGCGGCACCGCGCCGTCTGAGAATCCGTGAGAATCTTTCCAGAGGGACGCGGGTGCGAGAGCACGGGTCCCACGTGGCTGGCTGCGAGCCGGGTGCTCGCACGGGGAGGGCTCTGGCTCGGCTCGCCTAGCCTGGCGGGCATGAGCACCCTGCACTGGGAGGACAGCCAGGCCGAGATCCACCGGGTGGTGGTCGGCCCCATGGACAACAACGTGTTCGTGCTGCGCTGCAAGGAGACGGGCGACGCCGTGCTCATCGACGCCGCCAACGAGCACGACCGCATCCTCGAGCTGTGCCAGAACCTGGGTGTGCGCACGGTGCTCGAGACGCACGGCCACTGGGACCACATCCAGGCCGTGCCCGCCGTGCGCGACGCCGGCTACGAGGTGGGCATCCACCAGGACGACACCGGGATGCTCGAGGCCTACGACTACCTCATCGAGGACGAGTCGGTCATCGAGGTGGGCCGACTGCGCCTGCACACGCTGCACACGCCCGGGCACACGCCGGGCTCGATGTGCTTCCGGGTCGAGGGCTCACCCGTGCTGTTCAGCGGCGACACCCTGTTCCCGGGCGGCCCCGGCGCCACCAAGTTCCCGGGCGGCGACTTCGACACGATCATCCGCTCGATCGAGACCCGCCTGTTCACCCTGCCCGAGGACACGCTCGTGCTGCCCGGCCACGGCGTCGACACCACCATCGGCACCGAGCGCCCCCACTTGGACGAGTGGGTGGCGCGCGGCTGGTAGCCGCCGTGCCGCTCGACGCCCTCGACGCCATCCACGGCCGCCGGTCGGTCGGCCGCCTCGACGAGCCCGCGCCCCGGGGTGACGACCTCGACGCCATCCTCGCCGCCGCGGCCGCCGCGCCCGACCACGGCGAGCTGCGCCCGTTCCGGTTCGTCGTGCTCGACGGCGACGCCAAGGACGCCTTCGGCGCGGTGCTCGAGCGCGCCTACCTGCTGCGCTGCGAGCGCGCCGGCACCGAGCCCGACCCCGCGGCCCGGGAGAAGGAGCGCACCAAGCTCGATCGGGCACCGCTGGTCCTCGTCGTCGCCGCCGTCCGCCAGCCGAGCGAGAAGATCCCGTGGGAGGAGCAGCTGGCTGCGTCGGCGGCCGCGGCCCAGAACGCCCTCATCGCCGCCACCGCCCTGGGCTACGGCTCGATGTGGCGCACCGGCGACGTGGCCCGCGACCCCGTCGTGAAGGCAGCCCTCGGGCTCGGCGAGGACGACGCCGTCGTGGGGTTCCTCTACCTCGGTACCGGCGAGCCCATCGCCGCCAAGGCGGCTCGACCCCGCAGCCCGGACGGCCTCGTACGCTTCTGGCAGCCGACGTGAGCGAGCGGCCGCTCCCCGCCGACGAGCGGCCGGTGGATCCCACGTCGGTGCACACCGGGGACCTGCCCGACCTGCCCACGCGCGACCGCAACATCCCCGCGGAAGCGTGGGTGGAGGCGCCCGAGGAGCTACGCCGGCTCGGCGACGACATCGGCCGTCCCCTCGTGGCCTACAAGCGCCGCATCCACGGCTGGTTGCTGTGGCGGGCCGGCCCGGCGACGAGGGCCGACGCCCGCTACATGGCGATCCGGGCCGACGACCTGACGCGACGCCTCACGTTCCGGCTGCACCCCGACGGTTCCGGGGAGGGCGTCGGCGCCGACGGCGAGCACCACGAGCGCTTCCGCTCCTGGAAGGAATCCCTCCGCGACCACCGCTGAGACGACGCGGCCGCCCTTCTTCTGTCAGCCGTGGGCGACGCCGTTGATCGCAGTCCGAGGCATCTCCCGACGCAACCATTCGACTCTCTCCTCGGACACCTTCGTGCTCTCGAGCCCCACCTGTCGCAACGACTCGCAGACCCTCAGGCGCTCGGCCCCGCTGTCGGTGACCTCGGTTCCCTGGAGCTCCACCCGCTCCAGTCGAGACGCACGCGCCAGAAGCTCCACGCCCGCGTCCGTGACCTGTGTGCTGATCAGGCTGAGCCGCCTCAGCGCCGGGAGCTGAACGAGCAGCTCGACGGCTCGGTCGCCAACCGACGTACCTCCCAACAAGACCTCCTCCAGGGTCCCGATGGAGAGGAGCGGGCGCAGACCATCATCGCTCACCCGCGTCCCCGCGAGGTTGAGCTTCGTGAGCCGGCCGAGCACCGAGACCACTGACAGGGCATCGTCACCGATTCCTGTGGCGGCCAGCTCGAGGACCTCCAAGCGATCGAGGCCTCGAAGGCCCTCGATCGCCTCGTCCCCAACCATCAGGCCGAAGAGCATGAGGGCCTCGAGCCGTTCGAAGTTGCCCACGAGGTGTCGCACCCCATGGTCGGACACGAAACTCCTGCCCAGCCAGAGCCTCCGGAGGTCCTCCTGGCCCAGGAAGTGCTCCAAGCCCTCATCCGTGAGCGGTAAGCCTCCCGAGGCCAGCTCCTGCAAGGCCCCTGATGGCACGCCACGAATCGCTCCGAGGGAGCCGACGTCCTCGGTCTCCAACTTGAGCCCGAGCCACACACCCGGCGGTACCGGGACACAGCCGACGGCTTCCGCGAAGTACTGCCGACGCCATCCTCCCGGCTCCATCCAGTAGAGCTGCCCGAGCCCAGGGCCCGAGCCGAACTCGATCTGTCCCATAGGAGGAGGCAGCGCGCGCTAGTACGCGAAGTACTCGATCACGTGGCGTGCACCCCGCCGAACGACAGTGCACCGGCGACTGCTACTGCCGCCACGCGCCGCTTGCCTCGCATTGCAGTCTCCTGATGGCGATAGGTGACGAATGTCACGTCTTGGTACCACACACACAAACGTCAAGGGGTCCGCTCAACCGGGCCTGGCCCAGGCACGAAGCCGCCGTGGTGGCCGGCGGTTGGGGCGATCACGCAACGTCGACAGGCTGGCGGGCGAGCAGAGACCGAGGCGGGGGGCCGTAGCGGGCGCGGAGGTGGTCGGCGATGGCGCGCCAGCGGGCGCGGGCGTCGAACCAGGGGGTGCGGCGGGACGGCACGAAGGTGCCGATGATGGTGGTGCCGAGCGCCATGCAGGTGCGGATGAAGGCCGGGTAACGGCCGGAGTGGTCCCGCACGAGCAGCAGCGAGTTGCGCAGCATGAGGTACTCGGCGACGCCGTCCTCCGACGACATCGACGGGTTGCGGACCACCGCGCCCCACACCACGCCGACCTCCCACCCCGCGGCCCGGGCCCGCACGCCCAGGTCGGCCTCCTCGCAGTAGGCGAAGTAGCGCTCGTCGAACAGGCCGATGTCCTCCAGGCAGGCGCGGCGGGCGAGCAGCAGGGTGCCGTGGGGGTGGCCGGCGTCCTCCCAGCCGGGCCGGCGGTCGGTGGGGGCGAGGATCCCGCCGAAGTAGCGGTCGACGACCGGCAGGGCGAGCTCGGCGTCGTCGCCGTACTCGGCGCTGGCGAGCCCCGCCCGGGGGCGGCCGGCGACGGCGGCGAGCAGACGCTGGAGGCAGCCGGGATCGGGCAGGGCGTCGTGGGGGGCGACCGCCACCCACTCCCCCGCCTCCTCCCCCTCGTCGAGCCACCGGCGGAGGCCGGCGTTGGCGGCGGGGCCGAAGCCGGCGTTGCGGCCCAGCTCGAGCACCTCGGCGGCGGGCAGGCCCGCCCGCAGGCAAGCCCGCGCCTCCGGGGGCGACCCGTTGTCGACCACGAGCAGGCGCACGGACACGCCCTGGTCGAGGAACGCGCGGCCCGTGCGCACACAGCGCTCGGGCTGGGCGCGGTGCACGATCACGACGGTGAGGGGGCCGGCGCCCGGTGGCCGGCCGTCAGGCACCGAGGCGGCCGGCGTCACGGGCCGCCTGCTCGGCGGCGGCCAGCTGGGCCTCGATGATGTCGATGCCGCCGTCCCAGAACCCGGGGTCGGCGAGGTCGCAGTCGACGATGGCGGCCAGCTCCTCGGGCGGCGCCGAGCCCCCGGCCCGCAGCAGCTCGAGGTACTGCGGCACGAAGCCGGCGCCCCGCTGCTCGTACCGGCGGTAGACCGACAGCGCCAGGAGCTGTCCGTAGGCGTAGGCGTACACGTAGCCGGGGACGTCGATGAAGTGCGGGATGTAGGACCACCAGCTGCGGTAGCCCTCGGTGACCTCCACGGCGTCGCCGAACAGCTCGGCCTGGGTCTGGGCCCACAGCTCGCCGAGCTGCTCGACCGACAGCTCGCCCTGCTCGCGCCGGGCGGTGTGGGCCAGGTGCTCGAAGCGGTTCATCGCCGTCTGGCGGAACACCGTTGCGATGCCCCCCTCGAGCTGCTCGGCGAGCAGCGCCAGGCGGGCGTTGGGGTCGTCGGTGGCGGCGAGCAGCCGGTTGAACGTGACGGTCTCGCCGAACACCGAGGCCGTCTCGGCGAGGGTGAGCGGCGTCGAGTGGTGGAAGATCCCCTGATCGCGCGCCAGGTAGGCGTGCACGCCGTGGCCCAGCTCGTGGGCGAGCGTGAGCACGTCGTCCATGCGCGACGTCCAGTTCAGCAGCACGAAGGGGTGCACCGACGGCACGGTGTAGGCGCAGAACGCGCCGCCCCGCTTGGCGGGGCGGGCGGGGGCGTCGACCCAGCCCTCGTCGATGAAGCGGCGCACGACGCCGGCCAGCTCGTCGGAGAAGCTGGCATAGCTGTCGACGACGATGCGGGTGGCCTCGGCCCAGCCGACCTGGCGGTCGTCGGTCTCGAGCGAGGCGGCCCGGTCGTAGTCGGCGAGCCGGTCGAGGCCGAGCAGGCGCGCCTTCAGCCGGTACCACCGCTGGGGGACGTCGTAGCGGGCCCGGACGGCGGCGACCAGCGCCTCGACCGACTCGTCGCTCGCCTCGTTGTCGAGGTTGCGGCTCGCCAGCCAGTGCGGGAACGACCGCAGCCGGTCGTCGGTGGCCTTGTCGGCGAGCAGGGTGTTGAAGATGAACGCCCGGGTGCGCAGGCCGGGGCGCAGCGCCTCGGTGACGGCCTCCGCCGCCCGCCGGCGCACGTCGCGCTCGGGCGCCGACAGGCGCGACAGCGCCGTCATGAGCGGCTGGCGGTCGCCGTCGACGTCGACCTCGATGGCCGAGGTGAGCTCGCTGAACAGCCGGGCCCACGCCGAGCGCCCGGTGACCTCCTTCTCGGAGAGGATGCGCTCCTCGGGCTCGGAGAGCAGGTGGGGCCGGCGGGCCCGCACCCGACGCAGGTGGTGCCGGCAGAACGCCAGCTCGTCGGCAGTGAGGAGCGCCTCGGCCCGCTCGTCGTCGACCGCCGCCCACTCGAGCTCGAAGAACAGCAGACGGGTGGTGATGGCGGTGCCCTGCTCCCGCACCCGCTGGAGCAGCGCGCCGCGCTCGGCGTCGGCGGTGTTGGTGGAGAACCACAGCGACGCGTAGGAACCCGCCCGCTCGATCAGCTCCTGCACCGTCGCCAGCTCCCGCATGGCCCCGGCCAGGCCGGCGGCGTCGAGCGCGGCGACCCGCCCGCGATGATCGGCCAGCCCCTCCGCCCGGCGCTCGGCCTCGGCGAGGAGGGCGGCGACCCGCTCGGGACCGGTGCCCGTGGCGTCCTCGACCCCGGGCGCGCCCGTGAGCAGGGGCTCGAGGTCCCACGCCACCTCGGCGGCGGTCAGGTCGGGATCCGGCGCGGTGGTCGGCTCGGTGGCAACCATGGCCGAGAGCGTAGACAAGCCGGGCCCCGGCGGTTCCGCCGACATTTCCACCATCGCCATAGTGCAAATACACTGGGGGCATGGCCGAGCCCCTGTTCCGGATCGAGAACCTCCACGTCTCGGTGGAGGACCACGAGATCCTGCGCGGCGTCGACCTCACCGTCGGCGCCGGCGAGGTCCACGCCCTCATGGGCCCGAACGGGTCGGGCAAGTCCACCCTCGCCCAGACCCTGCTCGGCTCACCCGAGTTCGAGGTCACCGAGGGCCGCATCCTGTTCCGGGGCGACGACATCACCGACTGGGACCCCGACGTGCGGGGCAAGGCCGGCATCTTCCTCGCCTTCCAGTACCCCCAGGAGATCGCCGGCGTGTCGGTGATCAACTTCCTGCGCCAGGCCCTGTCGGCCCGCAAGGGCGTGGAGCTGTCGGTCCTCGAGCTGCGCCTGTCGATCATGGAGTGGATGGAGCGCCTCGGCATGGACCCCTCCTTCGCCGACCGGTACCTGAACGAAGGGTTCTCGGGCGGCGAGAAGAAGCGCAACGAGATCCTGCAGATGGCCATCCTCGAGCCCGAGCTGGCCATCCTCGACGAGACCGACTCCGGCCTCGACATCGACGCCCTGCGGGTCGTCGCCAAGGGCGTGCAGGAGGTCCGCGCCGACCGCCCCGAGCTCGGCGTGCTCCTCATCACCCACTACCAGCGGATCCTCGACCACCTCGAGCCCGACCACGTCCACATCCTCATGGACGGACGCGTCGTCGACAGCGGCGGTCCCGAGCTGGCCCGCCGCCTCGAGGAGGAGGGGTATGACGCCTGGCGCTGAGCTCGATCCCGCCGCGGTCAAGAAGGACTTCCCGCTGCTCGAGCGCGAGGTGCACGGCCGGCCGGTCGTCTACCTCGACTCGGCGTCGAGCTCGCAGAAGCCCCGCGTCGTGCTCGACGCCATGCAGACGTACTACGAGACCACGCACGCCAACGTGCACCGCGGCGTGTACGCGCTCGCCGAGCAGGCCACCGCCCAGATGGAGGCGGCCCGGGCCAAGGTCGCCCGCTTCCTCGGCGCCACCTCCGACCGCGAGGTCGTCTTCGGCAAGAACGTCACCGAGATGCTGAACCTGGTGGCCCGCACGTGGGGGGCCGCCAACCTCGGCCCCGGGGACGCCGTGCTGCTCACCGAGATGGAGCACCACGCCAACCTCGTGCCGTGGCTCATGCTCGCCGAGGAGCGGGGCGTCGAGCTGCGCTACCTGCCCGTCGGCGACGGCGGGCACCTCGATCTGACCGACCTGGAGCGGCTGCTCGACGGCGTGAAGCTGGTTTCGGTCACGGCCATGTCGAACGTGCTGGGCACGATCCCGCCGCTGCGCCGGCTCATCGACGCCGCCCACGACGCCGGCGCGCTCGTGTGCGTCGACGGCGCCCAGTACACCCCCCACCTCCCCACCGACGTCGGCGAGCTGGGCTGCGACTTCTACGCCGTCACCGGCCACAAGATGTGCGGCCCCACCGGGGTCGGCGCCCTGTGGGCCCGGGCCGAGCTCCTCGAGGCCATGCCGGCGTTCCTGGGCGGGGGCGAGATGATCCGCGACGTCCGCCTCGACGGCTGGGAGCCCACCGAGATCCCCTGGAAGTTCGAGGCCGGCACCCCGCCCATCGCCGAGATCATCGGCCTGGGCGCCGCCGTCGACTACCTGGAGGGCCTGGGCATGGACCGGGTGCGGGCGCATGAGGTGTCGCTCACCGGCTACGCCCTGCGGGCGCTCACCGACCGCTTCGGCGCCGGCATCGAGGTGCACGGCCCGTCCGAGCCCGCCGAGCGGGGCGGCGTCATCAGCTTCGCCCTCGCCGGCATCCACCCCCACGACGTGGCCCAGGTGCTCGACCAGGAGAGCGTGTGCGTGCGGGCCGGCCACCACTGCGCCAAGCCGCTCATGCGCCGCCTGGGCGTGGCCGCCACGGCCCGGGCCTCGCTGTACGTGTACAACGACACCGCCGACGTCGACGCCCTCGTCGACGCCCTGGCCACCACGATCGAGTTCTTCGCCCCCTAGCCTCCGAACGCTCCACCGACCGCCTGAAGGATCGCCATGCCCGGCCTCGAAGACCTCTACCGAGAGATCATCCTCGACCACTACCGCAACCCCCGGAACCGGGGTGAGCTGCCCGTGCCGCCGGCGCACCGGTCCGAGGGCTTCAACCCCCTCTGCGGCGACGAGGTCGTGCTGTTCCTCCAGGTCGAGGGCGACACCATCGCCGACGTGCGCATCAGCGGTCAGGGCTGCTCGATCAGCCAGTCCTCGGCGTCGATGATGTCGGCGGCGATCAAGGGCAGGACGGTCGAGGAGGCACGCGCCCTCACCCGCTCGTTCAAGTCGCTCATGTCGGTGCACGAGGCCCGGCTCGAGGGCGACGGCGAGAGCGACGGTGACGAGGGCGGCGCGCCGGAGGCGCCGTCGGAGGCCGAGCTGGGCGACCTGGCCGCTCTGCAGGGCGTGGTGAGGTTCCCGGTGCGGATCAAGTGCGCCACGCTGTCGTGGAACACGCTCACCCAGGGCCTCGACGAGCTGGCCGGGTCCGCCACCGCGAGCGGGGAGGCCTGATGGCCACGGCCGCGCCCAGCCCCACGCCGAACCCGAACGCCATGAAGTTCGAGCTCGACGTGACGCTGCCGGGCACGATCTCCTACGACAGCGCCGAGGAGGCCGCCGGCGACCCGTTCGCCGCCGCCGTGTTCGAGGGCGGCGGGGTGGCGAACCTGTTCGGCGTGAACGACTTCGTCACCGTGACCCGCGTCGAGGGCAGCGACTGGCAGCCCATCATCGCCCGCGTCCAGGACGCCGCCGCCCGCCACCTCTGAGTCCCGCGGCGAGGTTTCGCCTCCCCGTACTTTCGGTAACAAACACGACAACGTCCGGCGACGCCGGACGGGTTTCTCCCCCCCACCGAACAGCACGGAGGTTTCGCGATGGCTGACACCGAGACCGGCCCCAAGGCCGGCATCAAGGGCGTCGTCGAGGAGGCGAAGGGCAAGCTCAAGGAGGCGGCCGGCGCCCTCACCGGCAACGACGACCTCGAGCGCGAGGGTGAGGCCCAGCAGCGAAAGGCCGACGCCGAGCGCGAGGTGGCCAAGAAGGAGGCCGCGGCCGAGCGGGCCCGAGCCGAGGCCGAGGCCCACGAGGCCGAGCAGAAGGCCCACCAGGAGTAACCGCCTCCCCCGGCGTTGCGCCGGGGGGACGGAGGGAGCGGTCGGCGGAGCACGGCGGACCCGCCGATCGCTCCCTTCGTCGCGCTCGGGCCCGCCTCAGGCGAGCGCGCTCATGCGGCCGGCGAGCTCGAAGCAGCCGTCGGTGACGCCACCCGCGGCGTGGCTCACGATGTCGACGGTCACCGTGTTCCACGAGTTCGACCAGTCGGGATGGTGGTCCAGCTTCTCGGCGACGAGGGCGGCGCGGGTCATGAAGCCGAACGCCTCGTTGAAGTCGGCGAACTCGAAGCGGCGGTGCAGCGCGCCGTTCTCGTAGGCCCAGCCCGGGATGCCGGCCAGGCGGCGCTGGATGTCGTCGTCGGACAGGGGATCGGCCATGTCCCCGTACTACCCGACGCGGCTAGCCTCGGACCAGGGGGGTGAGGCCGATGACCCACCACTGTCCACGGTGCGAGCTGCGGTTCGTCCACGACAGCGAGATGCTCCAGCACCTCAACCTCGACCACTCGGTCGACACCGAGCAGCTCGAGCGCTACCGGTACCCGGCCCGGACCGCCGACGACGAGTCGGCGCACGACGACCGGGCGGCCGCGGGCCGGCGCTACCTCGTCGTGGCCAACCGCACCCTGGCCGGCGAGGCGCTGCGGGCGGCGATCCGCGAGCGTGCGGCCGCCGGCCCGGCGCGCTTCTACGTGCTCGCCCCCGCCACCCACTCCCTCGACTACGACCGGGCCGAGCCGTCGCCCGAGGCCATCGACCGCGGGATCAGCGACGACCGCGGGGTGGCGCTCGCCCGGTGGCGGCTGCGGACGCTGATCGAGGACCTGGCAGCCGACGGGATCACCGTCGAGGGGGCCATCGGGCACCCCGACCCGTTCGAGGCCGTGCGCCGGCTCTGGCGGCAGCGGACCTTCGACGAGGTCATCATGTCGACCCTGCCGGAGGGGGCCTCGCACTGGCTGTCGGCCGACCTGCCTCGCCGGATCGAGCGCCGCTTCAACGTGCCGGTGACGACCGTGGTCGCCGAGGCGGCGGCCCGCGGCGCAGGCCGCGCGACCACCTGAACCCGGCCGGCCCTGGGCTCAGGCCAGCGGGTCGGCGAAGGGGTCCTGGAGCGGCTCGGCGCCGAGCTCGCCGATGCGCCGGCCCGGGCGGGTGGCGGCGCCGGCGGCGTCGGGCTCCTCGCCCGTGAAGGCGGCGTAGCCCTCGGCCTCGAGCTCGTCGGCCAGCTCGGGGCCGCCGCTCGCCACCACCTCGCCCCGAGCGAGCACGTGGACCCGGTCGGGGCGCAGCACGGTGAGCAGGCGGCGGTAGTGCGTGATGGCGAGCACGCCCAGGCCCCACTCCTCGGTGGCGCGCTCGATGCGCTCGCCGACGACCCGCAGGGCGTCGACGTCGAGGCCGGAGTCGACCTCGTCGAGCACGGCGATGGCCGGTCGCAGCACGCTCAGCTGCAACGTCTCGTTGCGCTTCTTCTCTCCGCCCGACAGGTCCACGTTCAGCGGCCGGTCGAGCAGCTCCTCGGCGAGGCCGAGGCGCTCGGCCTCGGCGTGGAGGCGGGCCTCGACCTCGGCGGCGGCCGGGCCGCCGTTGCCGGACCGCCCCGCCAGGGCCTCGGCGAGCATCGCCTGCAGCGACACACCCGGCACCTCGACGGGGTACTGCATCACCAGGAACAGCCCGGCGGCGGCCCGCTCATGTGGGGCCATGGCCAGCAGGTCGGCGCCGTCGAGGCGGGCGCCGCCCCCCAGCACCTCGTAGCCGGGGTGGCCGGCGAGCACGTGGGCGAGCGTTGACTTGCCCGAGCCGTTCGGCCCCATGACGGCGTGCACCTCGCCGCTGCGCACGGTGAGGCTGACGCCGCGCAGGATCTCGGTTCCGGCGACACCGGCCCGCAGGCCGTCGATCTCGAGGATGTGGGTCGTGGGATCGGTCATGGGAGCACCACGTACAGGTCGCCACCCTCGACCTGTAGCTCGTAGACGGGCACCGGCTTGGTTGCCGGCAGGGTGGAGGGCTCGCCGGTGACGAGCGAGAACGTGCTGCCGTGCTGGGGGCACTCGAGCTCGAGGTCCTCGGCGTAGAGCTCGCCCTCCGACAGCGAGTAGTCGGCGTGGCTGCACGTGTCGCCGATGGCGTAGAAGTCGTCGTCGATGCGCACCACGGCGATCCGGTGCTCACCCACCTCGAACCGGCGGACGGCGCCCGGCTCGACCTCGTCGACGGCGCACAGCCGCTCGGCGCCCATCACCGGCCCCGCCGGGCGAACTTGCGGGTGACCTCGTCGCGCAGCGGACCGGCCAGGCCGGGCACCGGCAGCTGCTCCAGCACCTCGTCGAAGAACCCGGTGACGACGAGGCGCTCGGCCACGTGCGGGGGCACGCCCCGGCTCTGGAGGTAGAAGAGCTGGTCCTCGTCGATGGGCCCGACGGTGGAGGCGTGGCTGCACCGCACGTCGTTGTTCTCGATCTCGAGGTTGGGCACCGACTCGGCCCAGGCCTCGCGGGAGAGCTTGATGTTGCGGTTGGTCTGGAAGGCGTTGGTGCCGCGGGCGCCCTTCTCGACCCGGATGAGCCCGGTGTACACGGACCGGGCCCGGTCCTCGACGGCGCCCTTGAACAGCAGGTCGCTGGTGCAGTTGGGCGCGGCGTGGCGCTGCAGCGTGCGGAAGTCGTGCATCTGGGCGCCTTCGCCGAAGTACACCGCCAGCATGTCGCCCCGGCTGCCGGGCCCGTCGAGCGACGACTCGACCCGCAGCCGGGCGTAGTCGCCGCCGAAGGCCGCCATGGCGGTGACCAGGTGGGCTCCGGCGGCGACCCGGCTGACCTGGCGACCGACCTGCCAGACGCGGGGACCGAGCTGCTGGGCGTTGAGGTAGCCCACGTGGGCGGCCTCCCCCACGTCGATCTCGACCAGGGGCACGGTGAGGGCGTACACGTCGTCGGAGTCCTGGTGGTCGACGACGTTCACCCGGGCGCCGGCGCCGGCGCTCACGACGAGGTGGGGAAAGCCGGCGGTGCCCTCGAGGGTGGTGCGGGCGATCACCACGACGGGGTGGGGCACCTCCATGCCGGCCGGCACGCGCACCACGAGCGGGTCGGGGGCGAAAGCAGCGTTGAGCTCGCCGAACAGGTCGACGGCCCGACCGGCCACGCTGCCCACGAGACCGTCGCCGCCGGGCACGCCGCCGACCGGCCCGACCTCGAGGCCCTGCTCGGCGAGCCCGGCGTCCACCTCGAGGTGGGCGAGCCGCCCGTCGAGCAGCACGGCGAGGGCCGACCGCTCACCGACGGCGGCGAGGACGGGCTCGACGGCCGGCGGGACGCCGGAGGGCGGCGGCGCACCGTCGCTGACCGGCTGGAGCGCGTCGAGGTCGAGGTCGGCGATGCGGCTGTAGCGCCACACCTCCTCGTCGGCCGTCGGGAAGGGCGTGGTCGCCACCCGCTCGGCGGCGTCCGCCCGGCGCTTGCGGAGCCAATCGGGGCCGCTCAGGGCAGCGGCGGCGTCGAGGGTGAACGTGCTCAGCGGATGTCCTCCGTGCGTTCGCGAAACCGGGGCCGGCACCGGCCCCCGCAGGCACCGAGCCTACCGGCGCCCCTGGGGACCGACCACTTGCGCCCCGCCGCCGCCCGCGGCGGGCTCAGCCGCGGTCGCGGCGGTCGAGGAAGCGGCGCCAGCGGGGCTTCTTCGCCCGCTCGCGCTCGGCGATGGCGTCGGGCAGGGCGGACTCGAGCACCTCGCGGGTGGAGGCGAACAGCTCGGCGATGCCCTCGGCCTCGGGCTCCTCGGGCGTCTTCGGGGGCGCCACGCTGCCCACGTGCCAGCCCGCCGACGCCAGGCGGCGCTCGTAGCGGGGGCAGTCGTCGGGGCAGCGCCACGGCGCCTCGGGCGCGAGGTCGAGGCCGCACTTCCGCACGGTGTCCCCGTTGGGGTACGTGCGGCTCTCGTAGTGCTTGCACTCGACCCGCATCGGCATGCGCCGAGTCTACGGACCCCCGGCGGGGCTGCCCCGTCGGGGGGGCGTCAGCCGATCGAGCCCTCCATCTGCAGCTCGATGAGGCGGCTCCACTCCACGGCGTACTCCATGGGCAGGGTGCGGGTGATCGGCTCGATGAAGCCGTTCACGATCATGCCCATGGCCTGCTCCTCGGAGAGGCCCCGGCTCATCAGGTAGAAGAGCTGCTCGTCGCCGACCTTGGAGACGGTGGCCTCGTGCCCGATGCGGGCGTCCTCCTCGCCGACCTCGATGTAGGGCTTGGTGTTGGAGACGCTGCGGTCGTCGAGCAGCAGGGCGTCGCACTGCACGAAGCTGCGGGCGCCGGTGGCGCCCTCCTCGACCCGCACGAGGCCCCGGTAGGTGGTGATGCCCGCGTCCTTGCTGATCGACTTGGAGATGATGCGGCTGGTGGTGTCGGGCGCGGCGTGGATCATCTTGGCCCCGGCGTCCTGGTGCTGACCCTCGCCGGCGTAGGCCACCGACAGCACCTCACCCGACGCCCCGCGCCCCATGAGGTACACCGACGGGTACTTCATCGTGAGGCGCGAGTTGTGGACGATGAAGCCCTCGGCCACGAAGTTGCCGGTGCCCTCGACCTCGATGTCCCACGTGGGCACGACCGGGCCGGACTCGCCGACCTCGACCGGCCGGACCTCGACCGACTCGGGCAGCTCGATCGACGACCGGCCGACACGGCGGAACCAACGCGTCGACGGGGGCGTCTGGGCCGCCACCGCCGCCCGCAGCGGCTCGCTGACGACGGCCACGAGCCGCTCGTCGGCGGGAAACTCGAGCCGGTGGCTGCCGCGGCTGGTGGCCTCGTAGTCGAGGATGGCGACGCGCCGCTCGCCGTCGTGCTCGGTGTGGATGCGGCACGGGATGCCGAGCGAGGTGAGCACCGCGGCGGTGTCCTCCAGCAGGGCCCGGTTCGCCGACTTGATGCTGAACCCGCGCTTGCCGGCCGGAGCACAGCCGTCGGCGTCGAGGTAGCCGGCGACGAAGGCCAGGCGCTGGCTCTCGGGCAGGTCGAGGACCCACAGGGGCAGCCGCTTCGCCTGGGCGCCGGTCACGAACCCGTTGTCCTCGAGCAGGTCGGCCAGCTCGACGCTGGCCCACCGCAGCGTGACCCCGTCGGCCCGCTCGGCGCCGGTCGTGCCGGGCAGCAGGTCGGCCATGACCGACTCGAGCCGGGTGCGGGCCCGGTCGTCGGTGGGCACGGAGAACGTGACCCGGGCCCAGCGGGTCCCGCCGCTCAGCGAGGGCTCCCGCTCGATCAACCCGTCACCGACGAACAGGCCGAACAGCCACATGAGGTCGTCGGTGGTCTCCGGCTCGGTGACCAGGCGCGGCGTCCGCTCCCGGACGGACTCGAAGCCCCGGGCGTACTGGTTGCCGCCCGTGAAGGCGGTGACCGTGTCGGGCACCTCGAGCTTGTGGGGCGTGCCGTAGTCGATCGAGGTACGGGGGACGATGGCCTGGCTGAGCTCGTCGGCGCGCACGTAGGCGAGCTGGTAGCGGCCGAGCTTCTTCGCCCGCTCGGGGTCGTGGGTCCAGGAGTAGAAGGGGTGGTTGTCGGTGACGTGCAGGCGGCGCTCGCCCACCCGCACCTCACGCACGGCCTGGTTGCCGGAGAAGCGCTTGGCCGTGACCCGCCGGAAGCAGAGCTCGCCGCTGGCCTCGTCGTAGGAGAGGACCTCCTCGCCGGGCACGACCAGCTCGATGGGCTTCATGCCGGAGCGGGTGGTGACCCGGGACCCCTGGGCGAGGCAGCCGATGTTGCCGTCGATCCACTCGACGTGGGCGCCCTCCTCGGCCCGGGCCCGCTTGGTGACCAGGTTGTAGACGTTGGGCGACCAGTTCTGGATCGTC
>ML178740.1:0-31255 GCA_004366205.1 Actinomycetota bacterium | reverse complement strand
CGCGGCGTGGATCATCTTGGCCCCGGCGTCCTGGTGCTGACCCTCGCCGGCGTAGGCCACCGACAGCACCTCACCCGACGCCCCGCGCCCCATGAGGTACACCGACGGGTACTTCATCGTGAGCCGGGACCCGATGTTGCCGTCGATCCACTCGACGTGGGCGCCCTCCTCGGCCCGGGCCCGCTTGGTGACCAGGTTGTAGACGTTGGGCGACCAGTTCTGGATCGTCGTGTAGGTGATCCGGGCGCCGGGCTTGGCGATGAGCTCGACGACGGCCGAGTGCAGCGAGTCGGTGCTGTACACCGGCGCCGAGCAGCCCTCGATGTAGTGCACCTGGGCGCCCTCGTCGGCGATGATCAGCGTGCGCTCGAACTGCCCGGCGTTCTCGGCGTTGATCCGGAAGTACGCCTGCAGCGGCATCTCGCAGGTGACGCCCGGCGGCACGTAGATGAAGGACCCCCCCGACCAGACCGCGGAGTTCAGGGCCGCGAACTTGTTGTCGCCGGGCGGGATGACCGTGCCGAAGTGCTCCTTCACGATCTCCGGGTGCTCCCGCAGCCCGGTGTCCATGTCGCAGAAGATGATCCCCTGGCGCTCCAGGTCCTCACGGTTGCGATGGAAGACGACCTCGCTCTCGTACTGGGCGGTGACGCCGGCGAGGTACTGGCGCTCGGCCTCGGGGATGCCGAGCTTCTCGTAGGTCTTCTTGATCTCGGGGGGCAGGTCGTCCCAGTCGTGGACCTGCTCGCCGGCCGGCTTCAGGTAGTAGTAGATGTCCTGGAAGTCGAGGTCGGGCATGTTCACCGCGAACCACGGCGCCATCGGCTTGCGCTCGAAGTGCCGCAGCGACTTCAGCCGGAACCGCGTCATCCACTCCGGCTCGCCCTTCCACCACGAGATGTCGCGGACGACCTCCTCGCTCAGGCCCTTCTTGGGCTCGAACGCGTACTCGACCGTGTCGCTCCAGCCGAGCTTGTACTTGCCGAGGTCGAGCTCTTCGACGGCCATGCGGTGTCACTCCCAGGGGGGTCGGGGGTGGGGTGCGGCGGGGTGGATTTCCCCTACGGCGATAGTAACAATCCCACCGGCCGATCACATCCCCCGGCGGGGCCCCGGGCGGTAGGTTGCTGGCCATGTCCGTCGTGAAGATCAACGCCATCGAGGTCCCCGAGGGCATGGGCCCCATGCTCGAGGAGCGGTTCGCCAAGCGGGCCGGCGAGGTCGAGAACATGCCCGGCTTCGAGGGCTTCGAGCTGCTGCGCCCCACCGAGGGCGAGTCCCGCTACTTCGTGTACACCCGCTGGGAGTCCGAGGAGGCCTTCCAGGCCTGGGTGAGCAGCGACGCATTCCAGAAGGGCCACGCCCACGCCGCGGGCTCGGGCGCCGGCGGCCACCAGGGCCCCGTCGGCACCGGCTCGGCGCTGCTCGGCTTCGAGGTCGTGCAGCGCGTCGAGCGCAGCTAGGTCAGGCTGCCGGCCCAGGAGGCGTGGAGGGCGGCGTAGTGGCCGCCGCGGGCGACGAGCTCGTCGTGGGTGCCGAGCTCGGCGAGGCGACCGCCGGTGACGACGGCGATGCGGTCGGCGCGCTCGGCGGTGGTGAGCCGGTGGGCGATCACGATGACCGTGCGGCCCCGCGACAGGCGCTCCATGGCGTGCTCGACCACCGCCTCGGTGCCGGGGTCGAGGCTGGACGTGGCCTCGTCGAGGATGAGCACGGTGGGGTCGACCAGCGCGGCGCGGGCGAGCGACACCAGCTGGCGCTCGCCGGCCGAGAAGCGCGACCCGCGCTCGCGGGACTCGGTGTGCAGCCCCTCGGGCAGGGAGGCGAAGCGCTCGTGCACGCCGATGGCGCGCAGGGCCTGCTCGACCTCGGCGTCGGTGGCCTCGGCCCGGGCGATGCGGATGTTCTCGAGGATCGAGCCGGCGAACAGGTAGCCCTCCTGGGGCACCACGACGATCCGCCGGCGCAGCGAGCGCAGCGTGGCGTCGCGCAGGTCGACGCCGCCGACCGTGATGCTGCCCTCGACCGGGTCGTAGAAGCGGGCGATGAGCTTGGCGAGCGTGGACTTGCCGGCGCCGGTGGGGCCGACCAGGGCGATCTTCTCGCCGGGCTCGATCGTGAGCGACACGCCCGACAGCACCCGCGGCCCGTCGCCGTAGGCGAAGCTCACGCCGTCGACCACGACGCGCCCGTCGTCGGGCAGCTCGACGGCGCCGGGCTTCTCGCGGATGTCGGGCCGGGTGTCGAGCAGGCCGAACAGCTTGGCCAGCGCCGCGCCGGCTGACTGCAGCGTGTTGAACAGCTGGCTGAGCTGCTGGAGGGGCTCGAACAGGTTGGAGAGCGTGAGCACGAAGAACGCCACGTCGCCCACGGTGACCCCGCCGTCGCCGGTGGCCATGATGCCGCCGGCGAGGATCACCGCCGCCGTGGTGCCGATGCCCGCCATCTCGATGACCGGCAGGTACCAGGCGGCGATCTTCACCGAGTCCATGTGGGCGTCGTAGAGGACCCGGTTGCGGCGGGCGAAGCGCCCCACCTCGACGTCTTCGCGGCCGAAGGCCTGGATGACCCGGACCCCGGAGATGCCCTCCTGGAGGTTGGTGAGGGTCTGGCCGATGCGGTCGCGCACGGTCAGGTAGGCCCGGCTCGAGTCGCGCTGGAACTTGATGCTGGCGAGCACCACGAAGGGCAGCACGACGAGGCACACCAGGAACAGCTGCCATGACACGGCGAAGAGCACGGCGGCGGAGATGACGATGAGCAGGGCCGCGCTCACGAACATGAGCAGCCCCATCTGCACGAGCTCCTGCAGGCTGTCGACGTCGGAGGTCATGCGGGAGACGATGACGCCCGAGCGCTCCTTGTCGTAGAAGCCGAGCGACAGCGACTGGAGGTGGTCGAACACGCGGCGGCGCAGGTCCCGCAGGAACCCCTCGCCGACCCGGGCGACGGCCATGACCTGGGCCCGGTAGACGACGTAGGAGATGACCGCCACCGCCACGTAGGCGCCCACGGCCAGGTTCAGGGCGCCGGCGTCCCCGGGGACGATGCCCTGGTCGATGCCGTAGCGGACCAGGTACGGGCCGGCCAGGATCGTGAACGTCCAGGTGACGATGAGGACCATCGAGGCGACCACCTGGCGCCGGTAGGGGCGCAGCCAGGCGGCGGCCCGGCGGATCACCCACTTGGCCTGCTCGGCGTCGAGCTTGTCCTCCTCGCTGACGGCGTGCCCGCCGCCACCGCCGCCCCGCATCATCGGCGGGCCCCCTGGTCGGTGCGGGCGGCGGCGCCATCGCCGCCGGCCCCGAGGGCGCTGTCGCCGCGGTCGGCGGCGGCCAGCACCGCCCGGTAGCGGTCGCTGCGGTCGAGCAGCTCGGCGTGGGTGCCCTCGTCGACGACCCGCCCCTCGTCGAGCAGCGCCACCCGGTCGGCCAGGGCGATGGTGGCGGGGCGGTGGGCGATGACGATCGTGGTGCGGTCGCGCATGACCTCGCCGAGGGCGTCGCGGATCTCGTGCTCCTTGGTGGGGTCGACCGAGCTGGTGGCGTCGTCGAGGATCAGCACGCGGGGATCGGCCAGCACGGCCCGGGCGATGGCGATGCGCTGGCGCTGGCCGCCCGAGAGCGAGAAGCCCCGCTCGCCGATCTCGGTGTCGTAGCCCTGGGGCAGCTCGACGATGAAGTCGTGGGCGCCGGCGAGGCGAGCCGCCCGCTCGACCTGCTCGAACGGGGCCTGCGGGTCGGCGAAGGCGATGTTGGCCCGGATCGTGTCGCTGAACAGGAACGTGTCCTCGAACACGATGCCGACCGCCCGGCGCAGCTCGTCGAGGCGCAGGTCGCGCACGTCGACGCCGTCGATGGTGATCGAGCCCGCCTCGACGTCGTAGAAGCGGGGGATGAGGCGGGCCACGGTGGTCTTGCCGCACCCGGTGGGGCCGACGAGCGCGATCGACGTGCCCGCGGGGATCGTCAGGTCGAGCCCGTCGAGCACGGGGGCGCCCGAGCCCGCCTGGTAGCCGAAGCGCACACCCTCGAAGCGCACCTCGCCCAGGCCCCGGCCCGGCGGGGTGCGGCGGCTCGGGAGCGCCCGGGCGCCCTCCCGGTCGGTGACCTCGGGCTCGGCGGCGAGCACCTCGTGCACCCGCTCGGCGGCGGCCACCGCCCGCTGGGCCATGGCGACGACCATCCCGAGCATGCGCAGCGGGCCGATCAAGAGCACCAGGTAGGCGTTGAAGGCGACGAGGTGCCCGACGGTGATGGTGCCGGCGAGGGCCTGGTGGCCGCCGTAGGCGAGCACCAGCACCAGCCCGACGTTGGGCAGCAGCTCGAGCGCCGGCAGGTAGGTGGCCCGCACCCGGGAGGCCTTCATCGACTCGTCGTAGACGTCGTCGGCCTCCTTGTAGAGGCGGGACTTCTGCACCTCCTCGGCACCGAAGCCCTTGACCACCCGGACCCCGGCGACGGACTCCTCGACCACGGTGGCGAGCTCGGCGGACTCGCGCTGGATGCCCATCACGTGCGGGTGCAGGCGCTGGCTGAACCGCTTGGCCAGCACGTTCACGAACGGCAGGCTCGCCAGCGCCAGCAGGGCGAGCGTGACGTGGATGCTGAGCAGGACGATCGTGACGGCGGCGACGGTCACGAAGTTCGAGATCGTGATGGGGATCATCACCACGAAGTTCTGGAACTGCTGCAGGTCGGTGTTGGCCCGGCTCATGAGCTCGCCCGTCGCCGTGCGGTCGTGGTAGGCGAAGTGCAGCCGCTGGATGTGGGCGAAGAGGCGCTGGCGGATGTTCATCTCCGCCAGGCGGGCCTCGCGGAACGCCAGGTAGCGGCGCAGGCCGGTGAAGGTGGCGGCGACCAGGCCGGCGACGAAGACGAGCGCCGCCCACCGGTAGACCTCGGCCCGGTCCTGGCCCTCGATGCCCAGGTCGATGGCCTGGCCGACGAGCCACGGCACGCTGACCTTGCCGGCGGTCCAGGTGAGGCCTACGGCCACGCCCAGGGCGATCCCCTTCCACTGGGCGCGGCAGGTGGCGCGCAGCAGGCGCCAGCCGGGGCTGTTCCAGCCGGTCTGTCGGGGTTCGGCCGTCGGGGGGGCGAGCGCGGTCAAGCGGATCCTTCCTGCGGCCGCAGGCCGGGTGGGCCAGCCCCACCACGCACCTTGACCGGTGGGTCAATCTAGCGCGCGCCGGTCGTTCGGTACCCTCCACTTCGTGGGACGAGGTGGCATCGCCCGCCGGGCATGGGAGGTGGGCACCACCTTCGCCCGCCACGTCGCCCGCCGGCGCGATCCCCTCCCCCGCCGGCTCCGGCGGGCGCTCACCGACCTGGGCCCGACCTACGTGAAGGTCGGGCAGGTGATCGCGTCCAGCCCCGGCCTGTTCCCCGGCGAGTGGATCGACGAGCTCGGGGCGCTGCGCGACAGGGTGCCGCCGTTCCCCGCGGCCGAGGCCCGCCGGATGATCGAGGCCGACCTCTGCCGGCCCATGCGCTCGGCGTTCGCCGAGCTCGAGGACGAGCCCATCGCCGCCGCCTCCATCGGCCAGGTGCACCGGGCGACGCTGCTCGACGGCCGCGACGTGGTCGTCAAGGTGCAGCGCCCGGGCCTCGAGGACCGGGTCCGCGACGACCTGCGGGCGTTGCTCTTGCTGTGCGAGGTGCTCGAGCGCATCCCCCAGACGGCGATCGGCTCGCCCCGGGCGCTGGCCGAGGACTTCGCCCGCACCCTGCACGAGGAGATGGACTTCCGGCTCGAGGCCGACAACATGGAGCGGATGCGCCGGATCCTCGACGCCGAGCGCATCAGCGACGCCCGGGTGCCCGAGGTGCACTGGGACCTCGTCGGCCGCCGCGTGCTGACCATGGAGCGCATCGACGGGTTCCACTTCACCGACGTCGAGGGCATGCAGGCGGCGGGCATCGACACCCGGCGGCTGCTGCGGATGGGCGTGCAGACCGTGGTCGAGGGCGTGCTGATCCACGGCTTCTTCCACGGCGACCTGCACGCCGGCAACATCGCCGTGCTGCCCGACGGCACGTTCGTGCTGTTCGACTTCGGGATCGTCGGCCGGCTCACCGAGTCGACCCGGGCCCGTCTCGCCCAGTACCTCATCGCCACCACGACCAACGACTACGAAGCCATGATCCGGGCGTTGCGGTCGTTCGGGTCGGTGCCCGACGACGTCGACATCGCCGAGATGGCCGCGGACCTCCAGCGCCTCTACGAGCCGTTCGTGCAGGGCGGGGTGATGGTCGCCCAGCTCGGCGAGCTGATGGACACGATGATCCGCTCGATGGTCAAGTACCGGGTGCGGATCCCCCGCGAGCTGGTGCTGCTGTCCAAGCAGATGCTGTACCTCGAGGGCGCGGCCCACACGCTCGCCCCCGACACCGACCTGCTCGAGGAGCAGCAGCTGATCTACGCGGCGCTGATGGCGAAGTACCCCGAGCTCGCCACCGACGTCATGGAGGCGATCCAACGGGGCGCCGAGATGGACGCCTCGCTGGCCGAGAGCGGGCGGTAGCGGCGACCGCCCACCCCGGACAGCGGGGGACAGAAGGGCTACAGGCGCCCCGCCCGCGTGCCGATGCAACCGGCCAGGGAGGTAGACGACGGGTGCGACTGCAGCAGCTGAGCCTGCGGGTGCCGGGCGACGAGTTCCGGGTCCGTTTCCACGACCGCCTGACCGTGCTGAACGGCATCGGCGTGCTCGAGCGGCGCGCCCTGACCGACAGCCTCCTGGGGGCCCTCGCCGGCGGTCCGGGCTCCACCGAGCTCACCTACCTCGACGGGACCGGCCGCACCGTGCGGATCAGCTGCGAGGGTGGCCGGCTCGAGGCGACCTACGAGGACGACGGCTCGCCGGCCACGCCCCCCATCCCCGCCGTGGCCGCCGACGCCGCCGAGCTGCGGCGCCTGCTCGTGGTCGGCGCCGCCGACCTCGGTCTGGGCCGCTCGAGGGCCGGGGAACCGCCGGAGCTGGCCGAGGCCCGGGCGACCCTCGAGGCGCTCACCGAGGAGCTGAACAAGGCGCTCACCGCCCGGCAGGCCGTCGAGGGCATGCGGGCGGAGCTGGCCGCCATCGACGAGCGCATCCGCCAGAGCGAGGAGGACCAGGCCCGGCGCCACTACGCCCGGCTGCTCGCCGACCTCGAGCGCCTGCGGGCCGAGGCGGCGGCGCTGCGCAGCGGACGCACGGGCGCCGACGGCGACCGCCACCTGCTCGGCGCGGCCGATCGCACCCGGTCGCTGGCCGAGCGGTGGCGGGAGGCCGGCGCCGTCGTGGTCGAGCTGGCGGCGGCCTTCGGCGACCAGCCCCGCCTCGACGAGCGCACCCTCGCCGAGCTGGCGGGCCTGCCCCACGACGTGCCCGCCGAGCTGCCCGGGCTGGCCACCGAGCTGGCCCGCACCCAGGCCAGCCACGACGAGCTCAACGACCGGCTGCGCGAGCTGGCGGCGTCGAAGCTGTCCGAGCCGTCCGACCCGCTCGTCGCCGAGCTCGCCCGCCTCGACCAGGACCTGCTGTGGGCCACCCACCGCCGGGTCGTCGAGGCCGCCGCCCGGCTCGAGGACGAGTCGCTGCGGCTCGGCGGCGTCACCCCCGCCGACGAGGCGCACGACGCCCCCGACGTCACCGAGGCCATCGAGGCCGCCCACGCCCGGGCCGTCGAGGCCGACATCCTCGCCGAGCGCGGCCGGCGCAGGGGCGTGGTCACCGCGGCTGTCGGGGTGATCGCCGGCAGCGCGGCGCTCCCCTTCCTCCCGGTCGCGGCCCCGGCCGGCTTCCTCGCCGCCGGCGCCGGGCTCGTGTGGTTCCGCCTGCGGCCCGCCCGGATGGTCAAGAAGGCCGAGAAGCGCGAGCGCCAGGCCCTCGAGCGGGCCGGCGCGGCCACGTACCTGGCGTTCCACCTGCGGCGCGTCGACGCCATCCTCGACCCCGACGCCCGCGAGCGCCTCGAGCTCGCCCACATGGAGCACCGGCTGGCGCTCGGCCACTGGCGGGACCTGGTGGGCGACCTCACCCCCGAGGCCGCCGCGGCCCTCGAGCCCGAGGTGCGCGACTACGCCGCCGCCCTCACTGGCCTCGGCAGCGCCGCCGCGGAGATCGACGAGGTGCGGCGCGAGGTGGACGAGCGGGCCGCCGAGCTGGCCGAGCTGCGCGACCGGGTCCTGACCCTGGCCGGGCCCTTCGGCGCCGACGACGCCGCCACCGCCCTGCGCTTCGTCGAGCACCAGGTCGCCCAGGCCCGCATCGCCGCCGCCCAGGTCCGCCTCCAGGAGGCCGAGGCCCGCGAGGCCGAGCTGGAGGCCGAGCTCGACGAGACCCTGGCCACGCTGGGCTTCGCCGAGGGCGAGCTCGCCGCCCGGGTGGGCGCCTTCGAGTGGGCCCTGGCGCGCGCCGCCGAGCGGGAGCGCGCCCGGTCGGGCGCCCGCGACCTCGCCGAGGTGGAGGCCGAGCTCACCAAGCTCGAGGCCGAGGCCCGCTCGCAGCGCCGGCCCGAGTGGGGGACGGTGCAGCCCTCGGAGGCCGACGCCCCCGACATCGAGGAGCTGCAGCAGCGCCGGGACGCCACCGCCACCGCCTACCAGGCGGCCGCCGCCCTGCTGCCCGACGTCGAGCGGCTGGCCGACCGCCACAGCGCCCTCGAGCGCCGGGTGGCCGT
This sequence comes from Actinomycetota bacterium, assembly GCA_004366205.1. Classification (GTDB taxonomy): domain Bacteria; phylum Actinomycetota; class Acidimicrobiia; order Acidimicrobiales; family CADCSY01; genus SIRW01. Next base: position 22,589 of record ML178740.1, on the reverse strand, counting down.
GCTCGAGGCCGGCGTCGACGGCGGCGGCGAGACCCTCGAGCTGGGCGAGGTGCGGGAGTACCTGCTCGCCCGCCTGACCAAGGCGAGCGCCGCCGGCCCCGCGGACGAGCCGCTCCCGGTCGTGCTCGACGAGCCCTTCCTGCGGGCCCCCGCCGACGCCAAGTGGGAGCTGCTGGACCTGCTCGAGCGCCTGACCGAGAAGGTCCAGGTCGTGTACCTGACCGACGACCCCTACATCGGGGCGTGGGCCCGCCGGCGCTCGGCCGACGGCGCCATCACCCTGCTCGAGCCCGTCACCGAGGGCGCCTGACCGACCGGCGGCGGGGACCGCCTAACGTCGGACCGTGCCCGCCGGCTCCGACCCGCCCGCCCCTCCCGCGCCGCTCGCTCCCCCGCAGCCGGCGCGCCGCCCGGTGGCGCGGACCCGCCACGGCGAGACGGTCGTCGACGAGTACGCGTGGCTACGGGACCGGTCCGACCCCGCCGTGCGCGCCCACCTCGAGGCCGAGAACGCCTACACCCGGGCGGTGCTGGCCCACACCGAGGAGCTGCAGGCTCGCCTCTACGAGGAGATCAAGGGGCGGGTCCAGGAGACCGACGAGGGCGTGCCCGCCCGCCGGGGCGACTGGTGGTACCTGTGGCGCAGCGGCGAGGGCCTGGCCTACGCCCTGCACTGCCGGCGCCACGGCGCCCCCGACGGGCCCGAGCAGGTGCTGCTCGACGAGAACGCCGAGGCCGAGGGCTTCGAGTACTTCGCGGTGGGCGCCTTCGCCGTGAGCCCCGACCACCGGGTGCTGGCGTGGTCGAGCGACACGACCGGCGCCGAGGTGTTCACCATGCGCTTCCGCGACCTCGACACCGGCGAGGACCTCCCCGACGAGATCCCCCGCACCTACTACGGCGCGGCCTGGGCCGACGACAACCGCACGCTCTTCTACACGATGCCCGACGCCGCCATGCGCCCCCACCAGGTGTGGCGCCACGTCCTGGGGACCCCGGCCAGCGACGACGTGCTCGTGTACCAGGAAGACGACGAGCACTTCTTCTGCGGCGTGCACCGCACCCGCAGCGGGTCGTACGTGGTCATCGAGATCGGGTCGAAGGTCACCTCCGAGGCGCGGGTCCTCGACGCCGGCGACCCGGCGGGCGCCTTCCGGGTCGTGGCTCCCCGGGAGCCCGGGGTCGAGTACTCCGTCGAGCACCAGGGGGACCGGTTCCTGATCGTCACCAACGCACCCGACGGCGACGGCCGGGCCTGCCCCAACTTCCGGCTCGTCGAGGCCCCCCTCGACGCCCCGGGGCGCGAGCACTGGCGCGAGGTGCTCCCCCACGACGACGCCGTCCGGCTCTACGGCGTGGAGGCCTTCGCCGGGCACGTGGCGCTGCACGAGCGCCGTGACGCCGTCGCCGGCATCCGCATCCTCGACACCGCAACCGGTGCGATCCACCCGGTCGAGCAGCCCGAGGCGGTGTCGACGGCGACGCCCGGCACGAACCTCGAGTACGACACCACCGTGCTGCGCTACGGCTACACGTCCCTGGTCACGCCCGACTCGGTCTACGACTACGACATGGTCGCCCGCACCGCGACGCTGCGGAAGCGCCGTCCCGTGCTCGGCGGCTACGACCCCGACGATTACGAGAGCGGCCGGTTGTGGGCCACGGCGCCCGACGGCGAGCGCATCCCGATCTCGGTCGTGCACCGGCGGGGCGTGGCACCCGACGGCACGAACCCGTGCCTGCTGTACGGCTACGGCAGCTACGAGATCTCGATCGACCCCACGTTCTCCTCGGCGCGCCTGAGCCTGCTCGACCGGGGGTTCGTGTACGCCATCGCCCACGTCCGCGGCGGGGGCGAGGGCGGCCGCCGCTGGTACGAGGCCGGCAAGCTGCTGGCGAAGGCCAACACGTTCACCGACTTCGTGGCCTGCGCCGAGCACCTCGTCGCCGAGGGGTGGACCCGGCCCGACCGGCTGGCGATCCGCGGCGGCAGCGCCGGCGGCCTGCTCGTGGGCGCCGTGCTGAACCTGCGCCCCGACCTGTTCGGCGCGGCGGCGGCCGAGGTCCCGTTCGTGGACGCCCTGAACACGATCCTCGACCCGAGCCTGCCGCTCACGGTCATCGAGTGGGACGAGTGGGGCAACCCGGTCGAGGACGAGGCCGTCTACCGGTGCATGCGGGGCTACGCTCCCTACGAGAACGTGCGGGCGGCGGACTACCCGGCGATCCTCGTGACCGCCGGTCTGCACGACCCGAGGGTGTCGTACTGGGAGCCGGCCAAGTGGGTGGCCCGCCTACGGGACCGCACGACCGGCGACCGCCCGATCCTGCTGAAGTGCGACCTGGGCGCCGGCCACGGCGGCCCGTCGGGCCGCTACGAGGCCTGGCGCGAAGAGGCACTGGTCTACGCGTTCCTGCTCGACTCGCTCGGCGTCGCACCCTGAGCGGCGTCGACCACGTCGACGACGTCGGGCCGCAGGTCGATCACCCCCGCCTCGGCCGCCCGGATCACGTCGAGGATCTCGTCCCCGACCAGCTCGTCGCGCGCCAGGAGCGCGTCGCGGAGCGCCTCGAGCACGTGGCGGTTCTCCGCGAGCATGCGCTCGACGTCGGCCTTGGCGGCGTCGAGCATCGCCTCGACCTTCTCGCGTCCCGCCTCGTTGGCGAGGACCTTGGCGACCACGTTGTGGGCGCCGGCTGTGGCCATGGCGTCGTAGGACACGAGGCTGCCGGCCATGCCGAGGGAGCCGACCATCTGGGCGGCGGCGGTGGTGGCGGCCTGCAGGTCACCGGCCGGGCCGGTGCCGTGCTCGCCGAAGTACATCTGCTCGGCGACGAGGCCGCCCATGGCGATGCGGATCAGCGCCTCGATCTCGGTGCGGGTCTTGGTGAACCGCTCCTCCTTGTCGGAGTGGGCCAGCAGGCCGAGGGCGTCCTTGCGCTTGATGATCGACAGGACCTCGAGCTTGCGGTCCTTGCCGACGAGGTGGGCGACGGTGGCGTGTCCGGCCTCGTGGGTGGCGATCGTCCGGCGCTCGGCCTCGGTGTACTCGACCGGGCTGGCCAGGCCGATCTCCTCGGTCATCTTGGCCTGCTGGATGTCGGCCCACGACAGGGCAGTGGCGCCCCGGCGCAGCGCCCACACGAGGGCCTCGTCGAGGACGTGCTCGATCATCACCGGCGAGTACCCGAGGGTGAGGGCGGCCAGGGCGTCGCGGCGGGCGGGGTCGTCGAGCTCGGGGTCGTGGGCTTTCTTGTCGAGGTAGTAGTCGATGATCTCACGCCGCTCGCTGCGGCTCGGGAGGCCGAAGTAGATGCTGCGGTCGAACCGGCCGGGGCGCAGCAGCGCCGGGTCGAGGTCGGCGGCCCGGTTGGTGGCCCCGATGACCAGGATGTTGGCGGGCTGGGCCTTGGGCTTTCGAAGCTGGCGGTGGGCGGGCAGGAAGCGGTTGAGCCTGTCGATCCACCAGCCGCGGAAGCGGGTACCGGGCGGCGGCTCGTCGAAGGACTGGAGCTGGATGAGCAACTCGTTCACCACGCCGGCGATGCCCTCCCGGCTGGTGGAGGAGCCCATGCCGGTGCGGGCCGCGCCGATGGCGTCGATCTCCTCGATGAAGCCGATGGCGCCGCCCTCGGAGCGGGCCGCCTTGCGCAGCGCCCGGAAGTAGGCGCGGATCTTGCGGTTGGTCTGCCCGTAGTACATCGACTGGAACGCCGAGGACGACACGAACAGGAACGGCACCCCGGCCTCGCGGGCGAGGGCCTTGGCCATGTAGGTCTTGCCCGTGCCCGGCGGGCCCTCGAACAGGATCGCCCGGCGGGGCGTGCCGCCCATGTGCTCCTTGAACGTCTTGTGGGCGAGGAAGAGGTTGAGCGTCTTGACGACCTCCTCGCGCACGACGGTGGCGCCCTTCACGTCGTCGAGCGTCGTGTCGATCTCGCTCGGCTGGTACTGCACGTGCGGGGAGCGGCCCGCCCCCAGCAGCGGGCCGAGGATGACCGCCCCGAGGAACAGGATGAGGATGACCGCCGGGAGCCAGAAGATGGCGTTGTCGCCGAGGTTCGGAGCCCCGAACGACACCGGATCACCGCTGAGGGCCCGCACCCAGAACCACACGGCGGGCACGGCGAGCACCACGGCGAGCCGCCGCACCCGCCGGCGCCGGGAGCGCTCCCGGGAGACGGCGACGTCGGCCAGGGCGTCGCGGATGACGGCCGACCGGCCCAGCAGCTCGAGGGTCCCGCTCATTTCACGCTCCGTAGTGTGTTGCTGACGCATCGAAGTTACCCACAGTGTTCGGCGCGCAACAGGCCCATCCCTGCCGGGTGGTCGGGTCAATGGTCAGGAACTCGGAGGTGGGAATACCCGAGTGAGCCGATCGGGTTTATGCTGTGTGCGATGACCGCTCCCCGACCGATCGACCCCCGCGGACCCCGGGTGAACCAGGGCGTCCTCACGGTCGCCCTGCTCGCCGGTTTCGTCCTCGACTGGTGGCCGGTCGTGCCCGCCTTCGCCGTGGTCCTGTTCCTCGGCGCCGCCTTCGGCCCCCGCTACGGGCCGGTCCTGCGGCTCTACGCGGAGGTGATCCGCCCGCGGCTGCCACCGCCGACCGAGCTCGAGGATCCGCGGCCGCCGCGCTTCGCCGCCACCGTCGGCGTGCTCTTCCTCGGCGCCGCCACCGTGGCGTTCCTCGCCGGCGCCGCCGCCGTGGGCTGGGCCCTCGCCCTCGTCGTGGCGGCCCTGGCGGGCCTGGCCGCGACCACCGGCATCTGCGTGGGCTGCGAGATCTATCTGTTCGTCGCCCGCCGGCGGGGCGTGGAGCTGGCGGCCTAGATGGCGTTGCTCGCCCTGAACTGGCGGGTGTGGCTCGTCATCGCCCTGCTGTTCCTGTTCGGCCTGGCGCGCCGGCTCTACAAGCAGTGGCGGCAGCGGGTGGCGGCCGACCGGGGCCCCGTGCCTCCGCTCCCGGCCCGGCTGCGCAACGGCAAGGGCCACACGTGGGTCGTGTTCAGCACCCCGCTCTGCGCCACCTGCGGGCCGCTCGCTGACGAGCTGGCGGCGGCCGATCCCGACGGTCACGTCGTGCGGGTGGACGCCACCCGCGAGACCGAGCTCTCCCGCGCCTACCGCATCCGCTCGGCACCCACGGTGCTGCTCGCCGACAGCCGGGGCCGGGTGCGCGAGCGCTTCGTCGGCGCCGGCGCCGTGCGCGAGCACCTCGCCACCCTCGCCGGCCGCAGCGCCAGCGGCTAGCACGCTTCCGTCGAAGCGCGCCCAGGTCAGGTGCGGAGGCCGGCGTGGGGGCGGAGGCGCTCGGGGATGTCGGCGCGACGGGGGTTGGCGCGGTCGCGTGCCGACAGGATCGGCTCGGCCACGCCCCAGTCGGCGCCCACGTCGGGGTCGTCCCACGCCACGCCGAGCTCGTCGGCGGGGTTGTAGTACTGGTCGACCAGGTACGTGATCGTCGTGTCGGTGAGGGCGGCGAAGCCGTGGGCCACGCCCGGTGGGATGAAGATGCCGGTGTGAGGGTGGTCGGCGCTGCCCTCTCCGACGTCGAGCGTGAGCGTGGCCCCCTCGGTCGGCGACCCCACGCGCAGGTCGTGGAGGACGACCCGGGCCAGCCCGCGGGGCACGTACCAGTGGTCGGCCTGGTGGAGGTGGTAGTGCAGCCCGACGACGCAACCGGCCTGGCGGTCAGCCCGGTTGGCCTGCACCATCTCCCGCCCCAGCGGGACCCACTCCCGGCGGTAGGTCTCGACGAAGCACCCCCGGTCGTCGCCGTGGACGGTGGGCTCCACCAGCACCACGCCCGCGATCCGGTCGCTCTCGGTCACCTTGGCCATCGCCATGCGCCGCAGGCTAGGGCACGCACGGCGCCCCGCCGTCGGGCCCCTCCGCGGGGAGCACGGCCTGGTACGTCCCCCGGGCCACCAGCTCGACCGAGCCCTCGGCACGCAGCGCTCGGAGGGCGTTCCAGATCGCCTGGAGGGGCTGGCGCCCGGGGGCGGTGACCCCCTGCGCCAGCAGCAGCTCGTGGATCTCGACGGTGCGCACGGCGGTGCCGGCCGTTCGCAGCACGCCTGCCACGGCGGCGCGCAGCTCGGCGCCCTCGACCACAGCCGGCTCCGCCGCGACCGACGGGGTCACCGCTCTCGGCAGCGTCGCCCGACCGGGCCAGCGTCGGCTGAAGTCGTCGGTGCCCTTGAGGGTCCGATGGCAGGCCCGGATCCGGCCGGTCAGCTCGAGCCGTCGCCGCAGCAGCGTGCCGAGCGCCTCGTCCAGCTCGGCCAGCTCCGCCAGGGCCTCCGCTTGCAGCGCCAGGACCTCGTTCCGCATGCGCCCCATCGCCTTCAGGCGCGGGCCCGGATCCCGCACGGCCGCCTCCGCCCGCCGGCGCCACGTCCGGTTGATGCTCGCCTCGTCCATGGCCGGACATGGTGGCAGGGGGGTGTATCAGCGCCCCGCCCGCCGGCGGCCACGCGCCGGCCCGGGCACCCAGACCACGCAGTCGCTGCGCGGTCCCTCTGGAAGAATTCTCAGGCGATTCTCACGACCGAGCCGCGGCCGGCACCACCCCGCCCGGTCACGCCGGGCCCTCCGGCGGCCACCGCCCCAGCCGGGCCACCCGGCCACCAGCCGCACGGCCACAGCACCCGACCACCAGCCGCACGGCCACACCACCCGGCCACCAGCCGCACGGCCACACCACCCGGCCACCAGCACCGCCAGCGGAACGGCCGGCACCAGCACCCCCAGCGGACGCCGACCACACCCACCGGCCGGCGGCCACGACCCCACCCTGCGCCTGCCGCCGGCGGTGAGAATCGCCTGAGAATCCTTCCAGAGCGACCAGCACGCGAGCGGTCCCGCAGGTCGCACACGCCCCCGCCACCATCCCACCGGGCCCCGCCGGCCACGCCCCGCCGGCAACGCCCCGCCGTCCCCCAGCCAACCGGCCGGCCGTCGCCGCCTCAGGCGAGCAGGGCGAGCACGCCGAGGGCGACGAGCGCGGCGTTGCGGGCGAGGGTGGCGGGGCCGACCGGGCGGGCGCGGCCGGTGGTCAGGGCGCCGAAGCAGGCGCACGGCGCCTCGCTCCCCTGCACCATGCGGACGACCACGAGCACGGTGAAGGCGCCGACCATCCCGATGGCCGCCCCCGCCGTCCAGGCGCCGCCGAGCCCGGGGACGAGCAGGGCGCCGAGGACGATCTCGACCCACGGCACGAGGGGCACGGCCCAGCGGGGGGCGCCGAAGGCGTGGGCCTGCTCTGGCCAGGTCGGCTCCCGCAGCTTGAGGGCGCCGGCGGCGAGGAGGACGAGGCCGAGCACCACCCGGGCGGCGACGGCGGCGGCGGCGAGCGAGTCCAGGGGCGGTCAGGGCTGGAAGCGACCGTAGCCGCCCCGGTAGAAGACGAGTGGGCCGCCGGGGCGGGGCGCGTCGAGGTCGAGGACCCGGCCCACGACGATGTAGTGGTCGCCGCCCTCGTGGACCGCGTCGATCTCGCAGTCGATCCAGGCGAGCACGTCGTCGAGGATCGGCGCGCCCGATCCGGCCGCCGGCTTCCACCCCACCCCCTGGAACTTGTCGGCACCGCTCGTGGCGAACGTGCGGGACAGCTCCTCCTGGTCCTCGGCGAGGATGTTGACGCAGAAGTGGCCCGACGCCTCGATCTCCGGCCAGCTGCTCGACGTGCTCGCCGGGCAGAACGCCACGAGCGGCGGATCGAGGGACACCGACGTGAACGAGCCGACGGCGAGGCCGACGGGGTCGCCGCCCTCGGGCCGGCCGGTCACGACGGTCACGCCGGTCGGGAAGTGCCCGAGCACCTGGCGGAAGCGGGCGGCGTCGAAGGGGGGTGCGCCCGAGGGCGCCTCGATCGGGTCGGTCATCGAGCCTGACAGGTCGGGGTCATCGGTCGAAGCTGATCGTCAGCCCCTCGAAAGCGGCCAGGACCTCCTCGACGCGGTCGCCGGCACGGGCCCGGGCGTCCTCGAGGAGCCGGTCCACCGTCGTGTCGTCGTGGCTGGGGTCGTGGTGGAACAGCGCCAGGCGGCGGGCCCGGGCCTCCACGGCCACGTCGACCGCGTACTCGACGGTGCAGTGCCCCCAGTGGGCCTTCTCCTCCCACTCCTCGGCGGTGTACTGGGCGTCGTGGATCAACAGGTCCACCCCGTCGCACAGCTCGAGCACGGCCTCGTCGATCGACCACGAGCGGTCGAGCGGCGCCTGGTGGTCGGAGACGTAGGCGACCGATGCGCCGTGCCAGTCGACCCGGTAGCCGACCGTCGGCCCGCAGTGCGGCACCGGCCGGACCTGGACCTTGGCGGCGCCGACCGCGAAGTCGCCGTGGTCGACGTCGTGGAAGCGGATGTCGCCCCGGAGGTCGGCGGCGCGCACCGGGAAGTAGGGGGGGCGCATGAACTCGTCGAAGGCCTGGGCCAGCGACATCCCGTCGGGGGTCGGGCCGTAGACGTCGAAGCGCGCGCCGACCCGGTCGGCGGGCGGGAAGAACGGCAGGCCCTGCACGTGATCCCAGTGGATGTGGCTCACGAGGGCTGTCCCCCGGAACGAGCCGTCGAGCGGCTGGGTCTCCCCGAAGTACCGCAGGCCCGTGCCGAGGTCGAACACGATGGGGTCCTCGCCCGGTGACTCCATGGCCACGCAGGCGGTGTTCCCGCCGTAGCGCCGGTTCCCGTCGGACGGTGAGGGCGTCGACCCCCGGACTCCGTAGAACGTGACCCTCACCCGTCGATCCCCTCCGGCCCCCTCCGACTGTGGACGGGCCGAGGCTACCCGTTAGACAGGCGGCGCACCCACCGGGGTCGGGCGGGCCGGCGCGCCCGTCCCCGGGTTCGTCAGGCCCTGCTGCTGGAGCATGATCTTGAGGTCATGCGGGCTGCTGGCGGCCATCATCGCCCCCCGCATGTCGATCAGCCCCTCCGCGTAGAGCTTCACCAGCGCCTGGTCGAAGGTCTGCATGCCGTAGTACTCGCCCTCGGCGATGATCTCGTGCATCTGGCCGGTGAGGCTCGGGTCGACGATGCACTGCTGGATGCGGCCCGTCGCCACCATGATCTCGAGCACCGCGACCCGACCCGTGCCGTCGGCCGTGGGCACGAGCCGCTGGCAGATCGTGCCCTTGATCGACCCGGCGAGCGCGTGGCGGACCTGGTTCTGCTGATGAGGCGGGAAGAAGTCCACGATGCGGTTCACCGTCTCGGCGGCGTCGGTGGTGTGCAGCGTCGACAGCACGAGGTGACCGGTCTCGGCGGCGCCGAGGGCGGCGGCCACGGTCTCCTCGTCGCGCATCTCGCCGACGAGGATCACGTCGGGGTCCTGGCGCATCGCGGCCCGCATGGCCGAGGCGAAGTCGTCGGCGTCGACACCGATCTCCCGCTGGTTCACCGACGCCTGCTTGTCGGCGTGCAGCACCTCGATGGGGTCCTCGATCGTGATGATGTGGCACGCCCGGGTGCTGTTGATGTGGTCGATCATGGCCGCCAGCGTCGTCGTCTTCCCGGAGCCCGTCGGGCCGGTCACGAGGATCAGCCCCCGGTGCTCGCCGGCGAGGCGGCCGATCACCTCGGGGAGGCCGAGCGCCTCGAACGACGGGGGCGTGGTGCCGACGAGGCGGAAGATCAACGCCACCGAGCCGCGGGTGCGGAAGGCGTTGGCCCGGAAGCGACCGATGCCGGGAGCCGAGTAGGCGAAGTCGGCGTCGTTGGTGCGGTCGAAGCGCTCGAACAGGTCGTCGCGCATGATGGCCCGCACCATCTCTGCGGTGTCCTGAGGCCCGATGGCGGGCGCCCCCGCGATGGGCACGAGCGTGCCGTTGATCCGCATGCGGGGTGGCGCCCCCACCTTCACGTGCAGGTCGGAGCCGTTGGCCTCCGCCAGCGCGCGGAGGTAGGAGTCGAGGACGTCGTGGGCCACCGTCACGGGATCGTCACGAACCACGACCGGCTTGAGCCCGAGGGGGACGCCGCTGTCTAGGGTGCGAGCCGTGACCGACCGCACGATCCGCCAGGGCCGCGTCGCGGCCAACGGCGTCGAGTTCGCCTACCTCGAGGCCGGCGACGGGCCCCTCGCCCTGTGCCTGCACGGCTTCCCCGACTCCGCCCACACCTGGCGCCACCTGCTGCCGGCGCTCGCCGAGGCCGGCTTCCGGGCGGTGGCCCCGTGGATGCGGGGGTACGCACCGACCGCCGTCCCCGCCGACGGCCGCTACCAGACCGGCGCCCTCGCCGCGGACGCCTGCGCCCTCCACGAGGCCCTCGGGGGTGACGGCGACGCGGTGCTCGTGGGCCACGACTGGGGCGCCATGGCGGCCTACGGCGCCGCCGCCCACCAGCCCGACCGGTGGCGGCGGGTGGTGACGGCCGCCGTCCCGCCGGCGGGCGCGATGGGCCGGGGCTTGCTCTCCTACGACCAGCTGCGGCGATCCTGGTACATGTTCTTCTTCCAGCACCCGCTGGCCGACGCCGTGGTGCCCGCCGACGACCTGGCGTTCCTCGACCGCCTCTGGGCCGACTGGTCGCCCGGCTACGACGCCGGCGACGACCTCCCGCACGTGAAGGCCGCCCTGCGCGACCCCGCCAACCTGGCCGCCGCACTCGGCTACTACCGGGCCACGCTGAACCCCGCGAACCAGGTGCCCGAGCTGGCGGCGGAGCAGGCGGCCACGCAGGCCCCCACGCCGCAGCCGACCCTGTACCTGCACGGCGCCGGCGACGGCTGCGTCGGCGCCGAGCTCGCCGCCGGCGCCGAGGCTCACCTCGGCCCCGGCTCGCGGGTGGAGGTCGTGCCCTCGACCGGGCACTTCCTGCACCTCGAGCAGCCCGGCCACCTGAACGCCCTGATCGTCGGCTTCCTCACGGCCCGCTGACCATGGCTCCCGACGGGATCGTCGCCTTCGTGCGGGCCGACTGCCCCACCTGCCAGGTGGTGGCGCCCGTGCTCGCCGGACTCGCCGCCGACGGTGTCGTGACGATCGTGTCCGAGGACGACGACGCCGGCCTCGAGGCGTCCTGGCGGCAGGGCATCGAGACCGTCCCGACCCTGGTGCGACTCGAGGGCGGCGAGGAGCGCGAGCGGCTCGAGGGGTGGGACCGGGCGAGGTGGGAGGCCTTCACCGGCGTGACCGGGCTGGGACCGGGACTGCCCGACTGGCGGCCGGGGTGCGGCTCCCGGACGCTCGACCCCGGCATGCCCGAGGAGCTGGCCGTGCGCTTCGGCGGCGAGGTCCTGCGCAGCCGGCGGGTCGAGCTCGCCGAGCTCGAGGACGAGATGGAGGCGCTGTTCGACCGGGGCTGGACCGACGGGCTGCCCGTCGTCCCACCCACGCCCGCCCGCGTCCTGCGGATGCTGACGGGCACCACCCGCTCGCCCGACGAGGTCGTGGCCGTGGTCCCACCCGACCTCGTCGAGTGCACGGTCGAGAAGGTGGCCGTCAACGCCGTGCTCGCCGGCTGCAAGCCCGAGTACCTGCCGGTCGTGCTGGCGGCCGTGGAGGCGGCGTGCACCGAGGAGTTCAACATGCACGGCCTGCTCGCCACGACCTACTTCTCCGGGCCCGTCGTCATCGTCAACGGCCCGGTGGCGACCGCCATCGGCATGAACAGCGGCGTCAACGCCCTCGGGCAGGGCAACCGGGCCAACGCCACGATCGGCCGGGCCCTGCAGCTGGTGATCCGCAACGTCGGCGGGGGCCGCCCCGGCGGCGTCGACCGGGCCACGCTCGGCAACCCGGGCAAGTACACGTTCTGCTTCGCCGAGGACGAGGCGGGCTCGCCGTGGGAGCCGCTCGCGGTCGAGCGGGGGCTGCCGGCGGGCACGTCGGCCGTCACGCTCTTCGCCGGGGAGGGGGTGCGCGGCGTGGTCGATCAGCTCTCGCGGGAGCCCGAGTCGCTCGCCCGGTCCTTCGCCGCCTGCCTGCGGACGGTCGCGCACCCCAAGCTGCCGCTCGCGTTCGACGCCTTCGTGGTCGTGTCGCCCGAGCACGCCCGGGTGTTCCGCCAGGCCGGCTGGTCGAAGGCCCGGCTCCGGGAGGAGATCCTCGGCCTGCTGCAGCTTCCCGGCGAGGAGATCATGCGGGGCGCCGGCGGCATCGCCGAGGGCGTGCCCGAGAGCCTGCGGGCCGCGACGTTGCCGAAGTTCGGGCCCGAGGGGCTGTGGTTCGTGCACGCGGGGGGCACCGCCGGGCTGTTCTCGGGCATCATCGGGGGGTGGGTGAACGGCGCCACCGGCAGCCAGCCCGTCACCCGGGAGGTAGGAACATGACGCGCGTGGTGCTCGACCCCACCGGCGAGCGGACCCCGGCCCGGCGCGAGCGGGTCGAGCGCCTGCCGGCGCTCGCCGGGCGGACCGTCGGCCTGCTCGACATCTCCAAGCCCCGGGGCGAGGTGTTCCTCGACCGGATCGCCGCCCGGCTCGAGGCCGACGGCGCCACCGTGGTGCGCTACCGCAAGCCCACGTTCGCCAAGAACGCCCCCGTCGACCTCCGCCAGGAGATCGCCACCACCTGCGACGCCGTCATCGAGGCGCTCGCGGATTGAGGCAGCTGCACGTCGTGCAGTGTGCACGACATCGCAGACCTGGAGGGGCGGGGCCTGCCCGGCGTGTTCGTGGCCTCGACCGAGTTCGCCGAGGCCGCCGAGGCCCAGTCCCGGGCGCTGGGCTTCGAGCCCGCCCGGGTGTTCGTCGCCCACCCCATCCAGGACCGCACCGACGACGAGATGGTCGCCCTGGCGGATGCCGCCTACCCCGACCTCGTCGCCGCCCTCACGGAAGGGTGAGCGTCTCGCCGGTGCGGACGGCGAGGCCGTCGGCCACCAGGGCGGCGGCGACGCGCTCGGCGCGGTCGGGGTCGTCGGGCCAGCCGCAGGCGCCGGCCACGGCCTCGACCGGGACGGGCCCGGCGCGCAGCGCCGCCACCAGGCGGCCCCGGCCCTGCCGGTCGGAACCGGCGAACCGGCTCTGACCGCCGCTGATGCCCGCCGAGCCGGCGACGGGGTCGGGCTCGGGGTACCCGGCCGCCGCCCAGGCGCAGTGGGCCCGCACGGGGCAGTCCCCACAGCGCGGCGCCCGCCGCACGCACACGAGGGCGCCGAGGTCGAACACGGCCTGGCCCCAGGCCCACCCCTCCCCCGGCGGCACCAGGCCGTCGGCGACGTCCTGGGCCTCGCGCCGGGCGAGCGGACGCCCGGCGGCTGCCCGGGCCAGGAACCGCCCGGCGTTGGTGTCGACCAGGCCGAGGTCGCGCGCGAAGGCGAACACGAGCACGGCCCGGGCCGTGTAGGGACCGACGCCGGGCAGGGCGAGCAGGGCGTCGAGGTCGCCGGGGACGGCGCCGCCGTGCCGTTCGACCACGGCCGCCGCAGCGGCGTGCAGGGCGAGGGCCCGGCGGTTGTAGCCCAGGCCCGCCCAGGCCCGGACCACCTCCCCGGCCGGCGCCGCGGCGCACGCCGCGGCCGTGGGGAACCGGGCCGCGAAGCGCTCGAACGCGGGCGCCACCCGCGGCGCCTGGGTCTGCTGCAGCATCACCTCGCTGACCAGCACGAGCCACGGGTCGCGGGTCCGCCGCCAGGGCAGGTCACGGCGGTGGCGGGCGCCCCAGGCCAGCAGCTCCCGCTGGAGGGGACGCAGCGTGGGTCGACGCTCCTGCTCGGCCCGGCTCGGCCTTACTCGGCCCAGATGCCCTCGCCGTAGGGACGCTGGCGCGCCGGGGCGGCGTCTCGCTTCCAGACCATCACCTTGCGCCGGAAGTAGCAGACCTCCTCGCCCCGCTGGTTGATGCCCTTGGTCTCGACGGTGACGATGCCGCGGTCGGGCTTGGACGAGGACTCCTTCACGTCCAGCACCCGGGTCTCGGCGTAGATGGTGTCGCCGTGGAACGTGGGCTTCTGGTGGCGCAGCGTCTCGACCTCGAGGTTGGCGATGGCGGCGCCGCTCACGTCGGGGACGCTCATGCCCAGAACCAGGGAGTAGACGAGGTTCCCGACCACCACGTTGCGCTTGTGGACCGTCTCGTTCTCGGCGAACCACTCGTTGGTGTGCAACGGGTGGTGGTTCATCGTGATCATGCAGAACAGGTGGTCGTCGTACTCGGTGATGGTCTTGCCCGGCCAGTGCCGGTACACGTCGCCCACCTCGAAGTCCTCGAGGTAGCGGCCGAAGGGTCGTTCGTGGACGGTCATGGGGCCCGAGCCTACGGCCGGCCCCACCCCGCGGGCGAAGCCGGGCGCGCCGCTCCTCAGACGGGGTAGCGGGCGAGCAGGCCCCGGGCGATCACCATCCGCTGGATCTCGTTGGTGCCCTCGCCGATCACCATCAGCGGGGCGTCGCGGTAGTAGCGCTCGATGGGCAGCTCGTCGGCGTAGCCCATGGCGCCGTGGATGCGCATGGCCTCGGTGGCGATGTCCATGGCGGCCTCGGAGGCGAAGAGCTTGGCCATGCCGGCCTCGACGTCGGTGCGCTCGCCCGCCTGGTGGCGCTCGGCGGCGTTGCGGGTCAGCAGGCGGGCGGCCTCGAGGCGGGTGGCCATGTCGGCCAGCTTGAACTGGATGGCCTGGTGCTGGGCGATGGGCTTGCCGAACGTCTCGCGTTGCTGGGCGTAGCGGATGGCGGCCTCGAACGCGGCCCGGGCCACGCCGCAGGCCCGGGCGGCGATGTTGATGCGGCCCAGCTCGAGACCGGCGAGGATGAACGGCAACCCCCGGCCGAGCCCGTCGGAGCCGCCCAGCACGGCCGAGGCCGGGACCCGATGGCCGTCGTAGGCCATCTCGACGGTCTCGATCCCCTTGTAGCCCAGCTTGCCGACCCGCTTGCTGATCGTGATGCCGCCGTGGGCCGGGCCCGGCTCCTTCTCGACCATGAAGCACGTGATGCCCTCGGGGGCGCGGGCGGCGAGGGCGACGATGCCCGCCGTCTCGCCGTTGGTCACCCACGCCTTCGTGCCGTCGATGACGTACTCGTCGCCGTCGGGCGTGGCCTTGCACCGCAGCGACCGGGTGTCGCTGCCGGCGTCGGGCTCGGACAGCGACAGGCAGCCCCGCAGCTCGCCGGTCGCCATGCGGGGCAGCCAGCGGTCCCGCTGCTCGCCGGTGCCGTGGCGGGCGATGAGGCCGGCGGCGATCAGGTGGGTGTTGACCACCCCGGACAGCGACATCCACCCCGCCGCCAGCTCCTCGACGATGCGGGCGTAGGTGGGCACGTCGAGGCCGAGGCCTCCGTGCTCGGGCGGGATGGTGGCGCCGAACAGGCCCAGGTCGCGCATGCCGGCGACCAGGTCGGTCGGGTAGGCGTCGGCGTGCTCGAGGTCGCTGGCGACGGGCAGCACCTCGCGCTCGACGAAGCGGCGGACGGCGGCGACGATCTCGTCGGCCACCTCGGGGTCGGTTCGCTCGGCCACGGTCGGATCGTAGGGCCGCCGGCGGCGCCCGGCGCTGCGTGCGGCGCCCCGGTCGAGTGGGAGCGCTCCGGCGGGCGTGGGTAGCCTGCCGGCCATGACGAGCCCCGACCTCAGCGCCGCTGCCGCCGCCGTCGACGCCGCCCGCGGGGTGGTCGACGCCGCCGCCCGCCACCTGGCCGCCGCCGGGTCGATCGACGACCACCAGCAGGTCGCCTACGACCTCGCCCACGCCGCCTCGGCGGTGGAGAACGCCCGGGTGCTGCTCGACTACGGGGCGAGAGGCGACGCCGAGGGCCGCATCACCTGCGCCTTCGTGGCCGACGCCGTGCACGAGCTGGCGTCGAGGATCCTGGGGCGCGAGGCGGCCTGGGGCGTGGAACCCGGCGCCCTCGACGCCACCCGCGACTTCCTCGCTGCGTACCGCGACCCGGCGTTCCTCGCCGAGCTCGCCGACGAGGAGGGCCCGCGCCACCTCGACTCGGACTTCGAGATGGTGCAGGACACGTTCCGCCGGTTCGCCGAGGACAAGATCCGCCCGCACGCCGAGCACGTGCACCGCACCAACGCCGACGTCCCCGAGGAGGTCATCTCCGGTCTGGCCGAGCTCGGGGCGTTCGGGCTGTCCGTGCCCGAGGAGTACGGCGGCTTCGCCGCGGGGGGCGAGAGCGACTACCTCGGCATGGTGGTGGCCACCGAGGAGCTGTCGCGCGGGTCGCTCGGGATCGGCGGCTCGCTCATCACCCGACCCGAGATCCTCACCCGGGCGCTGGTGAAGGGCGGCACCGAGGAGCAGAAGCGGCACTGGCTGCCGAAGCTGGCGAGCGGCGAGGCCATGGCGGCCGTGGCCGTCACCGAGCCCGACTACGGCTCCGACGTCGCCAACCTGAAGGTCACGGCCACCCGGGCCGGCGGCGGCGGCTGGCTCATCAACGGCGTGAAGACGTGGTGCACCTTCGGCGCCCGCGCCGACGTGCTGATGCTGCTGGCTCGCACCGACCCCGACCGCTCCAAGGCCCACCGGGGCCTGACCCTGTTCGTGGTCCCAAAGCCCCGGGGCGCGGGCCACGGCTTCGAGCTCACCCAGGAGGCCGGGGACGACGGCGGCGCGCCCGGCGGTGGCCGCATGGAGGGCCGGGCCATCGACACGATCGGCTACCGGGGCATGCACTCCTACGAGGTGGCCTTCGACGGGTGGTGGGTCGCCGACGACTGCCAGATCGGCGGTGAGGAGGGCCAGGGTCGGGGCTTCTACCTGCAGATGGAGGGCTTCGAGAACGGCCGGCTGCAGACGGCGGCCCGGGCCATCGGCGTCATGCAGGCCGCCTACGAGGAGGCCCGCCAGTACGCGCTCGACCGGTCGGTGTTCGGCCATCCCATCGCCGAGTACCAGCTCACCCGGGTGAAGCTGGCCCGCATGGCGGTGCTGATCCAGGCGGCCCGGCAGTTCGCCTACGAGGTCTCGCGCCTGATGGCCAAGGGCGAGGGCAGCCTCGAGGCGTCGATGGTCAAGGCCTACGTGTGCAAGGCCGCCGAGTGGGTCACCCGCGAGGCCATGCAGATCCACGGTGGCATGGGCTACGCCGAGGAGTTCCCGGTGAGCCGCTACTTCGTCGACGCCCGAGTGCTGTCGATCTTCGAGGGCGCCGACGAGACCCTCTGCCTCAAGATCATCGCCCGCCGCCTCCTCGAGCAGGCCGCGGCCTGACCCCCCGCTCGCTCACAGAACGGAGGAAGCGGCGGGTGGGGTGCGGGAGGGCTCGACGGTGAGGCCCTGGAGGTAGTACCAGTAGGCCCGCCAGCGGATGTCGCCCCGCAGCAGGCGGATGAGCGTGACGAACATCGCCCACGTCGCCTTGGCGCCCTCGACGGGGCCGAACTTGTCGCGCTTGGTGCGGTGGCTGACGCCCCGCATGGTCCGCACGACCGTGCGCAGCCGGCCCTCGGCGATGACCTCGTTGATGCGGCTCTCGATGGTGTAGCCGTCGAGCTTGTGCGGCGGGATGGCCTCGAACACCCACCGGGGGATCACCCGCTCGCCGCTCAGCGGCACCCACCGCAGGATCCACCAGTTGAGCAGCGGGCCGTAGTCGAACGCCCCGATCGACATCGTCGCCCGCCCCGCCACGTACGGCTCGCAGATCTCCTCGAGGTGGGCCGAGGTCAGCCCGGTGCAGTCGGCGTCGACGAACAGGATCGTGGGGGCGTCGGTCGCCTCCAGCCCGGCCGCCATGGCGTGGGCCTTCGAGCCCGTCGACGCCGGGCGCCGCACGACCTCGGCGCCGGCGGCGGCCGCCGCCTCGGCGGTGCAGTCGGTGGAGCCGTCGTCGACGACGATCACCCGCCGGGCGTACCGGCAGCCCCGCGCCGCGGCCACGTTGGCCGCGACGGTGAGCGCCTCGTTGCGGGCGGGCATGACGACGTCGATCACGACGCCGTCTGCCGGCACGGGCGACCCGGTTCCGGTCAGCTGCTCTCGGCCTCGCGGGGGCTGCGGGTGAGGCCCGCCCGCTCGCCCCGCTTCACGATCTTGATCGCGACCTTGCGGGACGCCTCGTCGATCATCTCGTCGCCGAACATCACCGCACCCTTGCGCTCGCCCTCGGTCGTGGCCTTCTCGTAGGCCTCGAGCACGTCGCACGCCTTGTCGAACTGCTCCTGGCTGGGCGAGAACACCTCGTTGAGGATCGTCACCTGGTCGGGGTGCAGCGCCCACTTCCCGTCGTAGCCCAGGATCTGGCTGCGGGTCGCGAAGTCGCGGAAGCCCTCGGGGTCGCGCACCCGTACGTACGGGCCGTCGATGACCTGCAGGCCGTTGGCGCGGCCGGCCATGAGGATCTTCACGAACACGTAGTGGAAGTAGTCGCCGGGGTACTCGGGGATCTGCAGGCCCCCGGCGAGCGACGGCATCTCCATGGAGGCCGACATGTCGACCGGGCCGAGGATGATCGTCTCAAGCCGGGGTGACGCCGCGCAGATCTCCTCCACGTTGATGAGGCCACGGGCGGTCTCGATCTGGGCCTCGATGCCGATGTGCCCGTCGGGCAGGCCCGCTGCCTTCTCGACCTGGGTGAGGAGCAGGTCGGCGGCCACGACCTCGGCGGCGGACTGCACCTTGGGCAGCATGATCTCCTCGAGTCGGGGCCCGGCGTTGCCGACGACCTCGATGATGTCGTAGGCGGTCCACTCGGTGTCCCAGGCGTTCACCCGGACGCACAGGATCTTCTCGCCCCAGTCCTGGTTCTTGATGGCGTCGACGACCTTGCCCCGGGCCGACTCCTTCTCCAGCGGCGACACCGAGTCCTCGAGGTCGAGGAAGATCATGTCGGCCGGGATGCCCGGGCCCTTGCCCAGCATCTTCTCGCTGGATCCGGGGATCGACAGGCAGGACCGGCGGGGCAGGTTGCGGGTGCGCTCGGACATGGGCCCGATGCTATTTCCGCAGCCCCCGGGCCAGGAACTCGACGACGCGCCGCTGCATGTAGAGGCGGTCGCCCTCGTCGCGGGGGACGTGGCGGTCGCCGGGGAACACGAGCAGCTCGTAGTCGACCCCGTGGCGGTGCAGGGCGTTGAGCAGCCGGGCCGTGTGACGGAAGTGCACGTTCTCGTCGATGAGGCCGTGGACCAGCAGCAGGTCGCCCTCGATGGCCCCGGCATGGGCCATGACGCTGGAGCGCTCGTAGCCGCCGGGGTTCTCGGCCGGCAGGCCCATGTAGCGCTCCGTGTAGCACGTGTCGTAGCCGTCCCAGTGGGTGACGGGCGCGCCGGCGACCCCGACGTGGAACACCCCGGGGGCGCGCGCCAGGCACATGAGCGCCATGTAGCCGCCGTAGCTCCAGCCGTACACGCCCACCCGGGTGGGGTCGGCCAGGCCCGAGCGGGCCAGCCAGGCGACGGCCTCGGCCTGGTCGCGCACCTCGAGGTTCCCGAGGTCGTGGCGGATCGCGCCTTCGAAGGCGAGACCCCGGCGGGCCGAGCCCCGGTTGTCGACGACGGCGACGAGGTAGCCCTGCTCGCGCAGCCACTGGGCCCGCATCTCCGTCGTGACCGACCACCCGTCGACGACCCGCTGGGCGTGGGGACCGCCGTACACGCTCACCACCAGCGGGTGGGGGGGCGGCCCGGCCGACTCGGGCGGGTGGTACAGGGCGGCGTGCAACGTGGCCCCGTCGGTGGTGGTGAACGAGGTGAGCCGGGGCGGGCGCAGACCGAGGCGAGCCACCCGGGGGTCGGGGTCGTCGTGGACGGTCCGCAGCACCCGACCGTCGTCGAGCGCCCGCAGGGTGACGGTCGGCGGCCGGTCGGCGCGGCTGTGGGTGTCGACGAAGCGCCGGTGGCGGTGGTCGAGCACGACGTCGTGCAGGCCGCCGTCACCCGTGATGCGCCGGGGGTCGCCGCCGGCCAGGGGCACGGCGTAGAGGTGGCGCTGGGTCGGGCCGTCGCGGGTGCCGGTGCACCACAGCGTGCCCGCCTCCTCGTCGACACCCACCACCGTGTCGACGATCCACTCCCCGCTGGTGAGCGTCCGGGCAAGGCCGCCGTCGGGGTCGCGCAACTCGACGTGGCGGAACCCGGTCCGCTCCGAGGCCCACACGAACCAACCGCCGTCGAGCGACCGGAAGCAGTCGTGCACGTTGATCCACACGTCGGACTCCTCGACGAGCAGCTCCTCGCGGGCGCCGGTTGCGGGATCGAACCGCAGCAGCGTGAGGCGCTGCTGGCGCCGGTCGACCGTCTGGACGTGGAGCCGGCCGTCGCGCCCCCAGTGCACCCGGGCGAGGTAGCCGCCGGCGTCGCCGCCCAGGTCCCCGACGTCGAGCCAGCGGGGCTCCCCGCCCCCCGCGTCGATCACGGCGAGGGTGACCAGCGCGTTGGCCTTGCCCGCGAAGGGGTAGCGGTGGTCCTCCTGGGCGCCCTCGCCCACCTCGTCGGCACCCTGGTGGACGATGCGGTACACGGGCACGTGGCGCTCGTCGACCCGGGTGAACGCCAGGTGGCGGCCGTCGCGGGACCACCAGTGGCCGTGGTGACGGTCGAGCTCCTCCTGGGCAACGAACTCGGCCAGCCCGTGGGTGAGCCCGTCCTCGGCGCTGCTGGTCAGCCGCCGGGGCGCGGCGCCGTCGCCCCCGGCATCCACCACGTGCAGCTCCCCGCCGCGCACGAACGACACCGTGGCGCCGTCGGGCGAGATGCGGGGGTCGAGGGCGGGACCGTCGGCGTCCGCCGCGACGAGCTGGCGCAGCTCCCCCCTCACACCGTCCTGCACCCACAACCCGCCCCGCAGGGGGACCAGCAGGCGATCGCCCTCCCGGGCCCACGAGTAGGTGGTGACGCCGAGGCCGAGCTCGCGCCGGCGCTCGCGCTCGAGCTGCTCCTCCAGGGACAGCTCGCCCTCCCGGGCTCCGCCGGCGGGCGGCACGACGGCGA
Source organism: Actinomycetota bacterium (assembly GCA_004366205.1). Classification (GTDB taxonomy): domain Bacteria; phylum Actinomycetota; class Acidimicrobiia; order Acidimicrobiales; family CADCSY01; genus SIRW01. The sequence goes on along the minus strand of ML178740.1, from coordinate 1,755 downwards.
CGAAGGGGTCACCGCCGTCGGGGTCGAGCGCGAACAGGCGCCGGTCGAGCGTGCGGTCGGGGCTGTGCAGGTACGTGAGGTACCGGTCGTCGGGGCTGAACGCCACCGCACCGGGCACCGCCGTGCCCGGCAGCGGGTAGCGGACGGTCTCCTCGAGGGGAAGCCCGGTCGGTTCGGGGTCGCCGATGGTCGTTTCCGGGCTCAGCCGAGCTTGGCGCGCAGCAGCTCGAGCGTGCGGGTCCACGCCTGGGCGGCAGCCTGCTCGTCGTAGACCTCGGGCCGCGTGTCGTTGAAGAAGGCGTGGTCGGTGTTGGGGTACACGAACACCTCGACCTCCTTGCCCAGCCCCTGCAGCGTCTCTTCGAGCTCCGCGGCAGCGTCGGGCGTGAAGAAGGCGTCCTTCTCGGCGACGTGGATCTGCACGGCCGCCTCCAGGCGAGACCAGTCGGGCTGGGCCGACGGCCATGGGATGACCCCGTAGAACGGCACGCAGACCCGCACGGCGTCGGGCCGCTGGCACGCGAGCACGAGGGCCAGACCGCCGCCCATGCAGAACCCGGTGACGCCGACGCCCTCGCCCCGCACCCGGTCGTGACCGACGAGGAGGTCGACGGCGCCGCTCAGGTCCCGGCCGGCCTGCTCGAGGTTGAGCGCCATCATCAGCTTGCCGGCCTCGTCGGGCTCGCTGGTGGTCTCGCCCCGGTACAGGTCCGGAGCCAGCGCCGTGAAGCCCTCAGCGGCGAACCGGTCGCACACGTCGGTGATGTGGTCGACCAGCCCCCACCACTCCTGGATCACCACCAGACCGGGGCCGGCTCCGTCGGCGGGCGTCGCGAGGTACCCCCGCGCCGTGCCGCCGTTGCTCGCGAACTCGACGATCTCACCCATGGCGGCGCAGGCTAGCGCCGGCCGGCGCCACCGGTCAGCAGGCCGGTCAGTAGGCGCCGCCCAGCTTGGTGTGGTCCCAGGTGACGGTGCGCTCGACGTCGATGCGCACGGCTACCCGCTTGCGGCCGACCTGCCGGATCACCGGGAGCATGTCGTCGGTGAGGGGGCCGTTGTAGCGCCGGTGGATCTCGGCGCCGACCTCGACCACCCGGTCGGGGTCGTCGATGACCTCGGCGGTGCCGACCAGCTCGACGCCCCGGAGCGCGTCGTAGGTCTGGCCGTCCTCGACCAGGCAGGTGATGCGCGGGTCCCGGCGCAGGTTCAGGACCTTCTGGCTCTTGGCGTACGTCCAGAAGGCGGGCGCACCGTCGAGGAACCCGTACCACATGGCCACCAGGTGGGGGCGGCCGTCGGGACCGATGGTGGCGACCGACATGGTGTGGCGCTGAGCCAGGAAGGCGTCGACCTCGTCGGGGGTCATGCGGATCTGCTCTCGACGCGACACGTCACAGCTCCTTGGTGAGCTCGGGGGCGGGTGGGCAGTCGGCGCGGTAGGCGAGATCCGCCGCCGGACCGGCGCCGTCGGGCCCGACCAGGTGGTCGAGCAGGTCGGCGGGCACGAGGTCGACGCCGGCCTCCCAGGGCGCGTCGCCGATGGCGCGGACCACGACGGATCGCCACAGCACGGCGGGCAGGGCGCGACCGGCGGGGACCACCGCCCAGACCGGCCGGCCGGCGTGCCGGGCGACGGCGGCGGCCGCCCGGCTCCCGGAGACGGCGAGGAGGCCGTCCGGGCCGGCCGCGGCGGCCTCGAGCACGACCGCGTCGCACGACGCGGCCGCCGCGCCGACGCCGGCCTCGGGCACC
>SIRW01000076.1 GCA_004366205.1 Actinomycetota bacterium | reverse complement strand
GGCCGGTCCCGGCGCGAGCCCCGGCCCGCCCCGCCGCCCGCGCCGGCGGCCGGCGGCGGCCGGCTGCTGCTGACCGACGCCCGGCTCGCCACCACCACGCTCGCTCGGGCCTCGGGCGCGGCCGGCACCGCCGCCGCCCTGGGCGTCGTGGTGCTGCTCGCGCTCGAGGTGCTCGGCGTGGGCGCCGTGGGCTTCGGGCTGCTGCTCGCGGTGCTGGCGGCCGGTTCGGTCGTCGGGGTCGGTGCGGCCCCGCTGCTGGCCAGGGGTGCCCCCGGCCGCCTGCCGGTCGCCGCCAGCCTGTTCGTCGCGGCGGGGGCCGTGGCCGGCGCCGGCGCGCTCGACGACCCGATCCTGGCGGCGACCGCGCTCAGCGGGGGCCTCGCCGGGGCCACGTGCGGGGGCGTGCTGGCCCTGGCGGCGGCGCACGACGCCGCCCACCAGGCGACGGACGGAACCGGGAGCGGTGGCGGGCCGCCGGAGCCGCCTCGGGGACGGGACGCCGTGCTGCGGGCCCAGGCGGCCGTGGTGGCGGCGGCCGGTGCCGCCGGAGCGGCGGCGGGGGGCGCGACGGCCGCGACCTGGGGCCTGCCGGCGGCCTACGTGATGGGCGGCGGGCTGCTCGGCGTGGCCGCCCTCGCGGCTCTGTTCGGGAAAATGCGTTGACGTGATCCTCGATCCGTGGTCGGATCGACCCTGAGCCCTCCGCAGGGCTCGGCACCGACCTGAAGCCGACCTCGACGCAAGGAGCGGAACGCCTGATGCTCGCCCGCCTCGCATCCCACCGGATGGCCGACGCCGGCGAGTCGCGCGCGCTCCGTCGCCGCATGGGGCTCAACGGCTTTGCCACCGGTGGTTCGGGGTCCGCACGCGGCAAGGCCGTGTACACCGGTCGCCCGATCCACACCGTCCGACGGCCATGGGGGTCTTCGCCCTGAGTCCGCACCACCAGGACTCGACCCACCGGCCGCCGGACCTCCCGGCGGCCTTCTTCGTTTTCCGGTTCAGGTTCACACGCACAGAGGGGACATCGACATGCTTGCCGAGCTGCAGACCAGCGAGGTCGAGGAGGCCCAACCGCCAAGTTGGTGGGCGGCCGCGGCCTGCAACGACAGCCGCGGTTCGCTCACCGCGCTCTTCTTCTCCGAGGAGCTCGCCGACATCGCCCGGGCCAAGGCGATCTGCACGACCTGCCCCGTGCGGGAGCCGTGCCTCGAGGGCGCGCTGGCGCGGCGCGAGCCGTGGGGTGTCTGGGGCGGCCAGCTGTTCCTGAACGGCAGGATCCTTCCGTTCAAGCGCAAGCGGGGCCGGCCTCCCAAGAACCGTCGGCCCGAGGACATCGAGGCCGAGCTGATCCACGCCGAGCTGGTGCGGGCCGGCATGGTCCGGCCGGGCCCCGTGCCCGAGGTGGTGGAGCGCACGGCGTGAAGTAGCGTTGCGCGCCAGCCATGGCCGCCCGTACCGACCCTGACGTGATGGTGCGCCGGCTCGTCGTCGCCGCCGTGGTGGTGGCGGTGGCCTTCGCCGGGTTCGTCTGGGTGCTCCTCGCCGGCTCCGGCGGGGAGCGCCCGGACGGCATCGGGCGCGTCAGCCTCGACCCCAGCGACAACCCGCTGGTGGGCGAGCCCCTCGCCCCCGGGACCCCCGCCCCCACCACCTCGTTCGCGACCCTCGACGGGGGCACGGCCAGCATCGTCGACTACGCGGGGCGGCCGCTGGTGGTGAACTTCTTCGGGTCGTGGTGCGCCCCCTGCATCGCCGAGATGCCCGCCATCGAGGAGGTCCACCGGCGCCATGCCGGGACCATCGCCTTCCTCGGCCTGGCCGTGCGGGACCGAGCCGAGGACGCCGCCGGCATCGTCGAGCGCACGGGCGTCACCTACGACATCGGGCTGGACCCCGCCGTCGAGCTGCACGCCGCCTTCGGCGGCTACGTGATGCCGGCCACCGCCCTCGTCTCGGCCGACGGCCGGATCCTCCACGTCCACCAGGGCGAGCTCGACGCCGCCCGCCTCGAGCGCCTGATCGGCGAGCACCTCCGGCCGTGATCGACGCACCGCTGGCCTACGCCTTCACCGTCGGCATGGTCGCCACGGTCAACCCGTGCGGCTTCCCGCTCCTGCCCGCGTACCTCAGCTTCTTCGTGGGCGCCGGCGCCGGCGGGCCGGACGCGCCCGGCCGGGGGCTCCGGGTCCTGCACGCCGCCCGGGCGTCGCTGGCGGTGTCGCTCGGGTTCCTTGCCGTGTTCGTGGCGCTGGGCGTGCCCATCAACGCCGGGCTCACCTGGATCTACCGTGGCATGCCGTGGCTGGCCATCGCCATCGGGATCGGTCTCGGCGTCCTGGGGGTCCGGACGCTGCGGGGACGGCCCCTGCGCCTGGCGCTCCCCCGGCTCGACCGGGGCGGCCAGCGCCGGACCATGGGGTCGATGACGCTCTTCGGCGTCTCCTACGCCGTCGCCTCGCTGTCGTGCACGCTGCCGCTGTTCCTCGCCGTGGTGTTCGGCACGAGCACCCGGGCGAACCCGGCCTCGGGGGTGGCGGCCGGCGCCGTGTACGCCCTGGGCATGGGCACGGTCCTCACCGCCCTGTCGGTGTCGATCGCGCTGGCCCGCGAGACCCTCCTGCAACGCCTCCGGCGGGGCCTGCGCCACGTCGACCGGGTGGTCGGCGTGGTGCTGCTGGCGGTCGGCGCCTACCTGGTGGTCTACGGATGGTGGGCGGCTCGGCTGGGCGGCGATCCCGCCGCCGTGGGCACGAACCCCATCCGCCCCATCGAGGACCTGTCGTTCCGGGTCACCCGCTGGCTGGGTGAGGGCGGCGTGCCCCTCGGGATCGTGCTGGCCCTGGTGGCCGCGGGTGGGCTGGCGTGGGCGGTGGCGCCGCGGGTCGTGCGGTGGCGGGCGCCGGGCCGGGAGCGTCAGCCCCGGCCCACAGCCCGGGGTTGACGCCGCGCTCAGCAGTCCGCGACGAGCCCGGCGAGCACGTCGGGCGCGTCCACGACCCGGAGCTTCTGCAGGAACTCGTCGCCGCCCAGGTCGCGCACCCGATCGGCCTCGTCGTACGCGGACAGCACGAGGATCTTGGTGTCGGGCCACGCCTCACGGACCCGCGGCAGGGCCTCGAAGCCGTCCATCTCGGGCATGCGCAGGTCGAGCACCACCGCGTCGGGGTGCTCGGCGACGGTCAGGTCGATGGCGGCCCGGCCGTCTCCCGCCTCGGCCACCACGTCGAAGCGGCCATCGGCCTCGAGCAGGGAGCGGACGAGCAGCCGGATGTCGGGCTCGTCGTCAGCCAGGAGCACGCGGATGGGCGAATCGGGCACGAGCACACAATGGGCGACGTGTCCGACAGGCGCAATGACGCGCCCGGGCCATTTCCGGCAATGGCCCGGGCGCCGGCGCACGCTCCGGAGGGGCCCGACCCCTACACGCCCTCGAACTGCAGGCCGTAGACCTCCCGGAGGCCGATCATGCACAGTGGCCGCTGCGGGCACTCCTGCGGGGCGCCGAACACCAGCACGTCGGTCACGCCGAGCAGGTCGGAGATGGCCGACAGGCCGTAGCGGTCGGCCGTCTCCCGGGTGACCACCAGCGCGTTCTTGTCCTCGGCGGGCGTGGGCTCGAGCACGGTCAGGTCGCGGTCGGCGAGCTGCTCGCGGAGCGCCTCGACCGACTCGTCGGTGTCGGACGTGGCGGTCCCCTCCTCGAGGAACTCGAGCAGCGAGCCCACGTACTCGGGGGTCAGGTCGAGCTCGCCGGCCTCGAGCGAGGCGAACACGACCTCGCGGGGCCCGAGCTGGGTGCGGACCGTCACCTGGTAGCCGGCGTGCTCGAGCACGATGCCGTACAGGTGGGCCATGATCTCCTGCTCGCTGAAGTTCGTCGAGCCGATCGTGACCTGCCCCGAGCCGGCGCCCTCCTCGATGTCGTCGAGCACGCCGATCTCGCCGATGTAGTCGCGGGCCACGTCCTCGGGCTCCTCGAGGTCGCCGTCGACGCGCCGGTTCAGCTCGGTGAGGTCCTCGGTGGTGATCCCGGCTGACAGCGTGTTCAGGGCGTCCTCGATGGTGTCGTCGAGCACCTCGGTGCGGATGGCCGGCACCAGGTTCTCGGCGGGCTGCAGTCCGCGGTCGTCGTCGAGCACCACCCAGCCGTTCTCGGCGATGACGCCCTGGGTGGAGAACAGGAGGGCCACGTCGATGTCGCCGCGCTGCAGCGCCGTGAAGGTGACGGCCCCGGGCTCGAGCGGCTGGAACTCCAGCACGCCACCCTCGGCTTCGCCGTCGGTGCCGGCGGGTGGGGCGGTGGTGTCGGCGTCGTCGTCGCCACAGGCCGCCGCGACCAGGGCGAGGGTGGCGACGAGCGCCACCAGGATCCGTCGGGATGTCGGCATGGGTCAGTCCTCTCCTGGGTGGGGGATCCCCTGGATCCTGTCGCGAACGACCCGATGGTGGCCAGATGGCACCGTTCAGGCGACGGGCACGTCGGCCGCACGCGGGGTGCTCGACCCCTGGGGCACGACGATCTCGTCGCCGCGGATGCCCCGGGGGGTGAGCCGCCGTTGGGCCCGGCCGAGCAGCAGCTCGGTGAGGACGGCGAGCAGGGCGACGAGGAGCGCGCCGCCGAAGGCCACCACGTTGTCGCGGGTCCGCAGGCCCAGGATGATGTAGCGCCCCAGACCGCCGCCGCCGACGAGGTCCGCGAGCGTGGCCGTCGCCACCACCTGCACGGCGGCGGTGCGCACCCCGGCCATGATCAGCGGCACGGCGAGCGGCAGCTCGATGCGGCGCAGCACCTCACGGCCCCGCATCCCCATCGCCACCGCCGACTCGCGGATCTGGGCGTCGACCTCGGCCACCCCCACGTAGGCGTTGGTGAGCACGGGTGGGACGGCCAGCGCCACCAGGGCGACGTACGCCGGTGTCGTGCCGATGCCGAAGGCACCGAAGGCCAGGACCAGCAGGGCGAAGGAGGGCACCGCCCGGCCGATGTTGGAGACGTTCACGGCCAGCACCCCGCCCCGGCGGACGTGCCCGAGGACCACGCCGACGGGGAGCGCGACCACCAGCGCCAGCACCATGGACACGCCCGACAGCCGGACGTGCTGCCACAGGTGCACGGGGATGCTGCTGCGCCCCTGCCACTGGGCGGGATCGGTGAACCAGCGCCACACGTCCGCGAGGAGCTCCATCAGACCGCCCTCACGTGGCCGCCGCCCGGGTCCAGGGGGTGAGCGTGCGCTGCACGGCCAAGAGCACGAGGTCGGCGACGACCGCCAGCGCGACCGACAGCGCCGAGCCCACGACGACGGGGGTGCGGAAGTCGCGGTTCAGGCCGGTGAGGATGAACGTCCCGAGCCCGCCCTGGCCGATGAGGGCGGTGATGGTGACCAGCCCGACCGTGGTGACGGTGGCGATGCGGACGCCGGCCATGATCGCCGGGAGGGCGATGGGCAGCTCGACGCGGACGAGGCGGCGCAGCTCGCCGTAGCCCATGCCGGTGGCGGCCTCGCGGATGTCACCGGGCACGCCGTCGAGCCCGGCGACCACGTTGCGGATGAGGATGAGCAGCGTGTAGCTGACCAGGCCGATCTCGGCGGTCGTGCGGGTCAGGCCGGTGACGGGGACGAGCACGACGAACAGGGCCAGCGACGGGATCGTGTACAGCAGCCCGGTGACCGAGATGACCGGGGTGTACAGGCGGCGCCAGCGGGCCGCCGCCACCCCGAGGGGCAGGGAGATGGCCAGGCCGATCACCACGGCGATGACGGTCAGCGCCACGTGCTCCCAGGTGGCGGCGCGCAACCGGTCGGTGTTGTCCGCGACCCAGCTCCAGTCGATCCACGCCTCCCGGCTGTAGAGCTGGGCGAACACCGGCACCGGCAAACCGTAACGTGTGGGGCGTGATCCGCCTGGAGGGCGTCAGCAAGCGCTACCCCAACGGGCACGTCGCTGTGCACGAGCTCGACCTCGAGGTGGCACCGGGTGAGCTCGTCGTGCTGGTCGGCCCCTCGGGCTGCGGCAAGACCACCACGATGAAGATGATCAACCGGCTCATCGAGCCCACCTCGGGCCGCATCCTGCTCGCGGGCGACGACGTGACCCACGTCGACCCCATCGAGCTGCGGCGGCGCATCGGCTACGTGATCCAGCAGATCGGGCTGTTCCCCCACCAGACCGTCGCCGCCAACGTGGGGACGGTCCCCCGGCTGCTCGGCTGGGACAGGCGCCGGGTCGGGGAGCGGGTGGACGAGCTGCTGGCGCTGGTCGGCCTCGAGCCGGGCACGTTCCGGGACCGCTACCCGGCCCAGCTGTCGGGCGGTCAGCGCCAGCGGGTGGGCGTGGCCCGGGCGCTCGGCGCCGACCCGCCGGTGCTGTTGATGGACGAGCCGTTCGGCGCCATCGACCCCATCACCCGGGACCGCCTCCAGAACGAGTTCCTGCGCCTCCAGGAGGAGGTGCGCAAGACGATCGTGTTCGTCACCCACGACGTCGAGGAGGCGGTGAAGCTCGGGGACCGCATCGCCGTGCTCGCCGAGGGTGGGGTGCTCACGCAGTACGCCACCCCCGCCGAGATCCTCGGCGCGCCCGCCGACGAGTTCGTCGCCGACTTCGTGGGCGCCGACCGGGGGCTGAAGCGCCTCAAGGTCACGCCCATCGACGTCACCGACCTGGAGCGGCCACCGGCGGTGCAGTCGGGCGAGTCGCTCGCCCAGGCCCGTGAGGAGATGGCGCTCCAGGACGCCGAGTACGCGGTGGTGCTCGACGACGACGACACCCTGCGGGGGTGGATCAGCCGGGCCCGCGCCGCGGGCGACGGGCAGGTGCGGGACCGGACCCGGCCGATCGAGGCGGTGGTGGACGCCGGCGCCACGCTCAAGGACGCCTTCTCCGAGATGCTGCTCTACGACGCCGGGTGGGTGGCGGTCACCGACCACCGCGGCCGGTTCCTGGGCGTGCTGACCCCCGACGGCCTGCACGCCGCGACCCGCCGGTCGATCGCCGTCGACTCGGTGGCCCCCACGGCCCCGACGTGAGCCGCGTGCCCCCCGACCGTACCGGGCCCGACGACCCCCGCCTCGCCGCCGCCCTCGAGCAGCTCCGGTTGGCCGGCGGGCGGGTGACCCGGGCCCGGCGGGCCGTGCTGGGCACCCTGCTGGCCGAGCCCGGCCACCTGTCGGCGGAGGACCTGGCGAAGCGCGTGCGGGAGCGCCACCCCGAGGTCCACCTCTCGACCGTGTACCGCACGCTCGACGCCTTCGAGCGCCTCGGCGTGCTCACCCACGTCCACCTCGGGCACGGCCGGGCGATCTACCACCTGGCCGGCGGCGTCTCGCACCACGCCGTGTGCGAGTCGTGCGGCGGGGTGCTGCACCTGCCCGCCGACCTGCTCGACGAGGTGCGCGAGCGCATCGAGGCGACGTGGGGCTTCGCGGCCGACACGCGCCACTTCGCCCTGGTGGGGCGCTGCGCCGCGTGCCGGACCTGACCTCAGGGCGCGGGGATCGCCGTGGCCCCCCGCAGGTAGGGGTGCAGCGGCTCGGGCAGGGCGATCGATCCGTCGGGCTGGCGGTGGGTCTCGACGAGCGCCGCCCACACGCGGGGCACGGCGAGGGCCGAGCCGTTGAGCGTGTGGACCAGCTCGGTCCCCCCGCCCCCCGCGGGGCGGTAGCGGATGTTGGCGCGCCGGGCCTGGTAGTCGGTGAACCACGAGACCGACGAGACCTCGAGCCACTGGTCGCACCCCGGGGCGTAGACCTCGACGTCGAACTGCCGGTGGTGGCTCTGGCCGAGGTCGCCGGCGCAGATGTCGACGAGCCGCCAGGCCAGGCCCAGCACGTCGATGGTGCCGACCGCCCGCTCGACGAGCTCACGGTGGACCTCCTCGCCCTGCCGGGGCGTGCAGTAGGCGAGGATCTCGACCTTGTCGAACTCGTGGCTGCGCAGCAGGCCCCGGGTGTCGCGCCCGGCGGCGCCGGCCTCGCGCCGGTAGCAAGGGGTGTAGGCCATGAGGCGCACGGGCAGGTCGGCCTCGTCGAGGATCTCGTCGCGCGCCAGCGACGTGAGCGGGACCTCGGCGGTGGGGATCGCCCACAGGTCGTCGCGCTCGACGTGGTAGGCCTCGTCGGCGAACTTCGGCAGCTGCCCCGTGGCGGTGAGCGTGTCGCTGGTGACGAGCGTGGGCGGGCGGATCTCCTCGAAGGCGTCCGCGTTGCGGTCGAGGGCCAGCTGGCACAGGGCCCGGTTCAGGGTCGCGCCCAGGCCCCGGAACATCACGAACATCGAGCCCGAGATCTTCACGGCCCGCTCGAGGTCGAGGATGCCGAGCTGCTCGCCGATCTCCCAGTGGGGCACGCGCTGGTGCTCGCCGTAGGCGGCGGGGTCGAACCCTTCGGTGCGCACGACGACGTTGCCCTCGGCGCCCGCCCCGTCGGGCGCGTCGGGAGAGGGGGTGTTCGGCAGCACGAGCAGGAGGTCCCGCAGCTCGGCCGCCACGGCGTCGGCCTCGCGGGCGAGCGCGGCCTCCTGCCCGCCGGCCGCCCGGCTCTCGCGCTTGAGGGCCTCGCCGCGGTCGCGGTCGCCCGCCCGGAAGGCCGCCCCCACCTCCTTCGAGAGGGCGTTGACGCGGGCGCGCTGCTCGTCGCGCCGGGTCGTGAGCTCGCGGAGGCGGGCGTCGAGGTCGGCGGCCCGGGCGACCTCGGCGGGGTCCACGCCCTTGCGGGCGAGCGCGGCGGTGACCTCGTCGAGCTCCGTGCGCAGGCGGCGGACGTCGATCATGACCGGGGACGGTAGCGTGCCCGCGTGCCCGCCCCGCCCTCGATCTCGGTGCGCGACCTGGTCGTCCGCTACGGCGACGTCACCGCCGTCGACGGGCTGTCGTTCTCGGTGGAGCCCGGCGAGGTGGTCGCCGTGCTGGGGCCCAACGGCGCCGGCAAGACCAGCACGGTCGAGGTGCTCGAGGGCTACCGGCGGCCGGCCGGGGGCGAGGTGCGGGTGCTCGGCCTCGACCCGGTGCGCCAGCACCGCCTGCTCGTCCCCCGCATCGGCGTGATGCTCCAGGAGGGGGGCGTCTACCCGGGCATCCGGCCGCTCGAGGTGCTTCGGCAGTTCGCCGCGCTCTACGAGGACCCGCTCGATCCCGGCGAGCTGCTCGACCGGGTCGGCCTCGGCGGGGCGGCGCGCCGCACGTGGCGGCAGCTGTCCGGCGGCGAGCAGCGGCGCCTCTCTCTCGCGCTGGCGCTCGTCGGCCGGCCCGAGGTGGCGTTCCTCGACGAGCCCACGAGCGGCGTCGACCCCGGCGGCCGGCGCGTGGTGCGGGCCGTCATCGACGACCTGCGGGCGGGCGGGGTCACGGTGCTGGTCACCACCCACGAGCTCGACGAGGCCGAGCGGGTGGCGGACCGGGTGCTGATCGTCGACCGGGGGCGGCTGGTCGCCGCGGGCACCCCGGCCGAGCTGCGGGAGGCCGCTCCGGTCGAGGAGGTCCGCTTCGCCGCCACCGGCGGCCTCGATGTCTCCGGGCTGGCCGAGGCGGTGGGCGCGCCGGTGGAGGAGGTGACGCCCGGCGAGTACCGGGTGGCGGCGGCGGGCACCCCGGCGATGGTGGCCACGATCACCGGATGGCTGGCCGAGCGGGACGTGGTCCTCCACGACCTGCGGGCGGGCCGCCAGCGCCTCGAGGACGTCTTCCTGCGCCTCACCGACCCCGGGGACAGCCCGTGAGCAGGCCGGCGCGGCCCGTGCGAGCTGTGGCGGCCCAGACGCGGGTCGAGCTGCTGCTCACCTTGCGGCGGGGTGAGTCGCTGCTCGTCACGCTCGGGATCCCGGTGCTGCTCCTGGTGTTCTTCTCGCTCGTCGACGTGCTGCCCAGCGACCTCGACGAGCCGGTCGACTTCCTGGCGCCGGGCATCCTCGCCCTGGCGGTGATGTCCACGGCGATGGTCAGCCTCGGCATCGCCACCGGCTTCGAGCGCCAGTACGGCGTGCTGAAGCGGCTGGGGTCGACCCCGCTGCGCCGGGGCCACCTGCTCACCGCCAAGGGCCTGGCGGTGTTGGCCGTCGAGGTGCTGCAGGTGGCCGTGCTCGTCCCCGTCGCCATGGTGCTGGGCTGGCGCCCGGGCGGCAGCGTGCCGCTGGCGGCCGCCGCTCTGCTGCTGGCCACGGCGGCGTTCGCCGGGCTGGGGATGCTCATGGCCGGCACCCTGCGCGCCGAGCTCACCCTCGCCCTGGCCAACGGCCTGTTCCTCGTGCTGCTGCTGCTGGGGGGCATGGTGATCCCCCTCACCGCCCTGCCCGGCGCGCTGGAGGCGCTGGCCCGCCTGCTGCCCGCCGCCGCCCTGGCCGAGGCCGTCGGCGCCGCTCTCGACACGGGCGCCGCCCCGGCCGGGCCGTGGGCCGTGCTGGGGGTGTGGGCGGTGACGACGCCCGCGGCGGCTGCCGCGCTGTTCCGCTGGGAGTGACCCGCGCCGGTCAGCCCGGCCGGGTGGGGTCGCGAGGAGCGGGGCCGGCGCGCTCGAGCTCGGCCTGGACCTCGGCCCACGTGAGGCCGGCGCCCGCGCCGCCGTCGCCCTCCTGCACCGACTCGGCCTCGGGCCAGGGGCGGCCCGCCTTGGGCAGGTCGGTGACGGCGCCGGCGTGGTCGTCGTGAGTGAAGCGGGCGGCCCAGCGGAAGAACAGCACGACGATGATGCCCCACAGGAACGACCCGAACCCGAGCTTCATGACGAGCCCCGCGAGCTGCTGGTCGGTGACTGCCGAGATGCCGAAGGCCACGCCGGCGTCGCGGTAGGCCTCGTAGACCAGTCCGTCGGCCAGCGCCAACCAGCCCGCCGGCACGGTCGGGAGCACGGTCTGCAGGAACAGGTAGACCATCTGGGCGGGCAG
>SIRW01000075.1 GCA_004366205.1 Actinomycetota bacterium | reverse complement strand
ACCACCAGCCGCCGCTGGGACCGGGCGGGCCGCTGCCGAGCACAGGAGGCGAGTCCGGCGCCGGGGGCTGGGACGACTGGCTCCGGTCGCGGCTGTTCGCCCAGCGCACCGTGCTGGTGCGGGGTGATCTGACCGACGACGTCGCCGGTCAGGCGTCGGCCGAGCTCATGACCCTCGACGCCACCGGTGACGAGCGCGTGCACCTGCACCTCGACTGCGGGGGCGGCACCGTCGGCGCCGCCCTCGCCCTCATGGACGTCGTCGACCTGCTCGGTGTGCCGACCACTGCCGTCGTCATCGGCCGGGCCGAGGGCCCCGTCGTCGGCGTGCTCGCGGTGGCCGACACGCGCATCGTCGCCCCCCACGCCGTGCTGCGCCTGTGCGAGCCGCAGGTCGCGCTCGACGGCCGTGCCGACGACCTGGCCCGCGCCGTCGAGCACCATCAGCACCAGCTCGGGCGCTTCCACGAGCGGGTGGCCCAGGCGGCCCGCCGTCCGGTCGGGACGATCGCCGACGCCATGGCCGCCGGCCACTACCTCAACCCCGCCGAGCTGATCCGCCTCGGCCTCGCCGACGAGGTCGGCCGGCCCTCGGCACCCCCGCCCCGGCCCCTGGACCGTCCTGCCGGCTTCGGGTTTGGTTTCCAGGCCAGCATGAGCCGTCCCTAACCGCGCTTTCCGGACTGTGAACCGCCCTGGGTTCCTTGGAGGCTCCAGACCTTGGAAACGAGGATGGAGTCATGCCGAAGGAACTGTCGCCGGGAAAGCCCAACACCCGGCGCTCCACGCCCGAAGAGAGGCCCAGGCGGTGCGGCTGGTGCGCCAGCTCCGTAAGGAGCTCGGGGCTGGATCACGGGACGGTGCAGCGCGTCGCCGAGCAGCTCGGCTACGGGGTCGAGTCGGTTCGCAAGTGGGTGCAGCAGGCTGACATCGATGCCGGCGTTGCGCCAGGGGTGACCACGGCTGAGGCGGCCGGGGTCAAGGAGTTCGAGCAGGAGGTCCGCGAGCTGCGCCGGGCGAATGAGATCCTCCGACGGGCCTCGGCTCTCTTCGCGGCGGAGCTCGACCGCCCATCGCGGAGCTCGACCGCCCATCGAAGTGATCGTCGCCTGGTCCCGACGACCGAGTTTGCGGTGCCTGCACCCGCTGCGGCTACTCTGGCAACGTCCGTTACCAATCGGGCTGGGGTGTGGGATCGTGGCAGGCGTCGGACAGGAGCGCGTGGTCATCGTCGGCGGTGGGGCCGGGGGGCTCACCGCCGCGCTGTCGTTCGGGCGCACCGGACACGAGGTCGTGCTCCTCGAGCGCGACCCCCTCCCCGTCGACGCCGACCCCGAAGCGGCGTTCACCGCGCCACGCCGGGGCGCGCCCCAGGTCCACCAGACCCACGGATTCCTCGCCCGCATGCAGGTGCTGCTGCGTGAGCGGTTCCCCGACGTGTTCGAGGACCTGCTGGCCGCAGGGGGCACGACCATGCCGACGACGGCCAACCTCGGGGAGCCTGAGCCCGGCGACGAGGACCTGAAGGTGATCATCGCCCGCCGCACGACCCTCGAGTGGGTGCTGCGGCGGGCGGCTCGGGCCGAAGCGGGGGTGGACATCCGCACCGACGCCGCCGTGCAGGGTGTCGTCGGCTCGAAGGGCCAGGTCTGGGGCGTGCGCCTCGCCGACGGCACGATCGTCGAGGGCGACATCGTCGTCGCCGCCACCGGCCGGCGGGGCGACGTGCCCGGCTGGCTCGCTGCCACCGGCGTCGACATCCCCGAGGAGATCCACGAGAGCGGCCTGATGTACCTCTCGCGCTGGTACCGCCTGCCCCCGGGCTTCGACGTGCTCGGCCTCGACCCGAAGCTGGGGGGCGATCTCGGCTTCGTGAAGTACCTGGGTGTCCCGGGCGACGGCGGCACGCTGTCGATCACGCTCGCCATCCGTCCCGACGACGGCCCGCTGCGCGCCGCCCTCTCCGACCCCGACGGGTTCGAGCGGGCGTGCCGGATCCTGCCCGGGCCCAACCAGTTCTTCACCGGTCCGGACCCCGAACCGGTCGGTGGCGTCCGTCCCATGGGCGGCCTGCTGAACCGCATCCGCCGCTTCCTCGACGACGCGGGGCACCCCCGGGTGCTCGGCTTCCACGCGATCGGCGATGCCCACACCTGCACGAACCCGCTGTACGGGCGGGGCGTGTCGCTTGCCATGGTGCAGGCGGTGCTGCTCCGCGACGCCACCGTCGCCCATCCCGGCGACCACGTGGCCCGGGCCGTCGCCTACGAGGCGGCCTGTGCCCGCGACGTCGAGCCCTGGTACCACGCCGCCGTGGAGATGGACCGAATGGGCGCCGACCCCAGCGGCCGCACGACGATGGCGGACAACCCGATCGCCCACGTGTTCGTGGCCGCCCAGACCGACCCGGTGCTCGGCCGGGGTCTCGCCCGCCTCTGGAACCTCATGGCCACACCCCAGGAGCTCGCCGCCGACCCCCGGTACCTCGAGCGGGCCGCCGAGGTGATGGCCAACCCCGACGCGTACCCCATCCCGCCCCGCGAGGGTCCCACCCGCGACGAGCTGCTCGACGCCCTCGCCGGCGACGCCGCCCTCGCCTAGCCGGCGCCTTCACCCACCCCGCGCCCCGGTTCCCCCGCCTGTTCCGGGTGGGCCGCGTTCCACCCACGCGAAACCAGCGCCACCCAGAACGCCAGCCGAATCGTTCCGGGTGGGCCGCGTTCCACCCACGCGAAACCAGCGCCACCCAGAACGGCGGCACGGCGGGCGGCGGTGGCGGGCAGGGACCCGGCGGCCCTGTCAGCCGGCGGGGGTCCCGGAGCGGTTGATGGCGGCGGAGTCGGTGCCCAGGTAGGACTCGATGACCCGGGGGTGCTCGAGCACCTCGGCGGGCGTGCCGCGAGCGATCACGGCGCCCAGCTCGAGGGCGATCATCTCGTCGCAGATGCTCGACAGCAGCGGCATGTCGTGCTCGATGACGAGGATCGACGCCCCGGTGAACCCCTGCACCCGCTGCAGCAGCGGCCCCAGCGCCTCGGTCTCCTTCTGGGCCACGCCACCGGAGGGCTCGTCGAGCACGATCACGTCGGGGTCCGACGCCAGCAGGCACGCGAGCTCGACGATGCGGCGCGACCCGGTGGACAGCTCGCCCGTGAGCTTCTCGGCGAAGGCGCCCAGGCCCATGAGCTCGATGAGCAGCTCGACCTTGGCCACGACGTCGGCCTCGCTGTCCGCCGCGACGGGCTGGGCCAGGGCGGACGCCACCATGCTGCGAGTGAGGAGGTGGCGCTCCCGGGCCAGGGCGATGGTCTCGGTGGTGGTGAGCGCCGGGTAGAGGCGGGCCTCCTGGAACGACCGGCCCAGGCCGCGCCGGGCCCGCTCGTGGGGTGGGAGCAACGTGATGTCCTCGCCCTTCAGGATGATGCGGCCGCCGTCGACGGGCAGGAAGCCCGACACGCAGTCGAACAGCGTGGTCTTGCCCGCCCCGTTCTGGCCGATGAGGCCCAGGATCTGTCCCTGGCGCAGCTCGAGGTCGACGCCGTCGACGGCGGTGATGCCACCGAAGCGCTTGCGTACCTCGCGGCACTCGAGCACCACGGGGGCGTCCGGCGGGGGCGGGATCCGGACGGCGGTCGGGTCACCCACGGGCGCGGCGGCGCCGGCGCCGGCCGCACCCGAACCGGCCGCGGTAGCGAACGCGGCGTCGGCCGGGTGCACGGGCTCGCCCGCCCGCAGCGGCCGCGAGCGCCGGCGCCGACCACCGCGCCCAGCCGGGGCCACACTGGCCCGCGTCGAAGGCGCTGCCGCACCCCCGCCCTCGGTGCTGGCTCCGGCGATGAACACCGAGCGCAGGATGTCGGGGCGTTCGAGGAGCTCGGCCGTCGCACCCGAGAACCGGAACTCGCCCTTCTCCATGAACACCGCCCGCTCGGCCAGTTGCAGCGCCACGTTGATGGACTGCTCGACCACGACGATCGTGAGCCCGGTGGCGTGCACCTGGCGGATCACCTCGATGAGCTGGCCGACGATGGTCGGTGCCAGCCCGAGCGACAGCTCGTCGATCAGGAGGAGCTGCGGGTCGGGGATGAGCGCTTGGCTGATGGCGAGCATCTGCTGCTCGCCGCCCGACAGGTCCCCGGCAAGCTGGTCGATGCGCTCCCCCAGCCGCGGGAACATCGCCAGCACCCGCTCCTCGGCGGCGGCCACGGCCGCCTTGTCGCCCCGCTGGGTCCACGACGCCAATCGCAGGTTGTCGCGCACCGTGAGCGTGGGGAACACGCTCTTGCCGCCCGGCATCATCACGATGCCGCGCCGGGCGACCTCGTCCGCGGGCAGTCCCGTGATGTCGTCGCCCCGGAACCGCACCGTGCCGGCCGTGGGGGGCAGCAGCCCTGTGATGCACTTGAACAACGTCGACTTGCCCGCCCCGTTCGTGCCGAGCAGGGCGACGATCTCGCCCTCGTGGATCGTGACGTCGAGCCCGAACAGGATCTGCACCGGCCCGTAGGAGGCGTCGACGCCCGCGACCTCGAGGATCGGCGCCGATCCGGGCGCGTCGCCGTTGCCGCGCACCGTGTGGACGGCCGTCACGACAGTGCCCCCTTGATGACGTTGGTCTCGTCCTCGGGGTGATCCTCGTGCTGGTCCTCGCGCCGGTCGGCCACGAGGCTGGGCACGACCAGGCCGCGACGGTCGGCGACCCACCGGAGGTAGCGGTCGCGCAGGCGGTGCACGAACTGCCACAGCCCGCCGGGCAGGAAGTACAGGACCAGCAGCAGGCCGCCCCCCGTGAGGCTGAGGCGCAGGATGGCGGCGATGTCGCCGCTGACCGCCTGGGCGAGGGTGAAGTCGACGAGCCGGAAGAAGAAGATGCCCGCCAGCGCGCCCGCCACCGATCCCAGTCCCCCGATGACAGCGAAGGAGAACACCTCGAGCGACATGGCGGGCCCGAACGACCCCTGCCCCGTGCCGCCGGCCACCACCACGTACAGGGCGCCACCGAGGCCGGCGATGCAACCGGCGAACACGAACGTCTGGAGCTTGACCCGGATCGTCGGCACGGCCATGGCCGCCGCCGCCCGCTCGTTGTCGCGCGTGCCGATCATCACCCGACCGGCCCGCGAGGCCCGGACCCGCCGCACGACGGAGATGGTGGCCAGCAGCCCGGCCAGGCACAGGTAGAAGGTGACCCACTGGCTGTCGAGGTCGAAGCGCTTCCACAGCACGGGCTGGAAGATGCGGTCGGGCACCCAGCCCGGGAAGTTCACCGGGTTCAGGAAGTACGAGTCGAGCGCCACGGCGAAGGCGAGGGTGGTGACCGCCAGGTACAGCCCGCGGATCCGCAGGGCCGGTAGGCCGATGAGCACCGACACCACCGCCCCCGCCAGGATCGCCAGGCCGATCGACACGAAAAGGTCGAGGTTCCAGCGCATCATGGCGTTGCCGGCCGCCATGGCACCGATGCCGACGATGCCGAACTGGCCGAGGCTGATGTTGCCGCCCCAACCGGTGAGCACGACGAGCGAGATCCCGACGATCCCCCAGACGACGGCGAAGCTCATCGTCACGACGGTGCTGGGCGCGGCGCCGAGGGGGATCACGAGCAGCAGGACGGCGCCGAGCACGACGGCGCCGACGGCCGGCACCCGCACCTCGGGCAGCTTGCGCAGGCGCGCCGGGATGGGCTTGAGCGAGCCCGCCGAGTCCCAGCTGCTCTCCCCCGTCTCCGCCCGGCTGGTCTGGTGGCGGCGCAGCAGCAGGGCCCCGAGGATCACGACCAGGAACGTGACGTCGAAGATCGACTCGGCGGTGACGTTCCAGCGGATCGTCCACTCGACGACGCCGAGGGCGAGGCCGCCCCACAGCGCGGCGGGCAGCGAGGTGAAGCGGGCGAGCACCGCCACGGCGAGCCCGGGGAGGATGGCGCTGGCGCCGACCATGGCCTCGGGAACCACGCCGGTGAAGGGCGCCTTGGTGATGAAGGTGATCGTCGAGATGCCGCCGGCGACCGCCCACACGATGGTCTGCAGCCGGCGGACGGGCACGCCGAGCAGCAGCGCCCGATCCTCGTTCTCGGCGGCGGCCCGCACCGCCCGGCCGGCGTCGGTGCGCAACAGGAACCACCCGAGCCCGACCAGCACGATCGGCGCCACCCCCAGCATGAGCAGGTGGTCGCCCCGCACGGGGTAGGGCCGCACGAACCACTGGCCGCTGATGGGCGTGTCGATGTTGCCGATGAGGGCGTCGGTGCCGAGGATCAGCCCGATGACGAGGCCGATGGCGCCGAGCACCTGGGCGAGACCGATCGACGCCACGGTGAGTACGAGCCGCGAGGAGCGGGCGAACCGGCGGATCACGAGCATCTCGATGAGCGCGCCGCTCGCCACACCGACGGCGACGCCGACGAGGATGGCGAGCCAGTAGTTCCACCCGTGGGCGACGAACAGCCCGACGGTCAGCGATCCGGGCATCGCCCCCATGGCGCCGTAGGCGAAGTTGACGATGCGGGTGGTCCGGTAGATCAGGATCAGCCCCATCGCCAGCAGGGCGTAGGACGTGCCGAAGATCAAGCCCTGGGTGATGACCCCCCAGGGCAGCACCCGCGGCAGGGGCGACGCCGGCACCCAGTACAGGATCGAGTAGGCGACGATCGCGCCGAGCAGGATCTGCGTCGGGCGGTGCTCGGTGACCCGCTCCTGGGCGGTGCGCGTGAACTGCTGGACGGCGGTCACGGCTCGACCTCGACGGTCGTGGTGGTGACGGCGCCGGGCCCCTCGACGGGGCGTTCGACGATGCGCTCGGGAGCCACGCTCGGCACGAGGATGACCATCAGCACGACGAGGACGATGCCGACGACGAGCGGCCCGAACCCGCCCAGCACATGGGGGTTCCGGGGCTCGCGGCGCAGCTCGTCGAGCACGGGGGTGGCGTCAGGCACCGACGGTCATCCCTGGAAGTACGGTGCCGGCTGGCGGGGCACCTGGCCGGGCAGGTAGCGGGCGCCGTTGTTGAGCTCGACCCATGCGCCGGGCCGGCGGTTCTGGGTCGAGATGCGCTCCGGATCCCACCAGATCTCGCGGAAGTCGTTGACGGGCGTGTAGTCGGTCGGGTCGAAGCTCCACGTGCCCCGGGGACCGCTTCCCCCGGGGTAGGAGAACATGCCGGCCTCGAACGTCTGGGGTGTGAGGTTCGGGCCCGCCATGTGGATCCCGATCGCCAGGAGGTACATGGCGTAGTAGATCTCCTCGACGCCGAAGGCAGGCTCGTCGTCGGGCCGCACCGTCTTGAACGCCGCGTACGGGTAGGAGCCGCCCATGGGCTCGGGCGCGGCGTTGTAGGCGATGCCGAACGCCCGCGACCACTGGCGGCGGTCGATGAGTTGACCCACGATGTCCTGCTCGACGAAGGCGAGGCCCGAGGTGATCCACTCGGGCTCGTAGTTCTGCTCGTTGGCCTTGGGCGTCATGCCGAGGGCGAGCATGACGGGGTCGCAGGCGCAGATCACGCTGGTGACCCCGGCGTCTTTGAGCTGGGCGATGATGTTCGACGCCTGGTTGGGCATCGTGTTGATGTCCAGCTTGTAGCGCATGTTGCGGGCGGGGTTGATGCCCGCGGCACGCAGCGACTGGACGTAGCGCTCGACCGACTCCTGGTACTCGGCGTTCTCGGGGGCGACGATGCCGTAGACCCGAGGCTGGCCCCGCAGGGACGGGCCGGCGTACTCGGCGGTGGGCTGGTCGATGAGCCGCGAGGTGATCCAGGACGCGGAGGTCTCGGCCACCTTGGTGCCGTCGGGGAAGAAGCTCCAGGCGTAGGGGCGCCGCTCCACGAACCACTGGCGGGACGGGTAGGGCGCGCCGATGTTGACCACGCCCTCGCGGCTGAGAGAGTCGGCGTAGGGGATGGTGAGGGCGCTCAGGTCGGCGAAGGCCTGGATCTCGCGGGCGGCGCGCACGGCGTCGGCCAGCGCGGCCTCGCGGCCGCCGCCCAGCAGCTCGCTCGCCCCGACGCCCTCACCCCGGAAGAACTCGAAGCGGATCCGCCGGCCGTAGAACTGGAAGCGCTCGGAGAAGTACTCACCCAGGGCGATGACAGTGTTGCGGTAGGCCTCGGGCGAGTCGTTCACGTTCTGGCCGGAGATGTCGGCGAAGATCTCGGCCGCCGAGGGTCCCTCGAGCTCGCGGATGCTGATGACGATCTCGTCGGCGGTGACCCCGCGGTGGGTGGCGCCACCGTTGTCGCCTGCGAACGCGATGCACGGCGGCGAGTAGGGGTCACCCGGCACCTGCTGCTGGCGGTCGGGGCAGCGCTGGACGCCGCCGGCGCCACCCGCGCCACCGGCACCGCCGGTCCCGGCTCCGGATCCGCCAGCGCCGCCTCCGCCACCCGCACCGCCGGGCGCACCGGGATCCGCGCTGCCGGCGCCGTCACCGTCGCCGCCGAAAGCGGCGTCACCGCCGATGCCACCGGCCCCGAACGGGACCTGCACCGAGCCGGCGTAGGCCTCGTGGGCGCGGGGCGCGGGCTCAACGAGCAGCGCCATGAGCAGGAACACGGCGGAGGCGATCGCCAGGGCGCCGTAGGACCGCACCAGCCGGTGCCGGGCCCATGCCACCCAGTCGCCGCGACCGCCTGACCCGTCGCGGCCCGCCGTCTCCGTCACGTCACCGCCTTGCTGCGGTTGGGCGGCCGTCACGTCGCTGCCGCGCTGCGGTCCAGCCATCACGCCACCGCCACCGGGGTCGGGTCCGCGCCGTCACCGCCGGCGAGCACCCGGCGCTGGCGGCGCCAGTCGAGGCCGGCCATGAGCGCGGTGGCGGCCAGACCCGCGAGGCCGACCGGCAGGGCGGCGCCGGTGGAGCACGGCGGCCAGCGGAAGGGGTGGATGGACTCGCAGACCTCCTCGGTCGCCACCGCCGCCTGATGGGTGCCGGGCATGGCTGTGCCCTCGACCGTGCCCGGTCCGGCGCCGGGCCCGGCGCCGGGCGCACCCGGGGCCGGGGGCGACGCGGGCGTGCCCTCGGTGACGTCGACGTCCACGTCGACTCCCGGCAGGGTCTCGATGGTGCCGAACGGGTTGCCGACCACCATGTCGATCGAGGTGGCCTCCACGCCGCCCACCTCCACGGCGAGGAACCCGGTTCCCGCCACGACCGAGAGCGCGATGTCGGCGACGAGGAGGGCGCCGCCCGCCTCGCAGATCGACTCGGTCAGCTGCTGGAAGAGCTGCTCGCGTTGCTCACGGGTCCCGCCGAGCACGGGGCCGAGCAGGGTCGAGCCGGCCTCGCTGTCCTGCATGATGATGCGCAGCGGCGTGACGCGCACGAAGTCGACGGGCTCCTCGACGCGCTGCACCGTCGGCATCTCGATCTGGATGCCGGTGACCGCCAGGGCGGTGTTGACGGCGTCCTCCACCACGCCGAGCTGGTCGACCGGCAGCGGGACCCCACCGACGTCGGCGCCGCCGAGCTCGAACGAGCCGGTGGCCGTCGCACCCTCACCGGTGCGGTGCAGCGCCTCCCAGCGCATGCCGTGGAAGCGCACGACGCCGGCGATCTCCATGGCGCTCTCGACCACGGCGCGGGCGATGCGGGCCGTGCCGGGGATGATCTCGGTGACCGCCTCGGCCTGGCCGCCGTCGAGCGTCACGAGGCCGAGCTGGGACTTGCCGCCCGTCGCCACCGCCCGGGAGGACGGCACGGTCGTGGCCTCGACCCGCAGGCGCCCACCGCCGAAGGCCTCGCCCGCAACAGGGAGCTCGTCGCGCTCGGCGGTCGTGTCGCCCTGGCGGTTGTCGACCCGCAGGGGCTGAGGCAGGTCCTCGGGCCGGATGGTCGAGTCGCCGCTGCACCCCTCGGCGGTCAGCGACGTGCCGACCAGTCCCATGTCCATGGCCTGGGCCTGCGACTGCGCCAGCCGGTTGGTGAACTCGGCGACGGCGACACCGGTCGCCATGCCCAGCTCGAGGGACCCGACGCCGGGCACCACGCGGTTCAGGACGGCGACGGCCTTGCCGTGGCCGTTGTTGAACGCCGCCTCGGTCTCCTGGGCCTGTCCGGCGGGCGCCACGGCCACGACGGAGGCCAGGGCCAGCGCCGCCACGGCACCGACTGCGGCGGTCCGGCGGAATGCTGCGACTGTGCTGCTGCGGCTCACCGTTCCCCCCTGTGCGGAGACCCCGCGACCATTGTTGGCATATCGCCAACACCGGTCGCAACCCACACCTTCTTCTCCGACGGGAACGGATCTCCTCCCCGAAACCCTGCGGTCCCCCGCGATCAGCCGGGCAGACGGGTTACCCCCGCCCAACCCCCGGTTCTGGGTGGCTCACGTCTCACCTACGCGAGACCAGCGCCACCCAGAACGCCACTGCCCCGTTCTGGGTGGCTCACGTCTCACTCACGGGAGACCAGCGCCACCCAGAACGGCGAAGGGGGGGGTGTCAGGCGCCGGACTGGATGTCGCGGCGGGCGAGGGCGGCGAAGCCGGCGGCGGCCAAGGCGGCGGCGGCGCCCGTGACCAGGAGGACCGGGAGCAGGGCGAACGGTTCGGCCGGCAGGAGCGGCAGGTGGTGGAAGGGCGACGGCCAGTACGCCCAGCGGGGTGCGCCGACGAGGCCCCCGAAGCTCTGGATCAGCGCGGCGTGAGCGGGCAGGGCCCACACCCACGCGGTCGCCTGGGGCGCCACGCCGAACACGGCGAGGGCCAGCGCGGCGACGACCCACACCGCCGGCAGGTAGCCGAGGACGGCGCTCACCACCCGAGCCACGACTCCGGCGTCCTCGAGCGCCACCGCAGCGCTCACCCCGAACGAGAGGGCCGCGACGACGAGGAGCAGGGCGCTGCCGGCCACCCCCACGCCGAGGTGGCTCGCCGCCCAGACGGCTCGAGACACCGGCGTGGCCAGCACCGGCTCGGCCCGGCCCGCCACCTCCTCGCTACGCAGGCGCTGCACGGCGATGGCGGCTTGGATGGCGCACGTCATGGCGAGCAGCGACAGGATCATGCCGAGGAAGCCGTCGATGACGGCCGCGCCCTCGACCACGAAGATGTCCTCGATGACGGGCGACTCCTCGATGAACCGCTCGGCCTCGCCCACGAAGAACCCGTAGGTGGCGCCGAACAGCGCCAGCCCCACGGCCCACCAGACCAGGCTCGCGCGGTGGAGGCGGACGGCCAGGCCGGCGGCGCTCCCGAGCAGCCGGCCGCCCTCGGCGGGCCCGGGGCGGGGCCGCACCAGGCCGGCGGCCAGGTCCCGGCGACCGTTGAGGGCCAAGGCCCCGGCCGCCAAGCCCACAGCGAGGCCCAGGCTGAGCAGGAGCGGCCACCAACGGCCATCGACGTAGGCGCGGGTCGCCTGGGCCCAACCGATCGGTGAGAGCCACGAGAGCGTCCCGTCGCCGAGGTCGCCGGCGGCTCGCAGGGTGAACACGGCCGCCAGGGCGGCACCGGCCAAGCCCGAGGCGGTCCGGGCGTGCTCGCTGACCTGGGCCGTGAGCGCCGCGCCGGCCACGAACACCAGCCCGACCGACGCCAGGGCCGCACCGAACAGCAGCGAGCCTCCCCAGTCCACGGTCTCGATGCCGAGGCTGGCGAGCCCGACGGCCACCAGCGCGCCCACGAGCAGGGTCGCCCCGCCCACGACGACGAGGGCGGCCACCAACAGCGCGTGGACGCCGAGCGGCCCGGCCCGCAGCAGCTCCGCCCGGCCCAGCTCCTCCTCGGCGCGGGTGTGACGCGCCACGAGGAAGATCCCCATCAGGGCCACGAACACCGCCGTGAACCCGAGCATCTCGTGGGCGATCATGGCGCCGAACGTGTAGTCCTCGAGGCCGTACCCGGGACCGGTGAGCGCCCGCCCGGCGGGGTTCGCCATGAGGTCGGCCCGCAGCTGGCGGTCTGCGGCAGTCGGGTACAGGTCCGGGAGCGTCGAGGTCATGCCGACGAGGAACCCGCTGATCGAAAGCACCCACACCGGGAGCCGCACCCGGTCCCGGCGCAGGACGAAGCGGATCATCGTTCCGGTGCCGGTGAGGGTACCGGCGCGCTCCTTGGCGGCCGCCGCCGGTGCCGGGCGCTTCGCCACGGCGGTCATGTGCCGCCGGGACCGGCGGCCGGCGCGTCGCCGTCCGGGGTGATCTCGTCGCCGTAGTGGCGGAGCAGCAGCTCCTCGAGGGTCGGCGGGTGGGCCACCAGCGACCGCACCCCGAGACCGGCCAGGTGCCGCACCGTGCCGTCGAGGTGCCGGGCGTCGACCTGGAGGTGCACCCGGCCGTCCCGGGCCTCGACGTGGTGCACACCCGCGAGGTCGGCGAGTCCCGCCGGCGACGACGCCGTCTCGGCGATGATCGTCGTGCGCGTCAGGTGGCGCATCTCCTCGAGCGTGCCCGACTCGACGATCCGCCCCTTACGGATGATCGAGATGCGGTCGGCCAGCACCTCGACCTGGGCGAGGATGTGGCTGGACAGCAGCACGGTGCGGCCCGCCGCCCGGTCCTCGCGGATGCACTCCTGGAACACCGCCTCCATGAGCGGGTCGAGCCCGGCGGTTGGCTCGTCGAGGATGAGCAGCTCCACGTCGCTCGCCAGGGCGCTGATCAGCGCAACCTTCTGGCGGTTGCCCTTCGAGTAGGTGCGGCCCTTCTTGGTGGGGTCGAGATGGAAGCGCTCGCACAGGTCGCGGACCCGGGCGCGGTCGAGCCCGCCGCGGAGACGGGCGAACAGGTCGATGGCCTCGCCGCCGGTGAGGTTGGGCCACAGCTCGACGTCACCGGGCACGTAGGCGAGGCGCCGGTGCAGGGCGACGGCGTCGGACCACGGGTCACCGCCGAGCAGCTCGACCCGGCCGCTGTCGGCGCGCAACAACCCGAGCAGCACCCGGATCGCGGTGGTCTTGCCAGCGCCGTTGGGGCCGAGGAAGCCGTGCACCTCCCCCGTGGCGACCTCGAGATCGAGGCCGTCGAGGGCCCGCACCCGACCGTAGGACTTCACCAGGTCCGCCGTCACGATCGCCGCAGGCATGCCGATAGTCCTTCCGGTCGCTCCGAGCCAGCAGCACCGCATGCTACGCACCGCCATCGCGAGGTCCGGACAGCGCACGCCGTAGGGTTCAGCTCGTGGCCGACCACCTTGCGGTGACCCTCGACCTCGACGGACACGAGGTGACGATCACCAACCCCGACAAGGTGTTCTTCGCCGAGCGGGGCGAGACCAAGCTCGACCTCGTCGAGTTCTATCGGGCGGTGCGGGATCCGCTGCTGGCGGCCATGGGCGGCCGGCCGGTGCTGCTGCAGCGCTTCCCCGACGGCGCGGGGGGCAGCTCCTTCTTCCAGAAGCGGGTACCGAAGTCGCGACCCGCCTGGTTGGAGACCGCTGTCGTCAGCACGCCGAACGGCACCACGTCGGACGCGCTGGTGGCCGCCGACCTCGCGCACGTGGCCTGGGCGGTGAACATGGGTTGCCTGGGCTTCCACGTCTGGCCGTCCCTGGCCGACGACCAGGAGCACGCCGACGAGCTGCGCCTCGACCTCGACCCCACGCCCGGCGTCGACTTCCCGATGGTGCGGGAGGCGGCGTTGCTCGTGCGGGACCTGCTGGCCGAGCTCGGCCTGGTCGGCTGGCCCAAGACGACCGGCAACCGCGGCATCCACGTGTACCTCCGCCTCGAGCCCCGCTGGGACAGCTACCAGGTGCGGGCCGCTGCCGTCGCCGCCGCCCGGGAGCTCGAGCGCCGCCGGCCCGACCTCGTCACCGCGGCGTGGTGGAAGGAGGAGCGGGGCCGGCGGGTGTTCGTCGACTTCAACCAGAACGCCCCGCACAAGACGGTGTTCGGCGCGTGGTGCGTGCGGGCCCGGCCCGGCGGCCAGGTGTCGACGCCGTTCCACTGGGACGAGCTCGACGAGGCGTTCCACCCCGACGGGCTCACCATGCCGGTCGTGGTCGAGCGCGTCGAGCGCGACGGCGACCCGTGGACCGGCATGTACGAGCGCCCGCAGGCGATCGACGAGCTGCTGGCCATGTACGACCGCGACCTGGCGAACGGCCTCATGGACGCTCCCTGGCCGCCGGTCTACCCGAAGCAGCCGAACGAGCCGCCCCGCGTCGCCCCCAGCCGGGCCCGCAAGGACAAGGGGTAGCCGGCGGCGCTTCCGGAGCCCGCAAGGCAAGGACGAGGCGGAGCCGCTTTCCGGAGCCTGCACGTCGACACACATGACATCGAGGCTCCGGAAAGCGACGGCCCCAGCGGCGGATCGGCTGCGGTCAGACGTCGGCGGGGGCGGGTCCGCCGAGCACGCCGATCTGCATGAACAACGTGCCGACGTCGCAGAGGGTCCAGCCCTCGGCGAGGCGTCCGTCGACGACCCGCCAGATGTCGGTGCCGCCGACCTCGATCGACCGGCCGGTTGCCGGCACGCCGGCGAAGGGCCCGCCGTGCGTGGCCCGGATCGTCATGTGGACCGCGACCGTGTCGTCCTCGGTCACCGTGCGGACGATGTCGTAGCGGCAGTCGGGGAACGCTTTCAGCCAGGTGCGCAGGTCCTGCACCAGGGCGTCGGCGCCGCCCCCGGCCCCGGCGCCGTGCCCGACGAAGTCGCCGGCCACGATCTCGTACAGGGCGTCGCTGTCACCAGCTTCGAGCAGCTCGTAGAAGCGCCGCGCCACCTTCGTCGTGTCGTTGGCCATGGGGAATCCTCCTCTCGCCCGGCCGGGTGTGGCCGGTGCCCTGAGGATCCGCCTCCCGGCGCTCGGGAGCATGGGGAGGACTCCCTGTTTCCCCTCCCCTCTCCGCCCTACGGCAACGAGGCGGGCTCCGGAGGGTCGAGGTGGACGACCGCCCACGCCGCCGCCTCGGCCCGGCTCCGCAGCTGGAGCTTCGTGAGGATGTTGCTGACGTGGTTGCCGGCCGTCTTCACGCTGATGAAGAGGCGCTCGGCGATCTCGGCGTTGGTCAGCCCCTGGGCCACCAGGCGCAGCACCTCGCGCTCCCGGTCGGTGAGCAGCCCCTGCCCCTTGGCGCCGACCCGGCTGCGGTCGCCCAGGGTCCGGAGCAGGGCGGCGGCTTCGTCGGCGCGCCGGCGCGCCCCCGCCGACTCGAACCCGCTGAGGGCGGCGCGGGCCTCCGAGGCGGCCAGCGCGGGATCCTCGGGGGCCACCAGACCGGCGAGCGCCAGGTGCGCCTCGGCCAGCTCGAGCGAGCCCGGCGCCGCGGCGAGGTGGTCGAGCGCCTCCTCCAGCGCCGCCCGGGCCGCGATCACCGCGCCAGGTGTGGGCCCTCCGTCGCCCGGCGGGGCCGCGCCTGAACGCGCCGGCAGGTCGTCGGCGGCGCGCTGCCCGGCCGCCACGTGGAGCCGAGCACGAGCGAGGGCGGCCCGGCCGCGGGCGCGGGCGTTGCCGGTCTCGGCCGCCACGGCCTCGAGGCGCGCGGCCGCGGTCTCGGCCGTGCGCCGGTCGCCGGCGGCGATGCCGGCGTCCACGACGACGGCCAGTGCGGGGACGGTGACCAGCGAGTCCGGGCCGCTGCGGCGGCAGTGCCGGTCAGCGAGGGTCATGGCCAGTCCCGGCCGTCCCGTCGCGAGGGCCAGGCGGGCCCGGGCGAGGAGGGTGGCGTCACTGTCATCGCCCGCGAGGAGCATCTCGGCCTCCTCGATGCGCCCCTGCAGCAGGAGCAGCTCGGCGAGCTTGGCCTCGACCGCCACGCACCGGGCCCGGTGCCCGGTCGTGGCGAGCGCCCGCTGGACCTCGCGCAGCTGGGCCTCGGCCCCAGCCCAGTCGCCGACCGCGGCGAACACCTCGGCGCAGCAGGTGGCGCAGAACGAGAGCAGGCCGGGGTGACCGTGCTGGCCGGCGACGCGCAGGACCACGTCGTTCCACTGCGCGAACCGGTCGGCGTCGCCGGTGCGCTCGGTCGCCAGCACGATGTCGCAGCAGACGAGGGCGAGCGAGCCGAGCGACCCTTCGAGCGCGCTGGCGGCGGCCATGGCGGCGTCCGCGTGGCGCAGCCCCTCCTCCGGTTGGCCGATCGAGATCAGCGCCAGCGCCATGCGACCCATGGCCAGCACCTCGAGGTCACCGTCACCGGTGCCCCGTGCCCGGCCGAGCGCGTCCTCGGCGAGACGGAGGACCTCCCTGGGGTCCTCGACCAGCCACGCCCGGGTCAGGGCCAGCCACCCCTGGAGCGCAGATGAGGCGTCGTCCCCCGCCAGCTGCTCGGATCGGGTGAGCCAGCCCCGCGCCGCCGCCGGGTTGCCGACGGCGCCGTGGTACTCGCGGGCGAGCCACAGTCCGGCCCGGGCGGCGGCGCCGTCGTCACCCGCCTCGCGCCACGCCGTGTAGGCCCGCTCGCGTGCTGCCAGCGCCTCGGCGACGTCGCCCAGCCACCAGCGCGCCTCGCTGAGTGCCTCCCACGCCGTCGCCCGCTCGCTCGGCTGCAGGTCGTCGGCCAGCACTGCCTGCTCCAGGTGCGTCCGGGCACCGTCCCACCGCCCGGCCGCGAGCTCGGCGAGCCCCGACGCCACCGCCGCCCCTCCGGCGTTCCTCACTGCACACGATGGTAGCGACCGGCCCGGACCGCGGCCGGGACCGGTCAGGCCGTCGCCAGGCCCTCGACGACCTCGGTGTTGGGCAGACGGCGGAACACCTCGGGCGACACCCGGAGCTTGAGCGACCGGCTGCCTCCACCGATGACGACCTGCTCCCGTGCCATCACCGCAGTGTCGACCCACACGGGCAGGTCGTCGGGCAGGGCGAGGGGGGTGACGCCACCGATCGTCATGCCGGTCAGCCGGCTGGTCTCCTCCGGCGGCGCGAACGACGCCTTCCGCACGCCCAGGCGCTTGCGGACCGCCTTGTTGACGTCGAGGCGGGTCGTGGCCAGCACCACACAGCACACGTGCACCGGCGGGTCCGACTTGCCGACCACGACGATGGCGTTGGCCGAGTCCTCGGGCGCCACGCCGTAGTGGGCGCAGAAGTCGGCCGTGTCCGCGAGCTCGGGGTCGCACGGCATTGCCTCGTACTCGAGCCCGGTGGCCTCGACGGCGCGCCGGACGTCCTCCTCGATCCCCATGACGGCGAGGCTACGGGACGAAGACGTGCTCGGGAGCGGCGCACGCGACCCCGGCTCCAGCCGGCGTCCCACAGCGCAGCGGGGGCGGTTTCTGGCGCGCCACACCAGGTCCAGCCTGATCTGGAGCGCCAGAAACCGTGCTCTCGCGTCAATGGTGACTGCGGGGGGACCTGGCTACCTGCACGGTTCCACCCTCTCGCGTGGCGACCCTGGAGCTTCGGGCTAACACCGCGGGTCACCGGCACCCAGCGGGAGGAGCGTCCACGCCGGCCATGTGGCCTGCACCACGAGGGCGGCGAGCACGCCCGCGACGAGCACCGGCGCGGCGATGCTCCCGCCCACGCCCCGCCGTTCAACCGTGATCGCGATCCCGGCGACTCCGAGTCCCGCCGCCAGGAGGGCGGCCGCCTCCAGGCCGAGCCGGGCGGCGACCCCCGCGGGCAGGCCGGGCTCGATCCCGACCAGGACCGCAGCCAGCAGGAGGAGCCAGGCGGCGGACACCGTCACCACGAGCACCACCAGCTGCAGGACCCGGCGGACGACCGCACCCAACGGCGTG
Organism: Actinomycetota bacterium; assembly: GCA_004366205.1. GTDB lineage: Bacteria > Actinomycetota > Acidimicrobiia > Acidimicrobiales > CADCSY01 > SIRW01. Next base: position 23,177 of record SIRW01000075.1, on the reverse strand, counting down.
GCGCTCACGGTCGGGGCCGCCGGATCGTCGAGGGCCGCACCCGCCGCCCCGGCCAGCAGCGCGGCCGTGGCCCGTAGCGCGCCGATGCCGGGCCCGGGGTCGCCGGTACGGACCGCCAGCACCACGAGGACGACCCCGATGCCCGCTGCCCCGGCGATCGGCGTCCATCGCAACCCCCGCACCAGCGGCCCGAACGCCCGCACCACGGGCCCGACCGCCCGCGCCGTGGTCACGGGCAAGGGCCGGTCAGCACCAGCCCGGGCGCCTGGACGCCCGGCACCGGCCGGCGCGGCGGTGTCGGTGCCGGCTCGACTCCCAGCAGGTCGGCGAGCCTGTCGGTCCCGAAGCTCGGCTGCGCGAGCCGCTCCCAGTGCGGCGCCAGCGCTTGCGCGACCTCCGCGGCGGGCAACCTCAGCAGCGCCACGGCCACGGCGGCGTCGTCCGGACCGATCGCGACCGCGTTGCCCTGGTCCGACACCTCGTCACCGAGGTGGTGCCGGCTCGGAACGAGGCGTCCGCCCGCGTTCGGGTTCGCCCACGCCCCCCGATCCAGTGCGTCGGCGAGGGCCCGGCCGGCGTCCGGTGTGGACTGCCCCGCGAGCCACAGGGCCACCGCCCCGCGGGCCTGGCCGGCGGCGTCGCACGGTGCGTGCCGGGCGACGCCGACCACCGGCAGGCCGACCGTGAGGCTGGCGACCTGCCAGGCCAGCTCGACGTCGTCGGTACCGCCGGCCTCCCAGGTGAAGGCGACCGTGACGGAGTGATCGTCGGGTGGCCGGGGCTGGGATCGAGGCAGCGACGGGAGCACCTCAACGATCCGTTGGCGGGCGTCCTCCTCCAGCCAGGGAAGATCGGCCCACGGACGCATCCGCTGATGCACGACGACAGGGGTCGGCGCCGGAACCCTCGCCAGCACCCCCTCGACCGGAGCCGCCCACCAGTCGACGAGCGGCCCATAGCGCGGGTAGTGGCAGTACGTCGCCCCGGCCCGCTCGACGCAGTGCTGATGGGCGACGGGATCGGCGAGCAGGGCGTCGCGCCGCGCCCAGTCCTCCGAGCTGTCGGGCCGGGTCATGGCCACCGCCGAGACGACGACGAGCGCCAGCACGACGAGCGACGGCACGACGACGGCTCGGTCGAGCCCGTCGGCGCACGAGTGCGCCCAAGCCCGCCAGGAGGACGAGCCCGATCAGGTAGACGAGGTGCCACCAGTAGGGCCGGCTCATCGACAGCTCGGGGATCGGCAGGTCGCCCCCCGAGGGGAACAGCGAGAGCCACTGCTGCGAGCGGACCGTGAAGACAGGGCCGAACAAGACGATGATCGACGTCGCGATCGCGACGCAGGCGACCGGCGCTGCGAGTGACGACCGGACCCATCGGGCGAGCATGACCCCGAGCGCTCCCGCGCCGGTGATCAGCACCGGCCCGCGCAGGAGGTCGGCGACGACGGGGCGGCCGAAGCCGTCCGTGACGAACACCGAGACGACCCAGCCGGCCGCGAGCAGCAGACCGAGGGCCAGAGGCGTGATCAACCCGAGGAGATGCCCGAGTGTGCGCGCTCGCCGCGAGGCGGGCGCGGCGTCGAACAGCTCCCCGGTGCCGTCGCGGTGGACGCGCAGGGCCGCCCGGTTGGCCGCGATCAGCGTGACGGCGGCCGGCAGGAGGGCGTGGAAGACACCGCCGCCGTAGTTGTGCCGGTCTGCGACCGCGGGCCAGCGGAGGTCCTGGAGGACGAGGGCGCCGCCGAGCAGGAAGCCGACCAAGAGGATGGGCGACCGCAGCAACCGGCGCGCCTCGGCACGGGCGAGCACCCAGGACACGCTGGCGGAGCGGCGCCCATCGCCTTCACCAGCGGACGCCGGCCGGGGGGCCGATGGCGCCTCGCCCTGTGCCGGAGCGGGCAGCACGGTGCTCATGCCGCTGCCTCGGCGAGCTCGGCTCCCACGAGGAGCAGGTAGGCATCCTCGAGGGTGGGCGCGGTCATCTCGGCGCCGGGCGGCGGTGCGTTCCCGACATGGCGGTGCCGGCCGTCGCCGGTGCGCCAGCTGACCCGCGCCCCGGGGTCGGGGGCATCGGTGAGCCACACCCGGCCTGCGGCCTGCTGCACGAGCTCCGCCGGCGCGCCGGAGAAGAGCACACGGCCATGGTCGAGCACGACGACGCGGTTGCAGAGCGCGGCGACGTCCTCGGTCTGGTGCGTCGAGAGCAGCACGGTCTGGTGCTCGACCAGCGCCGAGACGACCTGACGGAAGCGGAGCCGTTGCTCGGGGTCGAGGCCGGCGGTGGGCTCGTCGAGGACCAGCAGGTCGGGGTCCCCGATGAGCGCCTGGGCCAGCCCGACCCGCCGGCGCATCCCGCCGGACAGCGCCTTGATGCGCTTGCCCGACACCTTGGTGAGGCCGACCAGGTCGAGCACGCGCCGCACCTCGTCGTGACGGGTCCGCCGGTCGGTGAGCTCCTTCAGGATGGCGACGTAGTCGACGAACTCGAAGGCGGTGAACCGCTGGTGGAAGCCCGGCTCCTGCGGCAGGTAGCCGAGCCGGCGGCGGACGGCGATGCGGCCGGCCGCGTCGGCCGGGTCGTGGCCCAGCAGCACCAGGCGTCCCTCGTCCGGCGCGGCGACCGTCGCCACCATGCGCAGCAGGGTCGTCTTGCCGGCCCCGTTCGGGCCGAGCAGCCCGGTGATGCCGGGCTCCAACGTGACGTCGACGCCGTCGAGGGCGACCGTGCGCCCGAACGCCTTGCGCACCCCGTCGATCCGCACCGTCACGGCCATCTCGTCCTCCTCGCCCGGGCGACGTCCCCCGTACACCCACCTGTCGCACCGAGGGCCGTATTCGGTTCATCGGTCGTTCGGCCGGCGCCACAAGGCACGGAGCGACGAAGGGGCTACGGGACGATGATTGCGAAGGTCCCGCCCGCCGTGGCGATGAGTCGGTCGTCGCCGTCGTGTACCCGCCCCTCGAGATGCACGACGTTCCGGCCGCGTCGCACGACGGACACGTCCGCGACCAGCTCACCCTCGCTGGCCGCCCGGATGAACCGCAGCTGCACCTCGACCGACGCGCAGAACTGGCCGTCGGGCAGCAGCGACATGGTGGCCTTCCCCATGGCGGTGTCGACCATGGCGAAGAGCACCGCCCCGTGCACCACGCCATTGGGGTTCCGGTGCTCGTCGCCGATCTCGACGCGGGCCCGGGCGTGACCCTCGGCCTCGCCGTCGAGCGCCATGCCGAGGAACGACTTCAGGGCGAACTCGCCATACTCCGGCTCGGGCGCGGTCTCGGCTGTCACCCTGCCAGCCTCGCGCGAAGACGGGCCGGGCCCCGCCGGCCCGGCCCGCCCCCTCGGGGGGATCTGTGTCGGCACACCGTCCGCTCTTCGGCGCGCCTGTCGTGACAGCCCGGCGGTCCGGTCGGCGGTCCGGACCACCGGGCTGCGAACGAGATCAGCTGCAGATCGTGGTGTTCAGCGCCCCCTCGACCGTGCGCGCGCTGTTGAAGACATGGTCGAGGATGATGGTCTGCATCGGCAGCCCGAGGCCCCCGCGTGCGGCGACGGACTTGGTGGGGCCGTCGAACGTGAACCCGGCGCCCTGGGCGACACACCGGCCATCGGCGGGAGCGGGACTGGCGCCTGCGAGCGACGGGACAGCGACGATGCTGCCGAGCACGATGGCTGCGGCGACGAACAGCTTCTTCATGGGGGTCCTCCCTCCGTACGACGGACTCATTTAGTGCTAATACTGAGCGTATGCCGACCGCGTCCGACCTGCAAGAGATTTATCGCTAACTCTCGGCGCGCCGGCGAGGAGCCCGGCAGTACCCAGGGCCTGGGCGATCAGATGCGTTCGAGGTCAGCGCCGTCGAAGAGGGGGCGGACGCCGAACCCCTCGACGTCCGCATCCATCTCGGCCACGTTCGGAGCCGGTCCCCCGCTGTCCGCCGCCTCCAGGACCCGACGGAGCAGGGTGGCGTCGCTCGACGTGTTCAGGAACAGCTGGGGGTCACCCAGCACGTACCGCACGGCCCGGTCGATGGCATCGGCGTCGCGGAGCGGCTCGTACCAGCTGAACCGGGGGCCCTCCTCGTCCGCCCAGCGGCGGCGCGCGATGGACTTGATCGTCTGCACGGCGACATGGCGCTCCTCACAGCGTGCGAGGAGCGCCTCGACGTCGGCACGGTATCCGGCGTCCTGCAGCAGCGCGTGGTTGTAGGGCAGCAGCACCGAGTCGAAGTCGAACCGTTCGAGGCTGCGCAGGTGCATCCCGGCGATCCGCAGGCCGTGGCCCGTCACGCCGATGAACCGCACGAGGCCCTCGTCGCGCGCCCGGGCGAGTGCCTCGACGGCGCCGCCCGGGCCATGGGCGACCTCCCACTCGCCGGGCTCGACGAGGTTGTGGAGCTGGACCAGGTCGACCGAGTCCACGCCCATGCGCTCGAGGGACTGCTCGAGGCTGCGACGGGCGCCGTCGCTGTCGCGGGCACCCGTCTTGGTGGCGACGAAGAAGTCCCGGCGTCGCCGGGCCAGCCAGGGAGCGACCCGCAGCTCGGCATCGCCGTAGGAGGCCGCCACGTCGATGTGGTTCACCCCGAACTCGTCCAGCACGGGCAGCAGTTCGTCGGCCCGTTCCTGACGCATGCGGCTCAGGGCGGCACCGCCGAAGATGACCCGGCTGCTGTCGTGACCGGTGCGTCCGAACGGCGCCCGTTCGATCATGCTCCGAGCGTAGGTCGGCCTGCGATCACGCTGCCGTGTCCCGCCAGCGGAGCCCGCCGGCGACCAGCAGCAGGATCGTCAGCAGCGCGAAGAAGGGGATGTCGACCTCGGGCTGGCCGCCGCGGTCGCGGTCGACGACGTGCGAGACCAGGTGGGCGACCGAACCGATACCCACGCCGAGGAGGCCGACCGTCAGACCGTCGAGCACCGGGCGGGCGGCGGCCAGGAGCAGCACGGCACCGAGGCCGATCTGGAAGGCGCCGACATCGCGGATCAGGTGCGTGTTGTAGGGCTCGAACGTGGCGGCGGCGTCGAAGAATCCGCGGGTGTCGACCATCGCCCAGACCCCGCCGACGGCGAAGAACACGCCGCCCGCCACCGCCACGATGCGGGCGAATCCCCAGCCCGCCGGCAGCCGCCGCCCCGTGCCACTCCGCTCCGTCGTGGTGTCCGCCATGACTCCCCCTCCCGCCGGCCGGTCGGCCGGCATCCGCTGATCACTTGTATCCCAGTGTCATCCCCCTGTCGGGGATCGTCCCGCGTTCGGTTCACTCAGAGGCGCCCGGCGGCCCGCCGCACCCGCAGGGCGTTGAGCGTGATCATGGCGTTCGGACCCGACCGGCCCCAGTCGACCACCTCCTGGGCCCGGTCGCTCCCGGGCCGGTGCCACCAGTAGCCACCCGGCCGCCAGCGGCCGTCCTTCAGTCGCCGCGCCTCCAAGAGGTCGAGGGCGTCGCCCGCCCGCTCGTCGCCGACGAGACCGAGGCGGGCGAGCAGCAGCAGACCCTGGAGCACGTCGTAGTGCCAGTACACGGGGTAGTGGAGCGCCACCCACGACCGGTGGACGATCTCGCCGTCCCGCTGGCGCCGGAACAGCCGGCGCCGGAGCAGCAGCTCCGCGGCCCGCTCCGCGGCCTCAGCCGCACGACCGTCGCCGGTGGCGAGGGCGTACTCGTGCAGGCCCCAGATGGGCGGGTGGGTCTCGTGGAACGACGAGTCGTCGGCCTCGGGCCGCTTGTCGCAGTTCCAGCCACCATCGGGCCACTGCCACCGGACGAGCGCCTCAGCGAGGGCCTGCACACGCGGGTCGTCCGCGAGGCCCAGCCGGCTGCACACGGCGAGGGCGTTGCCCTCCTGCGAGGCGCAGCGGCGGGTGCGGCCGGCGACCTCGGGAATCCGGCTGAGCCGGTCCCGACCCGTGAGCCAGTCGAGCTCGGCCTCGATCATGGGCACCAGCCGAGGCTCGTCGGCGGGAACACCCAGCTCGACCAGCGAGACCAGGCGCCAGTGCGCGCCGGTCCACTTCGAGTACGGGTGCACGGCGAGGACCGTCTCGGGGTCGTCGCCGCCGAGCAGGGCGTCGACCATCGGCCCGGCGACGATGGTGGCGCGGTCCTCGCCGGGCGGCTCGTCCAGCAGGTCGGTGCGCGCCAGCGCCCTGACGGCCGGCTCAGGCGAGTCGAGCAGCCAGTCGATCGCCGCCCGGGTGCGCTCGTCGTTGTCGACGACGGCTGTGCCCACGGCCGGATGCTACGACCAACCGCCAGCCGCCCGTCGGGGAACTCGAGCGCAGGACGGCCCACCCGGCTGCGGTGCGCCGCGCGCCTCGGCGAGACTGCTGACGTGCCCGAACCGTTGCCGCCGCTCCCGCCGCATCCCGACGACGTGCCGTGGCCCACGGATGAGTGGCCGGTCGGCAACCCACCCACCGGCGTCGACCTCGAGCCCCTGCTGGACGAGGTCATGGCCGACGACGGCCCGCTGTCCCGCACCTACGCCGTGGTGGTCGTGCACCGCGGTCGCCTCGTGGCCGAGCGCTACGGCGGCGCCCTCCCCCACTTCGACCGGCCCGACGAGCCCGTCGAGCGCGCCACGCCCCTGCTGTCGTGGTCGATGGCCAAGTCGATCCTCCACGCCGTGGTCGGCATGCTCGTCGCCGAGGGCCGGCTCCACCTCGACGAGCCGCCCGGGGTCCCCCAGTGGCAGGAGCCGGGTGACCCGAGAGGCGCGATCACCCTCGAGCACCTGCTGGCGATGCGTGACGGGCTCGACTTCGTCGAGGACTACGTCGACGCCGGTCGCTCCGACGTGATCGAGATGCTCTTCGGCTCGGGCCAAGCCGACACCGCCGCCTTCGCCGCCGGCCGGTCGCTCGTCGCCGAGCCCGGCGAGCGGTTCAACTACTCCAGCGGGACGACCAACATCGTCTCGGGCGTCGTCGCCCGGCTGCTCGGCCCGGGCGGGCCCTACGAGGCGTTCCTGCGGGAGCGGCTGTTCGATCCGACCGGCATGCGCTCGGCCCGTCCCCGCCTCGACGACGCCGGCACCTGGATCGCGTCGTCGTACGTGTACGCCACCGCCCGCGACTTCGCCCGCTTCGGCTACCTCTACCTGCGCGACGGGGTGTGGGCCGGCAAGCGCCTCCTGCCCGAAGGGTGGGTCGACCACGCCCGCCGCATCCGGTCAACCGACGCCACCACCGGCAACCACTACGGTGCCCACTGGTGGGTCGTCGGCGACGAGCACGGCTCGTTCTGGGCGAACGGCTACGAAGGCCAGTCGGTGCTCGTGAGCCCGGGGGCCGACCTCGTGGTGGCCCGCCTCGGCAAGACGCCCGCCGAGCGCTACCCGCAGCTCAAGCGCTGGCGCGCCGACGTCGTGGACGCGTTCGCCTCCGCCCGGGGGTGACGGCATCGGGCTGGTCCAGGTCGATCCCGAAGTAGCCCCGCATCGTCATCCGCGTGAGGCGGTCGATCATGGCGTCGGTGTCGCCCCAGGGCATGCCGGGCTTGGCGATGAGCAGCGAGGTGAGCCCGTGGACCACCGCCCACAGCGCCATCGCGCCGGCCACCGGGTCGTCGTCACCGTCCATCGCGGTGTGGCCGGCGTCGAGGCAGGCCCGGACGGCGGCCACGAGCAAGGCGAACGGCCCGGTGCCGGCCAGCACCTCGTCCCGGTACTGCTCCGGCGTGAGGTCCGAACGGCCCATGAACATGATGCGGTAGTGCTCGGGGTGCTCGAGCCCGAACCGCACATAGGCCCGGCCCATGGCCACCAGCGCCTCGAGCGGGTCGTCCACGCCCTCCACGGCCGCCGCTGCGACCACTTCGAGGCGGGCGAAGTGCACGGCGCACACCTCGAACAGCAGCAGCTGCTTGTCCTCGAAGTGCCGGTAGATCGACGGCGGCGTGACGCCGACCGCGTCGGCGACGGCGCGGATCGACACCGCCTCCTCCGAGCCCGTCTCGATCAGCAGCCGCTCGGCGGCGGCGAGGATCTCGTCGCGCAGCTGGGCGCCCTCGCCCTTGCGGGCGCGGGTCCTCGGGGCAGATCGCTCCGGCACCCCGACATCATCCCCCGCGGGGAGGATCACCTCGGCGCGCCGCCCGTCCCGGGCCGCCGGCGGCTCGCGGCGACGAGGGGCCGGTTCGGTCGACGCGGCGCGCCGTTCGGACGCACCCCCTCTTCCGAGGCTCGTCTCCGGGCGGGCGTGGCGCCGTTCTGTGACGGGCTCGCCGACGCAGCGTCACCCGCGAGCACCAAGCGGGCGCCGGCGACCGCCACCAAAGCCAGGTCCTCACCGGCTGCGTCGGCGCGCGGCACCGACGGCTCGTCGAGGTCGACGTGCTCACTGAAGCCGATGCGCTCGTGCAGGCGTCTCAGCGGCGCCGGGGCCCACCAGTTCACCTCCCCCGCCAACCGCATGAACGCGGGGACGAGGGTGCCGCGGATGATGAAGGCATCCATCAGCACGGCCAGTGCCAAGCCGATGCCGAACATCTTGATGAAGCTCACCCCGCTCGTGGCGAAGGCCAGGAACACCACCGAGATGATCAGGGCGGCGGCGGTGACGATCCGTCCGGTCCGCTCGAGGCCGAGCGCGACCGACCGCAGGTTGTCCCCCGTGCGGTCGTGCTCCTCCTTGATGCGCGAGAGGAGGAACACCTCGTAGTCCATCGACAGGCCGAACGCCACGCAGAACATGAGGATCGGCATGGTGACGGCGATGGTGCCGGTCGCGGTGAAGTCGAGGAACCCGGAGAGGTTGCCGCTCTGGAAGATCCAGACCATGGCGCCGAACGTGGCCGACAGCGAGAGGATGTTGAGGGCGATGGCCTTGGCCGGGATCACCACGCTGCCGAACATGAGGAACAGCAGCGCGAACGTGATCACGCCGATCATCAGCGCGGCGATCGGCAGCTTCCCGAGGATCGTCGACTTGCTGTCGACGAGCATGGCGGAGGTGCCGGTGACCTTCACGGGGAACGGTGCCTCGACGCCGCGGACGTCCTTCGTCAGCCGTTCGCCGGCGGTGGACAGCGGCTCGACGCCGGGCACCACGGAGAGGTAGGTGCTGTCGGGCCGTCCGAAGCGCTCGGTGGTGAAGGCGTTGCTCGGGACCACCTGCGCGCCGGCGGCGTAGATCCCCGTGTAGGCGTCCACCCGCTCGACCCCGTCCACCCGGGACAGCGCGAGGGCGTACGCGTCGATGTCGGCCGAGCGCGCCTCGGGGTCGACGTCGGCGGCCGCGACGACCGCCAGCGCTCCGGCCTCCTCGCCCGAGAACTCGGTGCGGATCGTGTCCATCACCTGGCGCACGGGGCTCGACGGTGGCAGGACCCGGTCGTCGGGCAGGCCGAACTCGATCCGGAGGAACGGGAGGCCGACGATCACCAGCAGGACGACGACCCCGGTGGCGATGGGGAGCGGCCGGCGCATGACCCCCACGGCGATGCGGTGCCACCTGCCGTCCTCCTCGGCCCGGCCGCCGGAGTCCGGCCGGCGGCGCCGCACGGACCACATGTCCACCCGGTGGCCGAGCACGGCGAGCAGCGCCGGCAGCACCACGACCGACCACACGCCGGCGAGGGTCGCCACGGCCACCCCCGAGTAGGCGAAGCTCCGCAGGAAGGCGATCGGGAAGATCAAGAGGGCGCTCAGCGAGGCGGCGACGGTGAGGGCGCTGAACAGCACGGTCCGCCCCGCGGTCTGCACGGTTCGGCGCACGGCGTCGTGCGGTTCGTGCCCGCGGGCGAGCTCCTCGCGGAAGCGCGAGACCACGAACAGGCTGTAGTCGATGGCGAGGCCGAGCCCCATGGCCGTGGTGAGGTTGAGGGCGAAGATCGACACCTCGGTGACCCCGGCGATCAGCCGCAGCACCACGAAGGTCGACACGATCGACAGCCCGCCGATCAGCAGCGGCAGCCCGGCGGCGACGACGCCCCGGAACACCAGCAGGAGCAGCAGGAGGGTGATCGGCAGGGCGATCATCTCCGCCCGGATGAGGTCGCTCTCGATGGTGTGGCCGACCTCGTCGAAGACCTGGGCGAAGCCGCCGACCTCCACCGTCACGGCGCCGTTGCGCTGGCGCATGGCGGGGGCGATCTCCCCGATGCGCTCGTCCACGTGGTTGTCGTCGCCGGCGATGCGGCCGAGCACGAGCCCGCGGTCGCCGGCGTCGTTGCGCAGCGGGTTGCCCGGCGGCAGCGACCAGTAGCCGATGACCTCGACCACGTCGGGCTCGGCGGCGAGCTGGTCGATCACGGCCCGCCCGGCGGTGGCGGTCGCCTCGTCGTCGACGTCGCCCGACTCGGACGTCACCAGGAGGATCACGTTGGGCGTCGCCGTCCCGAAGCGATCGAGGAGGATCTGGTCGGCCTGGTAGGACTCCGACGAGGGGTCCTCGAAGCCGCCTGACGACAGGCGTGACGCCACGTCACCGCCGAACGCCCCGCTGAGGGCGAAGGCGACGACGGCGCCGACGAGCACGGCGCGGCGTCGACGAAGGATGGCTTCGGCGAGTCGGCTGAACACGGTTGCCCCCAGCGGCGGTTAACAGCGTTACGTTACCGACGATACGTAACACAGCCAGGAACGCCGCGCCACATGACATCGGTCACCCGCCGGGGTGCCCGCCCGGCCGTGCGGAAGAGCCGCTCCCACACCTCGGGCCGGTTCGCCGCCCGCAGCGGCCTGGTCATCTCGTCCCCGTACCGACCAACTGGGAACGATACTCCCGGTATTCCGGGACGCTCTTACCCAGTTGGCGAAGACCGGCCTGACTCGCCGACCATCGACTCGTACACCGACAGCAGCGCCGCCTTCTGCTGGGCGGTGAGTCGTGGGTCGTTGCGGATGGCTGCTTCGGTGTCGCCGGACCCGCCGCTCGCGGGGGCGCCCGGCGCGTCACCGGTGAGCTGCGCGATCAGCGTCTCGGCCTGGAGGTCGAGGGCGTCGGCGATGGCCTTGACCGCCTTGATCGACGGCTGGTGCAGGCCGCGCTCGAGCTGGCTCAGGTAGGGGTTCGACAGGCGGGTGAGCTCGGCTAGCTGGCGCAGGCTGAGCTTGGCGAGCTGGCGCTGGGTGCGCAGGTACGCGCCGAAGGCGGCGAGGGGGTCCTCGCCGCCTTCGGATGCGTCGTCGGTCGGGCGGTCGCTCACCCGATCAGTGTTACTTGGTCTTGGTGCTCGCCTTGGTGGCGGCCTTGACGCCGGCGGTCTCGGCCAGCTGCTCGACGAAAGCCCGCTGGCGGGCGAGCAGCTCCTCGGCGAAGTCGAAGGTGAGCTTCACGGCGGTGCCGGGCTCGGGCAGCAGGTCGCTGCCGGGGACGTCGATCTCGCGCAGCTTGGCGGGGACGAGGTTGTCGGTGGCCTCGACGATCGAGCGGAAGCTCTCGAGGGCCAGGCTCTGGGCGGCCTCGATGCCGTCGAGGACCTGCTGCTGGGCGGACTTGGTGATCTCGGTGAGGTCGGCGGTTGCCATGGTGTGCTCCTGCGGGTCGGGGGGTTGACTCGTGCTAAGTATACTTAGCACTCGCTAGATGGCAACCCCTTTCCCCGGATTCCCTCACGTCTCCCGCACGTAGGTGCCGGGCGCGTCCTCGATCGGTGGGTGCTCGTCGCTGCCCAGCGTCTTGCGGGCCCGGACCCGTTTGCCGGCCCGCTCGCCGATCCACGCCGCCCAGTCGTTCCACCACGTGTCCTCTACGAGGGTGGCGCCGGCGAGCCAGGCCTCGGGGTCCTCGTGCAGGTGCTCGTTGGTCCAGTGCCGGGCCTTGGGGCTCGGCGGGTTGACGATGCCGGCGATGTGGCCGGACGTGCTCAGGACGAAGCGGTTGTCGCCGCCGAGCAGGTGCGCCGTCTTGTACGCCGACTGCCACGGCACGATGTGGTCCTCGATGGCTGACAGGACGTAGGCGTCGACCTCGACCTTGCCGGGGTCGAGGACGTGGCCGTCGACCTCGAGCTCACCCCGGGCGAAGCGGTTCTCGAGGTAGCACGCCCGCAGGTAGGTGGCGTGCATCTTCGCGGGCATGCGGGTGGTGTCGGCGTTCCAGGCCAGCAGGTCGAACGCGGGCGGGTCCTCGCCCATCAGCCAGTTGCGCACCACGTAGCGGAAGACCAGATCGTTGGGCCGCAGCGTGTCGAACGTGCGGGCCATCTGCTTGCCGTCGAGGTAGCCCTGCTTCTGCATGCGGGCCTCGAGCGCCGCCACCGTGCCCTCGTCGGTGTACACACCGAGCACGCCCGGGTGGCTGAAGTCGGTGTGGGTGTTGAGGAACGTGGCCGTGTTGACGTCACGGTCGCCCACGCCCGCCTGGTAGGCGAGGGCGACGGCGCTGAGCGTGCCGCCGAGGCACAGCGACAGCAGGTTCACCGCGGGCCGGCCGGTGATGGCCCGCACCACCCGGGTTGCCTCGAGGGGCCCCTGGTGCATGTAGTCGTCGAAGCCCGTGTCGCGCATCGACGCGTCGGGGTTCCGGTAGCTGATGGCGAAGCAGGTGTGGCCGTGCTGGACCGCCCACTCGATGAGGCTCTTCCCCGGCGCCAGGTCGAGGATGTAGTACTTGTTGATCCACGGCGGGCAGAACACGAGCGGCACCTCGTGCACCGTGGGGGTCTGCGGCTCGTACTGGATGAGCTCCATCAGCCCGTTGCGGTACACGACCTTGCCGGGCGTGGCGGCGGTGTTGACGCCGAGCTCGAAGGGCGTGCGGTCGACCTGCGAGGGCCACCCGTCGTTGTGGCGCACGTCGGCCAGCCAGTTGCGCAGGCCCCGGGCGACGCTCTTCCCGCCGGTGTCGAACGCCTTGCGGATGGCCTGCGGGTTCCCGGCGAGGCTGTTCGTCGGGGCCAGGGCGTCGAGCACGAAGCGGGCGGCGAAGCGCGCCTTGGTGGCCTCGGCCTCGGGCAAGTCGGCGGCCTCCACCACGTCCAGGGCCCACTCCCGCGCCAGCAGGTACTGCTGGGCCGCCAGGAAGAACAGCGGGTTCTCCTCGAAGGCGGTGTCGGCGAAGCGCCAGTCCTTGGGGTCGGGCGCGACAGGTCCAGCCGCAGGGCCACCCACGGCGCGCCGCATGGCGGCCAGCATCGCCGTCAGCTGCCCGCGGGCGAGACGGGTCGACGCCCCGAGCACGGCGAACGGGTGCAGGGCGGCCGCCATCCCGGCACGCACCAGCACCCGGGCGAACGACGCCGGGTCGGCCTCCAGCAGTGGGTCCTCGGCCACGCCGAGCCGGTCGGCGACCACACCCGCCGGGCCGCTCGCTGCCGGATCCCGTTCCCCCCGGGCCATGACCCGACCCTACCCGCCCGGCGTCGTCGCGTTCTGTGAGGAGAAATGCACCTGTGCGGTGCGAAGATCCTCACAGAATCGACCGGCGACCGGAGACCGGCGGCGGAGCGGCGGGACCAGGCCGGGTCAACTGCCGCGGCGAACGCGGTCCTCCTCGGCGAGCCTGCGGTCGAATGCCCCCGCGAGGCTGGAAGGCCTCGGGTGCCAGGTCGGTGATCTCCGCCAGCGGCACGGCGTGGGCGAGCACCTCCACCCTTCGGTACGGCCCCGCCGTGACAGGCGCCCTCGCCGTCAGGTGCCGCGCAGCGGGAGGCCAGCGGCGCGGTATACGTCGTCGACCACCGTCATGTTGGCGACGGCGTCCGCGGGCCCGGTGGGGACGGTCGCGCCCTCCCGCGCCGCGGCGCAGAACGCCCGCAGCTGGAACACGTAGGTGGGAGTACGGGTGAAGCGCTCCCGGCGGCTGCCCTCCCGGGTGCGGACCCGGATCCCGTGCGGGCCGTACTGCGGGCCGACGGGATTGAAGGCGCGCAGCTCGCCGTCGGTGCCGACCACCAGGGCCCGCACGGACAGGAGGCGGCGGGACAGGAGCGAGCAGCGGATCCGCCCCACCGCCCCCGATGGGAACGCGAGCTCGGCGCTCATGGCCCGGTCGACGTCGCGGCGCAGCACCGTGGCCCGGGCCGAGGTGACCGTCGGCTCCTCGCCCGAGAGGTGACGGACCATGCTGATGGCGTAACAGCCCACGTCCCTCACGGCGCCGCCCGCCAGGTCGAACTGGTAGCGGATGTCGTTGAGCAACGGCAGCGGGATGCACATGCTCGCCTCGACCCGGCGGACCTCGCCGAGCTCGCCGCTACGCACGATCTCGACCATGCGCTCGGCCATGGGGTGGTACCCCCAGTGGAACGCCTCGACCAGCAGCCGCCCGCTCGCCTCGGCGGCGGCCTCCACGGCTCGGGCCTCCTCGGCGTTGGCGGTGAGCGGCTTCTCGCACAGCACGTGCTTGCCGGCCTCGAGCGCCCGGACGGCTCGCCGGGGCGCGAGCGAACGTCGACTTCCCCGAACCCGACGGCCCCACCACCGACACACGGCGCACGCGCCGAGTCTGCCAGTGGAGTCCCGCGGGCGACGGGACGGGCCGGGGCGGCGCGGGCAGGCCCGGGGCCCCGCGGCGCACTGGTTCGCCCGGCGCGGGAGACTCCTCGTCGTGCACCTGGGTAGCACCACCATCGAGGACATCCCGATGCTCGCCGGCGACGGGTCCGGCGACGGCGACCGCGACTGACCGTGCTGCGCGTGGCGGTTCTGGCGGACACCCACGTCCGTGACGGTGGGTCGACCCGCATGCCCGACCGCGCCTGGGACGAGGTGCGGGCGAGCGACGTCGTCCTGCACGCCGGCGACGTGATGGGCGCCGAGTTCCTCGACGAGCTGCGGGCAGCGAAGCCCGTGCACGCCGTGCTCGGCAACAACGACGGGTCGCTCGCCGGGGTGCTCCCCGAGACGCTGGTCGTCGAGCTGGCGGGCGTGCGGATCGGCATGATCCACGACAGCGGTCCGCGCCAGGGCCGGGAGGCGAGGCTGCGCCGCACGTTCCCCGACGCCGGCGTGGTCGTGTTCGGTCACAGCCACGTGCCCTGGAACGCTGCCGGGCTCGACGGGCAGCTACTGTTCAACCCGGGCTCACCGACGCAGCGCCGCGCGCAGCCCCACCCGACCATGGGTGTCCTCCTGCTCGACGCCGGCGAGGTGCGCGACGCCGAGATCGTCACACTCGACTGAGGCCCTGTGTACGAGTGCGAGCGCCGGTCGCTCGGGGCGCTCGGGAGCAGCCCACACTCTGTGGACGCTGAACGGCGACATGCGACGTCGAGGGTCCTGATGGTGCTGCGAGTCGCGAACGATGGCATCCGCTCCGTGCCCGGTAGAGCACGGCGTTCACCATGCGCCGGCGGGCGATGCGGGCCGGCGCCCCTCGGCGACCGGGCGGGTCGAACAGGTCACGGCCAGGCGCCACTGGGTGTCGGTCAGCTCGGTTTCATGGGCCACGACGCCGACCGTGCTCATCGAGCACCACAGCGCACTGGAGGCACCGCCTTTCGTACGGAGGTCCTGAGCAGGTCGCTCAGTCGGCGGTGCCGAACAGCGAGGCGAGCACCGACTGGCCGTCGGGTGGGGCGGTCACGTCGAGGAGCAGTGTCCGGCGTCGCACTGGTCCACCCTTGGGCGATCCGACCGTCGACGACCCGCCAGATGTCCGGGGTGCTCGACGCTGGCCAGCATGGCCCGGGCGGCGCGGTGGGCGGCGGGTCCGCCGGCAGCGCCCGCGGGCCCTACGGTGCACGCTGTGACGCGCTGGCAGGTGCCCATCGTGCTCGGGGCGGTCGTCGCGGGGACGGCCATCGGCGTCGGGACCGGTGTGGGTACCTGGCCCGAGCGGCTGGTGGTACCCGCTCTGATCGCGTTGCTGACCCTGACGTTCGCGGGCATCCACCCCCGAGCCTTCGGCGGCGAGGTGCGGCCGCACCGGGACGTGGTCGGCGCCAGCCTCGCCCTCAACTTCCTCTGGGCCCCGGTCGCTGCCGGCCTGCTCGGCTGGCTGCTGCTCCCTGGCGAGCTCGACCTGCGCATCGGGCTCGTCATGCTGCTCGTCACCCCGTGCACCGACTGGTACCTGGTGTTCACGGCGTCGGCTCGGGGCAACGTGGCGTTGGGCGCGGCCATCCTGCCGGTGAACCTCGTGCTGCAGCTCGCGCTGCTGCCGCTGTTCGTGGTGGCCCTCACCGGGGCAGCCGCCGAGATCCCCGTCGGCGACCTGGTCCTGAGCGTCGTGGCCGTGCTGGGCATCCCGCTGGCGGTCGCTGCCGCCGTGCGCGCCGCGGCCCATCGGGCGGGCGCCGCCGACCGCCTCGATGCTCTGCTCGGCCGGCTCGAGCCGCTCGGGCTGGCCTTCCTCGCCGTCGCCGTGACCGCCATCTTCGCCGCCCACGCCCAGGTGGCGCTCGACGAGCGGGCGACGCTGCTGCGCCTCCTGCTGCCCCTCGCCCTGTTCTTCGCGGCCACGTTCGCCCTGGCGACCGCCACCAGCCGCCTGGCGGGCTTCCACCGACGGGAGCGGGTGACGCTCACGATGACGACGATCGCCCGCAACTCCCCCGTCGCCCTGGCCGTCGCCACCGCCGCCTTCCCCGACCGGCCGCTCATCGCCCTCGCCCTCGTGGTCGGCCCGCTGGTCGAGCTCCCGGTACTGGCGGTGGCCGCCCGGCTGCTCGACCGCCCGCGCGCCGCCTGAGTCCGGGCCGCCGTGGACGCCGGACCCGACCCCGACGGTCCCGCTGCTCAGGTGGGCCGCGGAGCGGTCACGTCGGTAGCCTCGGCCGGCTCGGCGGCCGCCGACCCGGCGATGCTCGGGCGACCGGCCGACCCCGCACCGCGCCCGTCACGCTGATCGCCGGGACCCTCGCGGGTGGCGCCCAGCCACGTGGCGTGCAGGCGCGCGTACACGCCGCCGGCGGCGACGAGCTCGTCGTGGCGGCCACGCTCGATCACCCGGCCCTGGTCGAACACGAACACGAGGTCGGCGCGCTCGGCGGTCGAGAGGCGGTGGGCGACGGTGACGGTGGTGCGTCCCTCGCCCAGTCGCAGCAACGCCTCGGCCAGGGCCCGCTCGGTCTCGGGGTCGACGGCCGAGGTCGCCTCGTCGAGCAGGAGCAGGCCGGCATCGGCGAGCTCGGCCCGGGCCAGGGCGACGAGCTGGCGCTCGCCCACCGACAGCCGGTCGCCCCGCTCGCCCAGGCGGGTGTGCAGGCCCTCGGGCAGGCTGTCGAGCCACCAGCCCAGCCCGAGCGAGCGGAAGGCGGCCTCGACCTCCTCGTCGGTGGCGCTCGGTCGACCGAGGCGCACGTTCTCGAGGATCGAGGTGTCGAACAGGAACCCGTCCTGGGGCACCATGCGGATGGTGGCGATGCGGCTGGCCCGGTCGATCTCGCGCAGGTCGGCGCCACCGACGAGGATCCGCCCGGCGACGGGGTCGGCCAGCCGGCACAGCAGCTTCACGAACGTGGTCTTGCCCGAGCCCGTCTCGCCCACGACCGCGACCTGCGCGCCGGCGGGGATCTCGACGTCGACGTCGCGGAGCACGAGCGGGCCGCCCCGGTAGGCGAACGACACGCCCTCGGCCCGCACATCGGGCGGTCCCGGCGGCAGCACGACCGCGGCGCCCGGCGCCACCTCCACCACGTCGATCGGCATGTCGAGCACGAGGAGCACCTTGCGGAAGCCGGCGATGGCGGTCTGGGTCTGCTCGAGCACCTCGCTGAGCTCGCTGATCGGGTTCTGCAGCAGGCTCACCAGGAACACGAAGGCGATCACGTGGCCGACGCCGAGTCCCCACCCCGGCCCGAACCACGCGCCCACGGCGACGACGCTGGCGAGGGCGATAGCGGTGAACAGGTCGGCGAGGGGGAACATGACGGCGAAGTAGCGGGCCGCGCCCATCTGGGCTGCGTACTGGCGGCCGACGGCGGTGTGCATGCGGCGCCGGGCCCGATCCTCCAGGGCGTAGGCCCGCACGACCGCCGCGCCGGTGACCGCCTCGGACACCTCCGACAGCGTCTCGCCGACCCGGGTGCGCAGCTCGTCGTAGCGGGCGAGCTGGCGGCGCTGCAGGGCCCGCATGAGCGGCAGCAGCGGCAGGAACACGCAGACGGTCAGCAGCGTGAGCTGCCACGAGTAGACGGCCATCACCGTGAGGGTGCCGACGATGAGCACGCTGTTCACGATCCAGGCCACGCCGCCCCACTGGGCGAAGCGGGCGAGCGTGTCGATGTCGCTCGTGACCCGGGCGACGAGCGCACCCCGGCGGTTCTCGTCGTGGGTGGCGGTGCTGAGCTCGTGCACGTGGGCGAACACCCGCACCCGCAGCTTGTAGAGCGCCCCCTCGGCGGCCCGCACGAGGCGCACGTAGGTGGCGCGACCGAGGGCGATGACACCACCGACGAGCACGAAGGTGCCGGCGCTGGCCCCCAGCACGAACCCAGGCCGGAAGCCGTCGGGTCCGGTCAGGCCCCGGTCGATCACCTGCTGCACCAGGACGGGTACGGCGAGCTTGCCGATGGCGGTCGCCGTGGCCATGGCGAGGGTGAACACGATGCCGGCCTTCAGCTCGGGCATCACCCGCAGGCCGCGCCGCAGGACGGCGACGGCGCCGGCGCCCTCGAGCGGCGACCGGTACGGCTCGGCGGCGGCCGGTGTAAGCCTGGCGGCGTCGAGCGGCTGCTCGTCGGGCGACGGTGGCGGTCCGAGCGGCGCCGGCGTGTCGAGGGCACCCCGGTGCTCGTCGTGCACGATCTCGCTCAGCGGCACCTCGCCGGTCGGCGGCCCGTGCTGGTCGTCGTCCCAGCGGCGGCGGTCGCCGGTCGGGTCCGTCGGTTCCCGGCCAGCGGCGTCTTCCGCTGGCGGGCCGTGGCGGTCGTCGGCGGTCACGCCGGGTCCGCCTGCTCGTAGGCGCGGGCGAGGGCGCGGTACTCGGGAACGGCCAGCAGCTCGTCGTGGCGTCCCTCCGCGGCGATGCGACCGCCGTGGAGGAACAGCACGCGGTCGGCGAGGCGGATCGTCGCCAGCCGATGGGCGACCAGCAGCAGCGTGGCGCCCCGGTCGCCCCGCAGGTTGCGGAGGATGTCGGCCTCCACGACCGGGTCGATGGCCGAGGTGGCGTCATCGAGGAGCAGCAGCCGCGGGCGCCGCAGCAGCGCCCGGGCGAGCGCGAGCCGCTGACGCTGGCCGCCCGACAGGGTGATGCCCCGCTCCCCGACGACCGTGTCGAGGCCGTTCGGCAGGCTGCGGGCGAACTCGGCCCGGGCGACGCGCAGCGCCTCGTCGAGCTCGGCCTCGTCGACGGCGCGGCCGAGGGTGAGGTTCTCGCGCACGGTGTCGGCGAACAGGTACGTCTCCTGGAAGACGAGCCCGACCGCCGCCCGGACCTCGTCCTCGGCGGCCTCACGCAGGTCGACCCCGCTCAGGCGGACCGTCCCCGACCACGGTTCGAGCAAGCCGGCCAGCAGCGTGCACAGGGTGCTCTTGCCCGAACCCGTGGGCCCGACCAGGGCGATGGTCTCGCCTGGTGCGATCTCGAGGTCGACGTCGGCGAGCACGGCCTCGTCCTCGTAGCCGAAGGTGAGGTGCTCGGCCTCGACGCCGAGAGGACCGTCGGGGAGGCGGTCCCGGCCGCGCAGCAGGTCGAGCTCGACGTGGCCGGTCAGCACGTGGTGCAGCCGGTCGGCGGCCACCGCCGAACGGGGCAGCTCCTCCAGCAGGTAGCCGGCGACGCGCATCGGGAACACGAGCACGCCGAACAGGGCGAGGGCCTGCACGACCTGGCCGGTTGTGACGGCGTCGACCGAGATGCGCCACGCCCCGACGGCGAGCAGGGCGACCATGCCCAGGTTGGGCAGGCCGTCGATCACCGGCTCGAACGTGGCCCGCAGCGTGCCGACCCGCACCCGGGCCTGACGCAGGCGCTCGGTGGCCCGGTCCATGCGCTCGACCTCGGACTCCTCCAGCCCGAGCGTCTTGACGATCAGCGCCCCCTCGAAGCTCTCGTGGGCCACCGACGAGACGGCCCCGGCCCGGGCCTGGACGAGGGCGGCGGGCTCCTCGACCTTGGCCGTATAGATGCGGTTCACCCCGATCAGCAGCGGAAAGAGCACGATCGCCACGAGCATCAGCCACACGTCGACCACGGCGAGGCTCACCAGGGCGGTGACGGCGAGCACGACGGTGCCGGTCGTGAGCGGCAGCGGCATCATCACCTCGGTCGAGACCTCGACGTCGGTGTCGGCGTGGGCGAGCAGCTGGCCGCTAGGCCGCTCGTGGTGGAACGACAGCGGCACGTCGACGTAGCGGTCGGCGACCCGCTCCCGCCACGTGCGCTGCATCCGGTAGGCGGTCATCGCCCCGAAGTAGCGGCGCGTGACGACCCCCACCGCCCGGAGGAGCGACACGCCGAGAATGGCGCCGACCGCGCCCAGGAACATGCCGGACGCCGGCCGGCCCTCCTGGAACGCGGGGATGACGAGGTCGTCGGTCACCCGCCCGAGCACGACCGTCATGAGCACGGTGACCATCCCGAACACCGCCGCCCCGGCCACGGCCACGGCGAAGGGCTTGGGGTGCGTGCGCACCGATCGCCACAGCAGCAGCAGCCCCCGTTGGATCACCCCGTGGTCGCTCGCCGGCGGTGCGGTGGGCGGCGGCACGTCGGCGGCGGCGTGGGCGTCGCCGGTCGACCCCGCGCCCCCGAACGCGAGCGGTCCGCTGGCCGCGTCCGGGCCGGCGGCCTTGGCCTCCTGTCTGCTTGGATCAGGTGCCGCGTCGGGGTCGGTCGTCGACATCTCGGTGGGCAGCCTACGGCGGCTCGGGCGCGGCCCCGACGAGGATTGCGTGCGCCGCGCGGCGCCCGGCGCGTCCGCGTACGCTCCACGCACCGGGCGCTCCTCTCCCGACAGGGCGGGGTAGGGCGTGCCCGGGCGCAGCGATCAGGGAGGTTCGCGCACGATGACGACAGGCACCCCGGTCACCGTCGCCTACGGCGACGGCATCGGTCCCGAGATCATGCGGGCGACCCTGCACGTGCTGGATGCCGCCGGCGCCCGACTCGACCTGGAGCGGGTCGAGGTCGGCCTCGACGTCTACCGCGACGGCCACTCCTCGGGCATCGCCCCCGACACGTGGGAGTCGCTGCGGCGCACCGGCGTGTTCCTCAAGGGCCCGATCACCACCCCCCAAGGTGGCGGCTACAAGAGCCTGAACGTCACGATCCGCAAGTCGCTCGGCATGTACGCCAACGTCCGGCCGTGTGTCGCGTACCCACCGTTCGTCGCCACCCGCCACCCGTCGATGGACGTGGTGATCGTGCGGGAGAACGAGGAGGACCTCTACGCCGGCATCGAGCACCGCCAGACCGACGACGTCGTGCAGTGCCTGAAGCTGTACAGCCGGCAGGGCTGCGAGCGCATCGTCCGCTACGCCTTCGAGTACGCCCGGCGCAACAACCGCCGCAAGGTCAGCTGCTTCACCAAGGACAACATCATGAAGCTGACCGACGGGCTGTTCCACCGCGTGTTCGAGGAGGTCGCTGCCGAGTACGACCTGCAGCACGAGCACTACATCATCGACATCGGCACGGCCCTGCTGGCCGACAGCCCCGAGATGTTCGACGTCATCGTGCTGCCGAACCTCTACGGCGACATCCTCTCCGACGTCGCCGCGCAGCTCACGGGGTCGGTCGGGCTGGGCGGGTCGGCGAACATCGGCGACCACTGCGCCATGTTCGAGGCGATCCACGGCTCCGCCCCGGGCATCGCCGGCCAGGACATCGCCAACCCGTCGGGCCTGCTGCTGGCGTCGGTGATGATGCTCGTGCACATCGGCCAGCGTGAGGTCGCCGAGCTGGTGCACAACGCCTGGCTGCGCACGCTGGAGGACGGCGTGCACACCGCCGACATCTACATGGCCGACACCAGCGCCCAGTGCGTCGGCACCGCCGAGTTCGGGCGGGCCGTGGTGGCCCGGCTCGGCCAGCGCCCCGAGCGGCTGCGGGCCGTGCGCTACATCCCCGACGTGGCCGACGCCGCCGAGGACGCCGCGGCGCCGATCACCGTGACGGCGCATCCGCCGGCCGACAAGCGCATGGTCGGCGTCGACGTGTTCGTGCACGACCGGGACGCGAGCGCCGACGACCTCGCCGAGCGGCTGCAGAAGGCCCAGGGCGACGACCTCCAGCTGCTGATGATCAGCAACCGAGGCGTGAAGGTGTGGCCCGAGGGCCTGCCCGAGACCATGTGCGTCGACCACTGGCGCTGCCGGTTCCAGCACCCCCAGAGCGACCGGGAGGTCGACCACGCCCAGGTCATCGACCTGCTCACCCGCCTCGCCGACGCCGGCATCGACTTCGTGAAGACCGAGCAGCTCTACACCTTCGACGGCGAGCCCGCCTACTCCCTCGGCCAGGGCCAGTAGCTCGACGCCTCGTCGCCGCCTCGCCACGAATACCGGACGGAGGTGGCGCGCAACGCGCCACATCTGCCCACTATTCAGCGGCCCGGCCGCCCCGCCACGAATACCGGACCGAAGTGGCGCGCAGCGCGCCACTTCCGCCCACTATTCCTCGCCCCAGGCGGTCCCGCGGGGCCGATGACCGTTACACCCGACGGGCAGACTGCCGGGCCATGCAGCAGCCCTACGACCGCGTGCGCCGTGCCTTCGAGAAGCAGCAGGGCCTCGTGACTCGCCGCCAAGCCCTGGCCGCCGGCCTGACCGGGCACGAGATTCGGGGCCTTGTGCGCGATCGGCTGTGGCTGCCGGTGCCGCATCGGCACGGCGTGTTCCGCCTGGCGGGCGTGCCCGTCACCTACGACCAGGCGGTCATGGCCGCGTGCCTCGCGGCGGGGGCACCGGTGTACGCCGCGCAGCTCACGGCGGGGCGGGTGCACGGGCTCCGCACGCCCGAGCCCAGCGGCATCGACCTGCTCACGTCCGGCGGCCGGCGCCTTCGGCAGCGCGGCATGGTCCAGCACCGCACGGACACGCTCGCCCGCGCCGACACGACCCGGGTCCGGGGCATCCCGGTCACGTCGGTCGCGCGGACCATCCTCGACGTGAGCGGCGCGCTGTCACCGGCCCGGCTCGAGGCGGTGACCAGCGACGCCGTGCGCCGGAAGCTCGTGCGGATGGATCAGCTGCGGGCCACCCACGCCCGCCTCGCGACCGGTCGCGGCCGGCGTGCACACCGGAACCTGGGCGCCCTCCTGGCTCGGCGGCCGGACGACTGGAACCCGGGTGACAGCGACCGCGAGGTGTGGGTGTTCGACACGCTCGTCGCC
>SIRW01000074.1 GCA_004366205.1 Actinomycetota bacterium | reverse complement strand
GACGGCGCCGACGCCGGCCGGCGCATGGCGGACGCCCTGGAGGCGATGGATGCCGTCACGGTCGCCCGCATCCACGGCCACTGCGTGGGCGGCGGGGTGGTGCTGGCCGCGGCGTGCGACCTGCGGGTGGCGGCCGAGGGCACGCGCTTCTCGATCCCCGAGGTCGACCTCGGCATCCCCCTGGCGTGGGGTGGGATCCCCCGCCTGGTCCGAGAGATCGGACCGGCCCGGGCGAAGGAGCTGGTGATGACGTGCCGGCCCTTCGACGCCGCCGAGGCGCACCGCATCGGCTTCGTCAACCGGGTGGTGCCGGCAGAGCGCCTCGACGAAGAGGTGGACGGGCTCGTGGCGACGCTGACCGCCAAGGCCGGGTTCCCCCTGCGGGCCACCAAGCGCCACGTGGACGCCGTGACCTCGGCCACCGTCGGCCTCGACCGGTCGTGGAGCGACGCCGACTCGCTGCTGACGGCGCTGCGCGACCCCGAGTGCCGGGCCGCCGCCGCCCGCTACCTCGAGACGCTTCGGCGCCGCTGAGCCTCAGGGGCGGCACCGCCTCAGCGCCGCGCCCTAGCGTGGCCTTCGACCGCGAACGGGAGGAACCATGCAGCATCGCACGCTCGGCCGCACCGGCATCTCGGTCAGCCCCCTGTGCCTGGGGGCGATGATGTTCGGGAACTGGGGCAACCCCGACCACGACGACTCGGTGGCGATCATCCACGCCGCCCTCGACGCCGGGATCAACTTCGTCGACACCGCCGACGTGTACAGCCGCGGCGAGTCCGAGGAGATCGTCGGCAAGGCGCTGGCCGGCCGCCGCGACGAGGTCGTGCTCGCGACCAAGGTGCACGGCTCGATGGGCCGCGACCCCAACCAGCGGGGCAACTCCCGGCGCTGGATCGTGCGGGCGTGCGAGGACAGCCTCCGCCGCCTCGGCACCGACTGGATCGACCTGTACCAGATCCACCGGCCCGACCCGAGCTGTGACATCGACGAGACGCTCGGCGCGCTGACCGACCTGGTCCGCCAGGGCAAGGTGCGGGCCATCGGCAGCTCGACGTTCCCCCCGTCGGAGATCGTCGAGGCGCAGTGGGTGGCCGAGCGCCGTGGCCGCGAGCGATTCGTGTGCGAGCAGCCGCCCTACTCGGTCTTCGCCCGGGGCATCGAGGCCGAGGTGCTGCCCACGTGCCAGCGCTACGGCATGGGGGTCATCCCCTGGAGCCCGCTCAACGGCGGCTGGCTCGCCGGCAAGTACCGCAAGGGCACCGAGATCGACATGTCGAGCGGGCGGGCGGCGCGCATCCCGGCGCGGTTCGACCCGGACCGGCCCGAGAACCAGCGCAAGCTCGACCTCGTCGAGGAGCTCGTCGCCCTCGCCGACGAGGCCGGCCTGCCGCTGATCCACCTGGCGCTGGCGTTCGTGCTGGAGCACCCCGCCGTGACCGCGGCGATCATCGGGCCCCGCACGATGGAGCAGCTCGTCGACCAGCTGCCGGCGGGCGACGTCCGCCTCGACGCCGAGGTGCTCGACCGCATCGACGAGCTCGTCCCGCCGGGCACGAACGTCAACCCCGCCGATGCGGGCTGGACGGCGCCCGCCGTGGCCGACGCCCCCGCCCGCCGCCGGCCCCGCTGACGATCGGTCGCCGGTACGGGCCGCCGCCTACGCCCTCACCGGCCTACGCCCCCACCGGCTGCGCCGCTTCGCCGGCACCGGCCGCGAGCTCTTCGTAGAACCCGGCGATGTCCCGGAGCGCGGACGCGGCGTCCCCGGTGAAGGCGGGGCCGTGCATGAGCCCGAGCGTGCTCGGGGCCAGCTCGGCCAGGCGCCGGATCGTCGGACCGGTCGAGGCGAACGGCACGGTGTAGTGGAAGGCGTGCTCGGCGTCGATGGCGGGCTGCACGATGTCGGCGTCGGTCGTGGCCGGGTGCACCTCGCCGAGCATGGTGAACAGGTCACCGCAGAGCAGGGTGCCGGTGGTCTCCTCGTAGAGCAGCCCGGCGTCCCAGCCGTGCGGCACGTGCGGTGTGTCGAGCCACCGGACCCGCTTGCCGCCCAGGTCGACGACCTCGCCGTCGGCCAGCATGCGGGGCTCGCGGTCGGCCAGGTCGGCGAGCGAGACCATCACGCCCGTCGCACCCTGCATGGCCTGGGCGTCGGGCGCCACCGCCAGCCACTCGTTCAGCGCCCCGCACTCGTCGGCCTCGTAGTGGCCATAGGCGATCCACCGCAGGTCCTCCAGGGGGAGCACCCGGGCGACCGCCTCGGCGACCGCGGGGAAGAGCTTCCGCGGGCCGGTGTGGAACAGCAGCGGCTCCTCACCCAGGACCAGGTACTGGTTGAAGCTGAACCCCGGGACGGGGGTCGCCAGCTGAAAGATGCGGTCGGCGACCTCTTCGGCGCGTGTGGTGAGCTCCATCAGAACACCACCTTCTGCTCGAGGAGGCCGGGGCCGGATGACCGGCCGGAGACGATGCGGCAGAACTCCACGGCGTCGAGCTCGTGGTGCTCGCGCTCGGCCGGTTCGCCGCCCACGAAGTGACCGCCGGCGGGCCCGGTCAGGACCAGGTCGAAGGCGGCACCGTGACGGCCGGCCCAGTCGGCGACGACGTCGGCGACCAGGCGGCCGTCGTGGGCGGCGTCGAGCTCCAGCGGGCGCCCGGTCGCCCGGCTGATGTCGACGCGGTGCATCCACACGTCGCGCGTGAGGATCACGTCGATCAGCTGGCCCAGCCGGAAGCGCAGCCCCATCGCCGACAGCGGCATGCGGCGCAGCGGCCGCGGGAAGCGGCGGCGGGCCGCCCGCAGGCGGGGCGCCCACAGCTCGAGCTCCTCGATGAGCTCGGCGGGCCCGAGCTCGGCATGGTTCCGGACCTGGCGCTCGTTCACGCCGTCGAGCGGCTCCGACAGACCCAGCTTGCGGGCCAGGCGAGCGCCGGCCACCTGGCTCCGCACGGTGCGCGGCAGCGTGCTGTAGTCCTTGGCCGCGCCCAGCACGTGGGCGACCATCGCCTGGACGTCCCAGCGGTCGCAGTCGGTCTGCTGGTGCCAGTCGTCGGCCTGGAGCGTGCGGAGGAACGCCACGAAGCGGTCGTCCTCGGCCTCGGCCAGGCGCATGGCCTCGGCCCGGTCGATCGGCGGGATCTCGCCGACCGGCGTCACCGTCGGCGCTTCCTCGAGCGGGCGTGGGTCAGGAACATCTCCGCCGACTCGTCGATCAGTCGCAACCATCTGTCTCCTCCGGGGTCGTTGGATATCTGTTGGTCGGCAAGGCCCGTCCCCAGCGCCGTGGCCAAGTCGAGTAGGTGCGGATCGGTGATGCCGATCGCCGCCATGGGCGCGACCAGCGTCCGCTGGTACATCTCCTGGGCCACCGCCCAGGACTCCGTCGAGGGCTCGAAGCCCGGCACCGTCCGCTGGAACAGCAGCTGGTGGCGGGCGGGGTCCTCGACCGCGAACTCCACGAAGAGCCGCATGGCGACGAGTGCGAGGTCGTGCGGGTCGTCCGGCAGGTCGAGCGCCTCCCAGCGCTCCATCAGCTGGCGGTAGCCCTGGGCGAACATGGCGTCGTAGATCTCGTGCTTCGAGGCGAAGTACGAGTACAGCGACGGCGCCCGCATGCCAACCCGCTTGGCGAGGTCGCGCATCGTGAGCCCGGCCAGGCCCTCGCTCCGCGCGATCTCCCAGGCCGCCTCCAGGATCTCGGCCCGGGTCTCCGCATGCCGCCGCGCCCGCCGGCCGCCGGCCGGGCCGCCCGTTTGCCTATCATTGTTCGCTGTCTCTAACACTGTTCGGAGTTTGCGCCGGGGGGGTCGCGTTGTCAAGGGGCGCTCGGGCGGTCGAGCGTTAGCGTCGGGCCCGTGACGGAGCCGGACGTGGTCGACCCCGACGCGAGCTTCGAGCGGATCCAGCTCGACGCCACCTCGTGGGTCGACGTGGCGCGGGGCTGGCTGCGGGACCCGCAGCGGCTCTACGACGAGCTCGCGGCCGGGATCGCGTGGCGACAGGGCCGGGTGTTCCGCTACGAGCGCTGGGTCGACGAGCCCCGGCTGACGGCAGGATGGCAACCCGACCGCCCGCCCGCCGTGCCGGCGCTGCTCACCGCCGTCCGCGCCCTGCGCTCCCGCTACGGGGTGCCCTTCTCGGGGGCGGGGCTGTCGTGGTACCGGGACGGGCGCGACAGCCTGGCGTTCCACCGGGACCGCGAGATGCGCTGGCTGGACGACACCCGCATCGCGATCCTCACGCTCGGCGCCCGCCGCCCGTTCCACCTGCGGCCCCGGGGCAACCGGTGGGACCACGAGGCGCCCGCCCGGGGCGCCACGCACGACGTCGCGCCGGGGGCCGGCGACCTGCTCGTCATGGGAGGCCGGTGCCAGGCCGACTGGGAGCACGGCGTCCCGCGGGCCCCCGGGCTCGGCGAGGGCCGCATCTCCGTCCAGTGGCGCTGGACGTCGCGTACCGGCCGCCCCGTGCAGGGTCCGGGGTACCGGGCGCCTCGCCACTTCACCCGCTGACGCCCGCGGGACCGACCGCTACGCTGCCGCGTGCTGGGGCAGATCCGATCCAGGGAGAACCGCACATGGCCGAGCTCGACCTGATCATCCGCGGCGGCACGGTGCTCGACGGCACCGGTGCCGAGGCCCGCACGGCCGACGTCGCCGTGGCCGGGGGGCGCATCGTCGAGGTGGGCCGCGTCGAGGCCGAGGCACCCGAGGAGATCGACGCCGACGGCCTGCTCGTCACCCCCGGCTTCGTCGACATCCACACCCACTACGACGGTCAGGCCACGTGGGACCCGCTGCTGGCGCCGTCGTCGTGGCACGGCGTCACCACCGTCGTGATGGGCAACTGCGGCGTCGGCTTCGCACCCGTCCGCGAGCCCGACCGCAACCGGCTCATCGAGCTCATGGAGGGCGTGGAGGACATCCCCGGCGCCGCCCTGCACGAGGGCATCACCTGGGAGTGGGAGACGTTCCCCGAGTACCTCGACGCCCTCGACCGCCGGGCCCACGACATCGACTTCGCCGCCCAGATCCCCCACGGGGCGCTCCGCCTGTACGTGATGGGCGAGCGCGGGGCGAACCGCGAGCCCGCCACCCCCGACGAGATCGCCCGCATGGGCGAGATCGTCGCCGAGGCGATCCGGGCCGGGGCGCTCGGGTTCTCCACGTCCCGCACGCTGAACCACCGCACCAGCCGGGGCGAGCCCACGCCGACCCTGACCGCCGCCGAGGACGAGCTCGTCGGGATCGCCGAGGCGCTCGGCTCCACGGGTGCGGGCGTGCTGGAGATCGTGTCGGACTTCGACGACCTCGACGACGAGTTCGACCAGTTCCGCCACATGGCCGAGGCGTCGGGCCGACCGCTCACGATCTCGCTCAGCCAGGTCGACCAGCGCCCGCACCACTGGCGCGACCTGCTCGACCGCATCGAGAAGGCCAACGCCGACGGGCTCGACATCAAGGCCCAGGTGGCGGTGCGGCCCATCGGCGTGCTGCTCGGGCTGCAGGCCACGCTGAACC
>SIRW01000073.1 GCA_004366205.1 Actinomycetota bacterium | reverse complement strand
ACCATCGGGGCCCGCGGGCCGACCAGGTGGAAGTCGTCGGCGATCACCACCTTGCGGTCGCTCTCGGTGGGGCTGCGGAGGGCGACCCGGATCAGCTCGCGCAGCTGGTCGGCGTCGATCGAGGCTCCCACCCGCTCGACCTCGATCACGTCGGGGTGCGTGCGCCCGAGCACCCGACGGCAGGACTCGCAGCGCCCGCAGCCGAGATCGGGGCACAACAAGGCGGCGGCGAACCCCCGCGCCGCCGTCCGCTTGCCGCTGCCCGGCGGTCCGACCAGCAAGTAGGCGTGCACGGGGCGGGCGGCGGCGGCCACGAGCTGGGCAACGGCCTGCTGCTGGCCGACCACGCCGGCGTACACCGGGGGGACGTCGATGGCGGCGCCGGCGCGCACGTTGTCGATGATGGACCGCCGGCCAGCACGCTCGCCACGGCGGCCGCGACCCGCTCGGCCACGGCGTCGGGGGGGCCGGCGCCGTCGACGAGCACCCAGCCGCCGGGGTGGTCGGCGGCGAGCCGGCGGAAGCCCTCGACGACACGCCGGTGGAACGCCGCACCTTCGGCCTCGAGGCGGTCGGGCCGGGCGCCACGCTCGGTGAGGCGGCGCGCCGCCTCCTCGGGCGCCACGTCGAGCACGACCACGACGTCGGGCCACAGCCCGCCGGTGGCCCAGTCCGAGAGTCGCCGCACGTCGTCGACCGCGAGACCCCGACCGAAGCCCTGGTAGGCGAGCGACGAGCCGGAGTAGCGGTCGGTGACCACGTCGCGGCCGGCCTCCAGCGCGGGGCGGATCACCTCGGCGACGTGCTGGGCGCGGGCGGCGGCCATTAGCAACGCCTCGGCACGGGGGTCGAGGTGGCCGGCCTCGTGCAGCAGCAGGTCCCGGATGCGCTCGCCCACCTCGGTGCCGCCCGGCTCCCGGGTGAGCACGGCACCGAGGCGCTCGGCGAGCCGGACCGCCTGCGTGCTCTTGCCGCTCCCCTCGCCGCCCTCCAGGGCGATCAGCCGGCCCCGCCGGGCCACGTCACCCCTCCCCCGCCGGCGCTGCGTCCGGGCCGGGGTGGGAAGCGGCGCCGTGGTCGCCGTCTCGGTGGCCGTTGCCGTTGCGGCGACCCTTGAGGGCGGCGACGGCCAGCAGCCCGGCGATCATGATGATGAGCGCGGCCAGCCACAGGGCCAGGCGGACGCCGGGAAGGGCGATCGACAGCCCGCCTACGTCGAGCTCCCGGTCGAGGAACCGGTGCGAGAGCCCGTCGAGGACGCCGGCGAGCAACGGACCGGCGGCGAAGGCGATCAGGATGCACACGCGGATCAGCGTGAAGAGGGCGGCGAAGATTCGGCCCCGCAACTCGTCGTCCACGCTCTCGTGGAGGATCGTGAGGCCGAGGACGTAGACGGTGCCCGCCCCGACCCCGAGCACGATGACCATGGCCCCGGCGACCACCAGGTCCGAGGCGGCGGCGGCGACGAACAGGGCGGCCCCGGCCGCCACCGCCGCCCAGGGGAAGATCCGGTGCTTGGGCAGGCGGGCCTGGAGGGCGGACACGCCGATGACGCCCGCGGCGGTGCCGGCGCCGAGGCAGGTGATGAGCACGCCGAACCCGGCGCTGCCCGCGCCCAGGACGCCCTCTGCGAAGACGGGGCCGAGCGGCACGAGCATCCCGCCGCCCATGAGCCCGGTGCCGAGCCCGACGAGCACCGAGCGCACGACCGGGCTCACGAAGATGAACTGCCAGCCCTCCTTGAGCTCGTGGAAGGTCGCCAGGAGGTTCACGCCGCCGGTGGTCCCGCGCCGGGTCCGCCGGGGCAGGGTGATGGTCCACACCATGAAGGCGGCCATCCAGAAGGTGCCGACGTTGAACCAGATGGCGACGGTCTCGTCGCGGATCTGGAGCACCTCCAGCCCCTCGATGCCGCCCAGGCGCTGGGCGATGGTCACCAGGACGGCGAAGAGCGCGGACGCGAGGGGCAGCGTGCCGTACACCGCGGCGAGCGTCAGCGAGTTGGCCGCCGCGAGCTTGCGCTGGGGGACGATGTTGGGGACGGTCGCCTCCTTGGCGGGTTGCCACAGGAGCGTGAGGATCTCGAGCAGCAGCGACGCCGCCACCAGCATCCACAGCTCGCCGATGAACGGCAGCGTGGCGAACACGGCGCCCCGGCCGACGTCGCACAGCACCATGACCCGCTTGCGGTCCCAGCGGTCGACGAGCACGCCGGCCACCGGGGCGAGGAAGAACCCGGGCAGGATGCGGGCCGTCATCACGAGGCTGATGGCGGCTTCGGGCGAGGCGCCCCCGCCGATCCGGGCGGCCAGCACGATGATGGCGAGGAAGCCGATCCAGTCGCCGAGCGACGACACGCCCTGGGCGGCCCACAACCGGAAGAACTCCGTCGAACCGAACAGCCGGACCGTGATCGACCGCTCGATCGGGTCGGTCAGGCCGGCTGCTCCCACCTCGGGCACCGGGACGGTGGGGCGGTCCTGGTCGCTCGGGGGCGGGGGTGCCGGCCGGGGAGGCGCGTCCTCGTCGGGCTGGCGCCGCGGGGCGTCGGGCACCGGTTCAGGCTAGGACGGGACGGCGCGCCGGTTCGGGACCGGTCATGCCGGCTTCTTGCGGGCCTTCCCGCGGCGCTTGGAGGCGGGGCCCTTGGCCCGCCGCTCGGCGAGCAGCTCGGCGGCCCGCTCGATCGTGATCGACTCGACGTCGTCGCCCTTGCGCAGCGAGGCGTTCGTCTCGCCGTCGGTCACGTACGGACCGAAGCGTCCCTCCTTGAGCACCACCGGCTTGCCCGACGCGGGGTCCTCGCCGAGCTCGCGCAGCGGTGCCGTGGACCGCTGGCCCCGGCGCTGCTTGGGCTGCGCGAGGAGCGCCAGCGCCTCCTCCAGGGTGATGGTGAACAGCTGGCCGTCGTGCTCGAGGCTCCGGCTGTCGGACCCCTTCTTGATGTACGGCCCGTACCGGCCCTGGTGGGCGGTGATCTCGACGCCGTCGGCGGGGTCGGTGCCCACGACCCGGGGCAGGCTGAGGATCCGCAGGGCGTCGTCGAGCGTGACGGTCTCGGGCGTCATGCCGCTGAGCAGCGAGCCGGTCTTGGGCTTGGCCTTGCCCTCGGCCTCGCCGAGCTGCACGTACGGCCCGTAGCGGCCCGCCCGCACGAACACGGGGAGCCCCGTGTCGGGGTCGGTGCCCAGCTCACGGTCGCCGCTGGGGGCCTCGAGCAGCTCGACGGCCCGCTCGACGGTGAGCTCGTCGGGGGGCAGGTCGTCGGGGATGCCGGCGGTCTCGTCGCCCCGCTGGAGGTACGGCCCGTACCGTCCGACCCGGGCGACGATCTCGTTGCCACCGTCGTCGACCCCGATCGGGATCGAGTTGATCTCGCGGGCGTCGATCTCGCCGAGGTGCTCCTCGACGAGCCGCTTCAACCCGGGGCCCGCGCCGTCCCCGTCGCCGAAGTAGAAGCGGGTGAGCCACGGGACCGACTCCTCCTCGCCGCCGGCGATGCGGTCGAGGTCGTCCTCCATGCGGGCGGTGAAGGCATAGTCGACGAGCTCGGGGAAGTGCCGCTCGAGCAGCGTGACCACGGCGAAGGCCGTGAACGACGGGATCAGCGCGCTCCCCCGCTTCCACACGTACCCCCGGTCCTGGATGGTGGAGAGGATCGAGGCGTACGTCGAGGGGCGGCCCACGCCGAGCTCCTCGAGGCGTCGCACGAGGCTCGCCTCGGTGTAGCGGGCCGGCGGCGACGTGTCGTGGCTCTGGGGGTCGAGCGCCGTGGCGGCGAGCAGGTCGCCCTCGGACAGCGCGGGGAGTCGCCGCTCGGACTCGTCGGCGTCGGGCTCGTCGGAGCCCTCCACGTACACGCGCTGGTAGCCGGGGAAGGTGATCACGGTGCCGCTCGTGGCGAACTCGGCGTCGCGCCCGTCGGCGCTGGCGCCACCCAGGCGGATCGTGACGGTCTCACCGACGGCGTCGGGCATCTGCGAGGCGATCGTGCGCTGCCACACGAGCTCGTAGACCCGAGCCTCGACCCGGCCGACCTCGGCGGCGACGGCTTCGGGGTCTCGGAAGCTGTCGCCGGCCGGGCGGATGGCCTCGTGCGCCTCCTGGGCGTTCTTCACCTTGCGGGCGTACGTACGGGGTGCGTCGGGCACGTGGTCGGCGCCGTAGCGCTCGGCGATCACCCGGCGGGCGGCGGCCAGGGCGGCCTCGGACAGCGTGGTGCTGTCGGTCCGCATGTAGGTGATGTAGCCGCCCTCGTAGAGCGTCTGGGCGGCGCGCATGGTCGCCGCGGCCGAAAGCCCGAGCTTGCGGCTGGCCTCCTGCTGGAGCGTGGAGGTGATGAACGGTGCCGCCGGCCGGCGCCGGTAGGGCTTGCGCTCCACCGAGCGCACCGTGAACGCCGTCGCCTCGAGCCCGGCGGCGAGCGACCGGGCACCCTCCTCGTCGAGGACCACCACGCCGTCCCGGCCGACCGAGCCGGTCTCGTCGAAGTCGCGGCCGGTGGCGAGCCGGGTGCCGTCGACCGCCGCCAGGGTCGCGGTGAGCTCGCTGCCGGCGGCGCCGGCGCCGGCGCCCACCACGAAGGTGCCCTCGATGTCCCACCACGTGGCGGACCGGAACCGCATGCGGGCCCGCTCCCGCTCCACCACGAGGCGGGTGGCCACGCTCTGGACCCGGCCGGCCGAGAGCCGGGGCATGACCTTCTTCCACAGCACGGGGCTGACCTCGTAGCCGTAGAGCCGGTCGAGGATGCGACGGGTCTCCTGGGCGTCGACCAGGCGCAGGTCGAGGTCGCGGGGCTCCTCGATCGCCCGGCGGATCGCCTCGGGCGTGATCTCGTGGAACACCATGCGCCGCACCGGCACCCGCGGGTTCAGGATCTGCGTGAGGTGCCAGGCGATGGCCTCGCCCTCGCGGTCTTCGTCCGTCGCGAGGTAGAGCTCGCTGGCGTCCTTCAGGTGCTTCTTGAGGGCGGTGACGACCTTCTTCTTCTCCGCCGGCACGACGTAGAGCGACTTGAAGTCGTTCTCGGTGTCGACCCCCAGCCGAGCCCAGGGCTCGCCCTTGTACTCGGCCGGCACCTCCTCGGCGTTGCGGGGCAGGTCGCGGATGTGCCCGACCGACGACTCCACGACGTAGCCGTCGCCGAGGTAGCCCGCGATGGTGCGGGCCTTGGCGGGCGACTCGACGATCACGAGGGGCTTGGGCACGCCGTCAGGTTCCGTGGTGCGAGGGCCGCTGTCAAACAGCGGGTCAGGCCGAGGCGCGGGTGCGGCCGGACCGGGCCCGGCCGGCGGAGAGGCCCGCGAGGCCGAGCACGACGACGGCGCCCGCGACCGCGAGCAGGACGGGGGCGAGGAGGTCGCCGGGGTCGGGCCAGCCGAGCCGGGTACCGGCGGTGCCGTCGGGCCAGGGCCACAGCACCCGCAACGAGCCGGCCATGAGGCCGATGAGCGCCGCCATCACGGTCTCGCGGTGGGTGCGCAGCAGCCAGTCGAGCAGCGAGGAGAACGAGGCGAGGCCGGCGACCGCCCCGACGGCGAACACGCCGAGCGTGAGGAGGTCACGCTGGTTCACGGCGCCGAGCACGTGGTCGTACATGCCGAGCATCAGGAGGAACAGCGAGCCCGAGATGCCGGGCAGGATCATGGCGCAGACGGCGACGGCGCCGGCGAGCAGCACGAACCACAGGGCGGGGTCGGTGGCGGGCGCGCCCCGCAGGCCGAGCACGGCGAAGGTGACGCCCCCGGCGGCGACCAGGACCAGCAGGCGCACGGCGTCGCGCTGGCGCAGCTGCTGCCACGTGAGCGCGATGGCGGCGACGACCAGCCCGAAGAAGGTGGCGGCCACCTCGACGGGCCGCTCGTCGAGCAGGCGCTCGATCGTGTGCGACAGCACGATGATCGCCACGGCGATGCCGGCCAGCAGTGGGACGATGAAGCCCCAGTCGACCCGGGCGAGGCCGGTGAAGCCGCCGCGCAGGTCGAGCCGCACGAAGCGGGTGAGGGCCCGGGCGCCGTCGCGGACCACCCGTACGAGCTCCTCGTAGATGCCGAGGACCAACGCGATCGTGCCGCCCGACACGCCGGGCACGATGTCGGCGGTCCCCATGCAGAAGCCGCGCAGCAGCTGGGCCGGTCCCCGGGTGAGCACCCCGGCAGGGTAGTGGGGAACGCCCCGGGACCCACGAACCCGAGGCCCAGCGCACCGGACCCCGGCGCGCTGGGCCTCGAGGAGGTGTGGTGGTGGATCAGACGAAGGCGGAGGCGAAGATGAGGCTCACGATCGTCATCACCTTGATGAGGATGTTCATGGCGGGGCCGGAGGTGTCCTTGAACGGGTCACCGACGGTGTCGCCGACCACGGCCGCCTTGTGCGGCTCGGAGCCCTTGCCGCCATGCGCCCCCGCCTCGATGTACTTCTTGGCGTTGTCCCACGCACCACCGGCGTTGGCCATGTAGATGGCGATGGCGAAGCCGGTGACGAGGACGCCGGCCAGCAGGCCGCCGAGGGCGTCGACCGAGATGAAGCCGACGACGAGCGGCACGATGACCGCGAGCGAGCCCGGCAGGATCATCTCCCGCAGGGCGCCTGCGGTGGAGATGTCCACGCACTTGGCGTACTCGGGGACCACCCCCTCGCGACCGTCCCGCAGGCCGGGGATCTCGCGGAACTGGCGCCGCACCTCCTCGATCATCTTGTTGGCGGCCCGGCCCACGGCGTTCATCGTGAGCGCCGCGAACAGGAACGGGAGCATGGCCCCGATGAACAGCCCGATGAACACGTCGACCTCGCCGATGTCGAGGTTCACCTCACCGCCGGCGACGATCACGGCCTGCTCGAACGCCTTGAACAGGGCCAGGGCGGTGACGGCGGCCGAGCCGATGGCGAAGCCCTTGGCCACCGCGGCGGTGGTGTTGCCCAGCGAGTCGAGGCCGTCGGTGACCTCGCGGACCTCGGGCGGCAGGTGCGCCATCTCGGCGATGCCGCCGGCGTTGTCGGCGATGGGGCCGTAGGCGTCCACCGACACCACGACGCCGATGGTGGCGAGCATGCCGATGGCGGCCAGGGCGATGCCGTAGATGCCGGTGTTCTCCACGCCGGGGAGGGCGTGCTCCCCCGCCCAGAAGGCGAGGCCGACGGCGATGACGATCAGCACCACCGAGCCGGCCACCGACAGCATGCCGGTGGAGATGCCGCCGAGGATGTTGGTGGCGTAGCCGGTCTCGGACTGCTGGGCGATGCGCTTCACGGGGTTGAAGTGGTCCGAGGTGTAGAACTCGGCGAGGAAGCCGATGCCCATGCCCACGAACAGGCCGGCCACCACCGCGATGGCGAAGCCCCACCAGTTCTCGACGCCCTCGACGCCGTCGAAGAACACGAAGGCGAGCACGAACGCGGCCACCACGGTGATGGCGGCCGCCACGTTGGTGCCCCGGTGCAGCGACCTCGACAGGTCCCGGCCGGTGGCGTCGGCCTTCGAGCGCACGAAGAACGAGCCGAGGATCGACGCGCCCATGCCGAAGGCGGCGATGGCGAGCGGGAACAGCAGCGCCCGCTCCTGGAAGGCGCCCATGCCGGCGAAGGCGAACGCGGCCAGGGCGATGGGAGCGATGATCGACCCGGCGTAGGACTCGAACAGGTCGGCGCCCATGCCGGCGACGTCGCCCACGTTGTCGCCGACGTTGTCGGCGATGGTGGCGGGGTTGCGGGGGTCGTCTTCGGGGATGCCGGCCTCGACCTTGCCCACGAGGTCGGCGCCGACGTCGGCGGCCTTGGTGTAGATGCCGCCGCCGATACGGGCGAACAGGGCGATCGAGCTGGCGCCCAGGCCGTAGGCGGTCACGACCTGGAAGGGCTGGTCGACCTCGAGGAGCTCGACGAACACGATGTAGGACGCGGCGAGGCCGAGCAGGCTGAGCCCGGCGACCGAGAACCCCATGACGGCGCCCCCGCGGAAGGCGAGGGGGAGCGCCAGCTGGGGCCCGGTGCGGGCCGCCTGGGTCGTGCGGGCGTTG
This sequence comes from Actinomycetota bacterium, assembly GCA_004366205.1. Lineage (GTDB taxonomy): Bacteria > Actinomycetota > Acidimicrobiia > Acidimicrobiales > CADCSY01 > SIRW01. Next base: position 7,136 of record SIRW01000073.1, on the reverse strand, counting down.
GCCATGGTGGCCACGGTCATGCCGATGAACCCGGCGAGGCCGGACATGACCGCGCCGAGCAGGTAGGCGAGGGCGCCCCACGGCCGGCCGTAGTCCAGGAACGCGAAGATCAGGACGAACATGGCCACCACGAAGCCGGCGACCCACGTGTACTCACGACGCAGGAACGCCCGGGCGCCGGACTGGATGGCGGCCATCAGCTCCCGCATGCGTTCGTTGCCGGGGTCAGCGGCCTTGACGACCGTGTAGAAGTACCCGGCCAGCGCGAGGCCGGCGAGGGCCGCTAGCGCGGCGATGTAGGGGACGGCATCCACTCTCTCAGGTTCTCCTCACTCGGGGACGGGTGCTGTGTGCTCTGCTTGCGGGGTCGCTCCGGGCTCGTCGCGGCGGACGAACACCTGGCGGGCGACGGTGCTGCCGACCGTGCGGTCCTCCCCCTGGACCCGCAGCACCATGGGCCCGTCGAAGGGGTGCTTCTCACGGACCTCGACCGACACGCCGGGGCGCAGGCCCAGCGTGTCGAGGAACGCCACGATCCCCGGGTCGGTCCTCCCGGGCACGGCGACGGTCGCCACGTCGCCGGGCTCGAGGTCGTACAGCGGCGGCATCTCGGGGATCTCGCCGGTCTCGGGGTCGGGGATCGGGAAACCGTGGGGGCAGGTGGCGGGACGGTGCAGTGCGACGTAGAGACGGTCCTCGACCTCCTGGGGGAGGTCGTGCTCGAAGCTGGCGGCGAGGCGGTCGGCCTCGTTCCAGGCGTAGCCGAGCATGTCCGCGAGGAAGCGCTCGACGATGCGGTGCCGGCGGATGGCGCCGACCGCGTGGACCCGGCCCGCAGCGCTCAGCTGCACGCCGTGGTACGGGCGATAGTCGACGAGGTCCTGTTCGGCGAGGCGCTTCACGGTTGCGGTGACGGTGCCGGGCGCGAGCCCCAGCGCCTCGGCGAGCGCGCCGGTGGGAGCCGGGGCGTTCTCGCGGGTGAGGCGGTAGATGGCCTTCAGGGCCTCGCGCTCGGACCTGGTGATGGTGACACCCATGGTTTCCGAGGCGGAGAACCTAGGTTTCGACACCCCGAAAGTGCAAGTTCGGTGGATCGCGTGCGGCGCACGTTTCGGGCCGGGCCGGCGGCGGGGAGGATCGGGGGCATGGACCACACCGACTTCGAGCGGCTCCTCGCCGCCGACGGCCCCTTCGCGACCGTCTACCTCGACGCCCGCAGCGACGCACCGGGGGCGGCGGAGAAGCTCGCGGTCGAGTGGCGCAACGTCCGCCGGGACCTCGAGGCGGCCGGCGCCGACGCCGCCACGCTCGAGGCGATCGACGCCGTGGTCGACAGCGGGGACCACGGCGGCGGGGAGACCCTCGCCCTCGTCGCCGGCCACGGCCACGTGCTCCTCCTCGAGCGCCTGCCCGAGCCGCCCCAGCGCAGCCGGGGCCGGTGGGACCAGCTGCCGTGGCTCCTCCCCCTGCTCGAGGTCCGGCAGTCGACGCTTCCCCACGTCGTGGTGCTCGCCGACCGCGAGGGCGCCGACGTCGTGGGGTTCACGGGCGGTGACGCCGCCCTCGAGCGCTCCGTCGACGGCGACACCGAGCACATCCACAAGGGCGCTCCCGGCGGCTGGTCGCAGCGCCGCTTCCAGGAGCGCGCCGAGAACACCTGGCAGGACAACGCCCGTGACGTGGCCGAGCTGATCGAGCGCGCCGCGGGGCTCCTCGACGCCCGCCTGGTGGTGGTGGCCGGCGACGTGCGGGCCGTCCAGCTCCTCCGGGAGGCCCTGCCCGCCCCGCTCGCCGAGCGGACGGTCGTGCTCGACTCGGGGAGCCGAGCCGCCAACGGCTCGATCGACGCCATCGCTGACGACGTCGTGAAGCAGGTGGCGACGGTGGTGGCCGAGGAGACGGTCGAGACGCTGCGCCGCTTCCGGGCCGGCCTCGGCACCGACCTGGCGGCCGAAGGGCCCGCCCGCACGCTCGAGTTCCTGCGGCGTGCCGTCGTCGACACGCTGCTCGTCCACGACGACCCCGACGACGAGCGCACGGCCTGGTTCGGTCCCGAAGCCGTGCACGTCGGGCTCGACCGCGAGACCGTCGCCGCCATGGGCGTGGACGAGCCCCGCGAGGCGAAGCTCACCGAGGTCGCCGCCCGTGCCGCCCTGGGTACCTCGGCCACCGTTCGGGTCGTGCCCGGCGCCGGCGGCCCCGACGCCGGCCTGGGCGTCATCCTCCGTCACGCCGGCACCACCCCCGACCGGCCCGTCTGACCCCCGGCTCGACCCGGCCGGCGCGGTCCGCCGCACCCGTGGGCGCGGCGCCCGCGAGCGCCGTCAGCCGCGGGTGTCGCCCCGGCGCAGGACGAGGTGGACGGCGGTGCCGCTGGGCGACGACTCGAAGCGCACCTCGTCGGCCAGGCGCCGGATCAGCGGCAGCCCGAACCCGCCTTCCCGGCCCTGCCGGGCCGGCCCGCTGGGCGCGGGGAGGTCACGCAGGACCTGGGCGTCCAGGCCCGGGCCCCGGTCGATCACGCTGACCTCGAAGCGGTCGGCGTGGCTCACGCAGGCGATGGCGATGGGTCCGTCCTGGTCCACCAGCCGGTGGGCCTCGACGGCGTTCGTGCACGCCTCGGACACCGCCACCTCGAAGTCGGCGAGCCGGTGGCCGCTCCAGGGGCCGTGCATCCCGGCGGCGGCCACCACGAGCGTCCGCGCCAGGGCGAGGTACTCCAGGCGAGGCGGGATCTCGACCCGGACTACCTCGCCCACCGCTCACCCCCCGGAGGAGGCGGCGGCGTCGACCGAGTCGTGGATGGCGAACACCTTCGTCAGCCCGGTGACCTCGAAGACCTTGGTGACCCGGCTCTGCGTGCAGACGAGCACCAGCTCGCCGTCGTGGGCCCGGACCCGCTTGAGCCCACCCACGAGCACGCCGAGCCCGGTCGAGTCGAGGAAGTCGACCTTGTCGAGGTCGACGATGATCCGGTGCTTGCCGTCGGCCACGAGCCGGTGCAGCTCCTCCCGGAGCCGCGGGACGGTGGCCACGTCGACCTCACCGGACACGGCCAGGACCGCCCAGCCGTCGCGGTCGGATACATCCAGTCCCAGGTTCATGCGTGCGCTCCTCGGCTGCGCAGGGCGCTCAGGCCCGTGCGTCCGTCGTCCTTCGTCGATGCGTCTGACCCCCGTACGGTACCCGGAGCGCCAGGGATCACTCGTACGGTGCCGGCGGTGGGCCACTGGCCGGCTCGCGCACGGCCAGCGGGGACGGGCGGCTGGCCTGGCGCAGCAGGTACCGGAGCTGCAGCGCTCCCACCAGCAGCACGAGGCCACCGGCGACCGGCAGCAGCAGCTCGGAGGGGTCGTCCCCGCCACCACCGTCCAGGCGGGCCACGACCGAGCCAGGGGGCGGCGCCGCCGCCTCACCCTCCACGACGGGGTCGTCACCCGGAGCCGGGACCGTCGCGTCGACGCCGTAGTCGAGCTCGGTGCGGTACCCCTGACCCTGGCCGAGGTAGACCTGCCGGCGGGTGGTGGGCGGGCTCGCGGGCCGGCTGGACTGGTGCCGGGAGGTCGCTCCGCCGGACACGGCCCCCCCGCCCTCGCCGCCGTCAGCGCCGTCGCCGACGGTGGTCGTCGTGACCGGGGTCGCCGCCATCTGGACGCTGGCGCTCGCCGACCACGCGGAGGTCCGCACCTCCTGCCGGCTCGTGCCCTCGAGATCGTCGTGCACGACCCGGACCAGGCGGACCGCCTTCACGCGGTAGCTGTACTCGCCGTCGACCGGGAACCGGTCGTCCACGAACTCGGGGTCGCCCCGGCGGGCGGGTTGCTCCACCTCGCCGACCGACCGGTACTCGCCACCGTCCCGTGACCGCTCGATCTCGTAGGCGACGATGTCGCCCTCGGGGTTGCGGTCCCAGCGCAGGGTCACCGTGCCCCGCCCCTCGTCGACGAGGGCCCGGACCCCGCTGGGCGTCACCGGCGGGATCGCCACCACGAACCTCCTCGGCGGGTCGTTGGAGGCACGGTGCTCCTGGGCGCCGCCGAACCCGCGCTCGGTCCACACCGCCGTCGCGGTGAGCTCGTACTCGCCGTTGCACGCCAGCGTGGGCAGCAGCTGGCTGAACTCGTTGCCCGGGACGGGCTGCAGCTCCGGCACGCCGCAGGCGAAGTCGTGACCCTGGCGCGAGGTGCGGTCGGCGAGGCGCAGCTCGATGCGCTCGACGGGGCGGCCGTCGGCCCGACCCGACGCCCATGGCATCACCTCGTAGGTCGCGCCTTCGATCGGCTCGAAGACGGTCACCACCACCGCGCTCTGAGCCGGCGCCGCCGCCGCACCGGCGAGCAGCGCGATGGCGGCGGCCGTCATGGCGGCGACCGCCCGGCGCAGGGTCATGCTTGGGCGGCACCCCCGGACACCAGCCGAGCCTTCACGATCAGGCGCTGGGCCGCGGAGTGCTTCGGGTGGCAGGTGGTCAGGGTGAGCTCGCCGTGGGGGGTGGGGTCGATGACGTGCAGGGCGTCGGGCTGCACGACGAACGGCGCCCGGTCGACCTCGTAGGTGCAGGACCCGACCGGCGTCTCCAGGATGATCGTGTCGCCGGGCCGCAGCAGGTCGAGGTTGTGGAACGGCCGGCCGTAGGTCGTGCGGTGCCCGGCGATGGCGACGTTGCCCGGCTCGCAGGGCAGCGGGGTCATCGGGTAGTGCCCGGCGCCGGCCCGCAGGGCCGAGTCGCTGATGCCCGACACGACGATCGTGTCGACGTTGATGGCGGGGATGCGGATGCGGGTGAGGCTGTCGCCTTCCCCGATCCGCCCCTGCTGGTAGGCCTGCTGGAGCTCGGGGCTCGCGAGCTGGCGGTCGAGCTGGGCCTGGACCCGGCTCTGGTAGAGGTTCGTGTAGAAGGGGTAGCCGAGCATGATCGCCGCGCCCACGAGCAAGCCGAGCGAGAGCGTCGACAGGCCGTAGCGGGCCCAGCGCCGGGTGCGCAGCCCCTCGACGAGGCGGGCGACCGGATCGGCGGGCCGGGCGACCGTGGCCGGGGCGGCTGCGGGGGCGCCGGCCTCGCCGGGGCGGCGGCCGCGGGTGGCCACGCCCACCAGGGCGATCAGGACGGCGGCGAGGAGGACGATTGCGACGACGGTGACCATGGCTCCTCAAAGGGTACCGAGAGCCCCGGAGCGGCGTGCTCCGGGGCTCGACGGTGACGTACCGACTGTGCTGTGCGCTGGCTACGACTCCCGGGCGCCGAGGCCGAACCGGCGGCCGGCGATGGCCAGGCCCAGCATGCCGAGCCCGAGCAGCGGGAGCACCGACCCACCGGTGCGGGGCAGCTCGGAGACCGGCTCGGGACCCCGGGCGAGCTCCCCGGGCGTGCCTTCGGCGCCGGTGCGGACCGTGCCGGTCTGGATGTTGACGCCGCCCTCGATGCCCTTCAGCAGCTCGATCGAGGCGCCCTCGGCGAAAGCGCCGTCGGCGTCGGTCCCGGCGTGCGCCAGGGCGATGCAGGACTCCAGCGGCGTGCCCTCCAGCAGGCAGATGCGCTGGCCGGGCTGATCGATCCGGATCTCGGTGTCGGAGAGGCCGAGCGGCTCGAGCAGGGCGACGGTGCCGACCCGGATGACGACGATGGCCGCCCGGCTGTCGTGGGTGGCGGTGCCGCCGTCCCAGCTGCTGCTGGCCTCGGCGTCGGCGACGATCACGGTGAGCAGGGGCTCACCGGGAAGCAGGTCGTCCGGCAGCAGGCCGTCGTAGGGACCGAGCTCGTCGACGGGCAGCACCTCGACGCGCACCGCCTGGGCCCGGGCGTAGGCCTGGGAGGCGGCGCCCTCGCCGGAGGCCTGGGCGAGCACCGGGGCGACCGAGACCCGAACCGTGGTGTTCAGGTGCAGGATGTCCTGGAGCAGGTCCTGCAGGGTGTTGGTGGTCTCCTTGACGATGTCGCCGACCGGGTTGCCCGTGAGCGGCTCGACGATCGGGTTGAGGACGTTCTCCCAGACCTGGTCGATGCCGTCGCTCACCGGGTCGCGGATCTGGATGGTGTCGAGCAGCTGGCTCACCGACACGTCGAGGTTCAGCTCGGAGCCGAGGCCCTCGGCGGCGGTGGCGCGGCCGGCGACGCTCGCGGAGGCCTTGGGGCAGGTGGCCTCGACGAACCCGATGCCGGGTACGGCCTCGAGCGCCTTGGTCGGGCACTCGTCGTTGCCGGCGGCGTCCACGGACTGCTGCCCGTCGCCGGACTGCTCGGCCGTTGCCTCACCGCTCGACACGGGGCCGAGCAAGGTCGCGCCGGCGAAGCCCTTGGCCGTGACCGCGCCGGTCGGCGGCGCGCTCACCTCGGCGGTCGCGTCGCTGGCCGTGATGTCGGTTCCGAACAGGTTGATGCGCAGCGCCTCGGCCTGGGCGCGCGAGGAGTAGGCCACGGACGTCGCCTCGGCCCCGGTCTGGGCCTGGGCAGCGCCCCCGGCCACGGATCCCATCACGATTGCCGTCAGTGCGAGCGCTGCGATACGCCGGCTCTTGCGCATGTGCAGTTCTCCGTTTCTCACCCCAGGCAGGCCTGGGCTCGTTGGTGTCTGGTACGTCGGGAGCACGGTGTCAATGCCCCGCGCTCGGCCTACCGGACGACGTATTCGCCACGGTATGACGGCAATCCTGCGAAAAAACCTTCGGTACTCCGAAAGATTCGCACGCAACGTTGGGCTGGGCGCGCGCTTCGACAGGGCGCGGCGGCGTCTCGGGGTGGCCCAGCCGTAAAGGCGTCGTTGGTCCCGCTCTCCGGGAGCAACCACGCCGAGACGCCGGATCCCTCGCAGGTGCCGCCCGGCCTGCGCCCTCAGCGCTCGACGCGCATCGCCGCAGTGGCACCGAGCCGCACCTCCCCGACCAGCGGTCCCACGAGCGGGATCTGCGTGGGTGCACGGTACCGCACCCGGACCTGGACGAGCGTGCCGGGCGGCCCTCGCCGGCCAACCTCCACGTGCAGCCGGTCCGGATCGAGCCCGCTGCCGTTGACCGCCGCCCGCTCAGCGGCGCGGTGGCCTCCCTCGACGGCCGCGCTGCGGGCTGCTTCTCGTGCCGCGTGGACCACGAGCACCTGGTCCCGAGCGACGAGCGCGACCTGCACCACAGCGAGCGCGAGG
>SIRW01000072.1 GCA_004366205.1 Actinomycetota bacterium | reverse complement strand
CTCGAGCATGAGCGCCTCGACCTCGTTGCGGACCTGGATCCACTCGACGGTCTCGGCGGCGGCCACCATCTGGGCGGTGCGGGACGGCAGCGTCCGGGGGTCGGCGAAGTAGTTCGACAGGCGCTGTCGCAGCGACGCCGCCTTGCCGACGTAGATCACCCGCCCCTGGGCGTCCTTGAACTGGTAGGAGCCCGGGGCGTCCGGGATGGTGCCCGCAGGCGGACGCTCGACCACGGCTTCATGCTACGGACCGGCCGGCGAACCGGCCGACCGTGACCCGTGGCCAGCACGAGCACTCGCAGGCCGGCCCCTCTGGAAGGATTCTCAGCAATTCTCACGGCAGGTAGGGTGAGCGACGCGACCGGGCCGAGGGGCGCGGCCGGCTTCGAGCGGATCGCCGTCGAGCCGGTGTCGGGCACGATCGGCGCCGAGGTCACCGGTGTCGACCTGTCGGCAGCGCTCGACGACGCCACCGTCGCCGAGGTGCGGCACGCCTTTCTCGACCACCACGTCCTGTTCTTCCGCGACCAGGACCTCACCCCCGAGCGCTGAAGGCCTTCGGCCGTCGCTTCGGCGAGCTCGACACCCACCCGTTCGTCGAGGGCATGGACGACCACCCCGAGGTGATCGAGATCATCACGGAGCCCGAGGACCGGTTCAACTTCGGCGGCGGCTGGCACACCGACGTGACGTTCCTCGACGAGCCCGACCTGGGCTCGATCCTCTACGGCGTCGAGGTGCCCCCGTTCGGAGGCGACACCCTGTCGGACACCATGAAGGCGCTCCTCGACGGGCTCGTCGGCCTGCACTCGGCCGGTCCGCAGTACGCCGAGGGCGGCTACTCGACCCGGTCACGCTCCATGCGCACGAAGAACGCCGAGGGCGCCGAGCGCGTCGTGCGCCACCCGGTGGTGCGCACCCATCCCGAGACGGGGCGCAAGGGCCTGTACGTGAACCGGGCGTTCACGGTCGGCATCGAGGGGATGCGCCGTGACGAGTCGGCGGCGCTGCTCGAACAGCTCTTCACCCACACCGTCCGTGAGCCGTTCACGTGCCGCTTCCGCTGGCGCCCGGGCTCGGTGGCCATGTGGGACAACCGCAGCGTGCAGCACTACGCCCTGTACGACTACCGCGGCCACCGCCGCCGGATGCTGCGCATCACCATCCGGGGCGACCGGCCCCGCTGAGCTCGTCCGCGACGCCGGGGGTCGCTTCAGTAAGGCGGTGCCAGGCCGTCGAGCATCGGGAAGTGCTTCACGTTGCGGGTCCAGAGCACAGCGTCGTAGGCCTCGACGGTCGCGGCGATGACGAAGTCCACCGGGTCGACGCCGGGATGGGAGCGGAGGTACCGGTTGGCGAGGGCACCGGCGCCCTCGGCGATGGCGTCGTCGACCGGTGCCCACTCGAGCACCTCGAAGATCCGCCGCGTCGCCGCCTCCTCCCCGGAGCGCATGCCCGCGAGCACCTCGACCTTCGTCAGCACGGAACCGACCGGTGGCACGCCGTCGTCCAGCGCTGCGGCCAGGGCGTCCCGGGCGGCGGGGTGGCCCCGCAGGTGGTCGACGACGATCGAGGTGTCGACGACGATCGTCACGACTCGGCGAGCCGGCGCGCCATGCCCCGGCGCAGTCGGGCCACGTACGCCTCGCCGTCGTCGTCCCGACGGTGCCATCCGCCGAAGCTCGCCTCGAGCGCCTCGAGCCGCTTGTCGGTGGGCGTGGAGCCGTAGTAGCGGTCCATGGCCCGGCGCACCAGCTCGGCGAGCCCGAGCCCGCTGCGGGCGGATTCGGCGCGCAGCCGCTCGTACTGCTCGTCGGTCAGTGTGATCTGCGTGCGGTGGCTCACCTGATGTAAGCCTACATCACCTGGCGATCGAGCGGAGCGATCATCACGCACGGCGCGCGCCGGGCGGGGGTTGCCGTCGCACTGCTCACGAACCGAGCCGGTGGATGCGCAGGCCGCGCACCTGCCGGAAGTCCCGGACGTTGCCGGTCGCCAGCTGGAGCGTGCGCTCGAGTGCCGTGGCGGCGATCAGGGCGTCGGGCAGGCGGATGCCCGTCTCCCGCCGTACCCGGCCGGCCCGGTCGGCGATGCGGCGCTCGACCGGGACCTCGCGAAGCGGTGCGAGCAGCTCGTCGATCGCATCGGTCGCCGTGGTCCCGGCCAGCAGCTCGGCCCGTGTGATCACGGAGTAGTGGAGGCGGTGCTGGCGGGCCTTCAGCTCTGCCGCCCCTCGAAGGTGGTCGATGAAGACGTCGGTGTCGACCAGGACGTCAGCCACGTTCCCACTCGTCCCGGGAGGGGACGGCCAGGTCCGGAATCGCGCCGAAGGTGGCGGCGAGAGCCGCCGAGGCGTCGGCCTCGTCCCCGAGGTACTCGTCGAGCGCGGCGCGGATGACCTCGGCCATCGTGACCCCCCGCTCGCGGGCGATCCGGTCGATCCGACGCCGCTGCTCCTCCGTCAGGTACACCTGCGTCCGCGTCGCCGACATACAGCATGAGTGTACAGCATCGATCACGTTGGTCCGTGACCCTCACCCGGCCACGGACGTCCGGACAAAGTGGTGGTCGAGGTGGAGGCGGTGCCAGGTCCCGCCGGTTGGGTCCGGGGCCAGCGCCGCGGCAACGCTCGTCGCAGAGGCCGAGCCGCTCAGGCGGACAGGACGTTGGCGTGGCGCAGCTCGTCGACGACGTCGGCGGGGACACCGAGCACCTCGAGGTGAACAACGTGGTGTCCGTTGCGCTCGACGATGTCGACCACGCGGGCGAGGAAGGGCTCTTCGGCGTCGCCAGCGACGACCACCTTGCCGGGCACGACCCTGTCCGGGGCGGCGGCCTCACCGAGGAGGGTCCACACGAAGCCGGTCTCGTCGACCTGTTGGACATCTGCAGGGATGGTCACCCGGACGGTCATCGAGACCTCCCCTCGCGAAACGGATTCTCACAAACCGGGCCGAGCACGGCGAGCAACGTCTCCGCCGTGTGCTCATCGTACTTGGGCCAGACGATGCTGACGTGCGGCGCGGCGAAGGTTGGCAGCACGACGAAGCCCGCTGCAGTGACCGCCGCGACGCGTGCGCTGGCGTAGGTGCTCCGGGTTCGCAGGTTCGTACTCGCCAGGAGGTCGTCGAGGCTGCGCCCGGGTCCAGTGACCGCAGCCGAGACTGCGTAGAGCGCGCTGCCTCGCCACGTGAAGACCGCCGCGGTGCGCCGGGCGTGATCGAGCAAGGCCCCAACGGAGAGCGGATTCCCGCGCACGATGAGCTCGCGAGCATCCACCTCTTCGGCCCGAAGCGAACGGTCGATCGGCTCGGCCACGCGTACTCCCCCCTCCCGCCAGTCACCCTGCGACGGGCGTGCGGACGAAGCGGTGGTCGAGGTGGAGGCGGCGCCAGGCGTCGAGGGGGTCGAGCGGGTCCCATCGGTAGCCGCAGCGGTAGCGGCGGTCGGGCCAGGTGACGTGGGCGACACCGTCGTCGTCGAGGAACAGCCCGTCGTAGCGGCCGGGGACGTCGCCGGCGACGTACGCCCACAGCCGCGGGTGGTGCTCGGTTGCCGGCACCTCGCCGAGGTACTGGTCGTCGAGCCCGTCGGGATGCAGGCCGACGTCGCCACGCCATCGGACAGCGACGCTGTCCACGAACCGGGCCACCGCTGCCGCAGCCTCCAGCGGCGGTGCCCCGTCCCCGACGAGCACGGGGACCAGCTCGCCCGCCATCGTGTTGGCCAGCACCGCTCCCGGCGGGCAGGGCACCGAGTCGGCGACGAAGCACTGGCAGTGCCGGTGATGCTCGGCCGCCGCGTCCGGCGGGGCGAAGGAGCAGAGCACCGGCTCGAGCAGCACCCAGAGCGGGTCGGAGGCCCCGGCGAGCTGACCCGAGCCCTCCAGGGCGCCGAGGACGTGCACGACGGTGCGCGCCGTGTCGTCGGGCAGGGCGACCCGGGCCTGCACGGCCATCACCGTGAGCCCACGCAGCGCCCGCAGCACGAGCGGCCGGGTCAGTTCGACCGGCTCCTCCCCCGTTCCCACACCGAGGGCCTGGAGGAACAGCGCGGCGGCGTCCCCGTCCAGCTCGTCGCCCCGTCCCCGGACCCACGTCTCGATCGTCGCCAGCCGCCGGGCGTGACGGGCCCGGGCGTCGACCGCCAGCGACGCCAGCGGCAGCCGGCCCCGGGACGGCCGCTCGAGCTCCTGCACGAGGCTCTCGGCCCACTCGGGCAGGTCCTCCTCGAAGACGAGCGTGTCCTCGTCGTACCGGCAGTCGCAGCTGATCGCCTGCTGCCACGGGTGGTGGGCGCAGCGCTCGACGTCGCAGCCCGGATGGTGCAGCGACCCGGGCAGCACCCCGCAGTCGCCGCAGCGGCGCTTGGGTCTGCCCCAGTAGGGCTCGGTCCCGTAGGGGTGGCGCCGCACCGGCACCCCCTCCACGTGCATCGTCGCCGTGCACCCCGGCGCGGCGAGCATCTCTTCGAAACAGTACGAACATACGGCCATGCCCGAATTGTGCCGAGAGGGTGTAACAGAAACCGGGCCCCGAGACCTGCTCGATAGCGTTGGCGTTATCATGGCGGGTGTGGATGCCGCCTCGCTGCTCCGCGGCGCACGGCGCTCGGCCGGGCTGACCCAACGGGACCTCGCCGGGCGCGCTGGCGTCCCGCAGCCGACGGTCGCCCGCATCGAGTCCGGCGTGCAGGAGCCCCGCCACGAGACCCTCGATCGGCTCCTCCGGGCCTGCGGGTTCGAGCTCCGCCTGGTCCCCATCACGACCGGCGAGGACGCCAACGGGGTCGACCGCGAGCAGATCCGCCAGCTGCTCCGCCTCTCCCCCGCCGAGCGTTTCCAGCGAGCCGTCGCCTACGGCCGGCTCACCCGGCGGCTCCAGGCGGGTGACCCCCAGCGCCGGGCCGGAGCGGCGTCGTGAGCGAGTTCGATCCGCTGCGGGCGCTGCGGGTGCTCGACGAGCACGGCGTGCGCTACGTGCTCATCGGCGGCCTCGCCGCGGCGTCCCGGGGGGCGCCGATCGCGACGCAGGACCTCGACGTCTGCTACGAGCGCAGGCCCGAGAACATGGAGCGACTCGCGGCCGCCCTCACCGAGCTCGGGGCTCGCCTGCGTGTCGCCCAGGTCGACGAGGACCTCCCGTTCGTGCTCGACGCCCGCACGCTCGCGGCGGGCGACACGTTCACCTTCGTGACCACCGCCGGCGACATCGACGTGCTGGCGACCCCCTCCGGCACCAACGGCTTCGACGGCCTCGTCGAGCGGGCCGACCGGTTCGATCTCGGCGAGGGCCTCGAGGTGCTCGTGGCGAGCCTCGACGACCTCATCGCCATGAAAGAGGCCAGCGCCCGCCCCAAGGACAAGTCCCACCTCCGGGTCCTACGGGCGCTCGCCGAGGAGGTCGAGCAACCAGACCCCTGAGTGCTCCGGCTCAGACGGCGGGGTCGAACGGGCCGCCGCGGAGGGGCGCGTTCCGGAGGGCCCGGGCCTCGTTGTCGCGAACCCGGGGCTCGTAGTGGGCGAAGAAGACCTTGCCCACCAGGTCCCGGCGGCTGCGCACGCCGGTCTTGTCGAAGATCGCCTTCAGGTGCTGCTGGACCGTGTGGGGTGACAGGTAGAGCGCCGCGGCGACCTCGGCCGTCGAGTGGCCCTGGAGGACGAGGCGGGTCACGTCCTGCTCGCGCTCGGTCAGCCCGTGCGCCCGCATCAGCAGCGGCGCCAGCCGGACCGGATCGGCGGGCTCCACCACCACGGCCACCCGACCTCCACCGTCACCCGCGGCAGCGCCCGCGGCGGTCTCCGAAGCGAGCGGCAGGCCGTGGACGGCGAGCCACCGCCCGGAACGCCCGCGGACCCGGGCCGAGGCGTCGCCACCACCCTCGGCCTGGGGCCCGCCAGCACCGTCGCCCAGCGCCGGGAGCGCCACCGCCCCCGCACCACCGCCGCCCGTCTCCTCCGCCGGGCCCAGTGCCCGGGCAGCCACGGCGAGCACGACCGACGGCAGCCGGCCCGCGTCCCAGTCGCCGTCGGGCAGGTCGCCCAGCCAGCGTCCGGCGCCGGGCGAGGCGAACTCCAGCTCCCAGCGGGGGCCGAGCACGACCATCCCAGGGGCGTTCGGGCCCTCGGGGTCCGTCGCCTCACCCACCAGCAGGGCCCGCCGGGCGCCCTCGGCCAGCGCGGGCGCCACCGACTGCACGAAGGCGACCTCGGCGGCGTCGAACAGCGGCCGGCCGGGCTCGCGATACAGCCCGAGGGCGCCCCACACGTCGCCCGAGCGGGTCCGGAGCGCGGCGATCAGCTCCTGGTCGCCGCCGTAAGCCATGTTGGCGTGCCAGCGGGGACTGGTCGTCGGGTCGCCGCTCGTCGCCTCGTGCAGGGTCGACACCCCTCGCGCCGAGCGGGCCACGGCGGCGAGCTGGTTGACGTCGTCCTCGAAGTACTCCTGGGCGAGCCACTCAGCCGGGATCTCGGGCATCTCGGCGTTGACGTGGCTGGTGATCAGCAGCGAGGCCGGGTCGAGCGTGTACCAGCACGGCGCCCCGAGGTGCGGCACGACCCGGCCCAGCGCCCGGGCGGCGGCGTCCCAGAAGGCGACCAGGTCGAGCCCGCAACGGGCCAGCCGGGCGACCTCGTCGACCGCCCGCTCCCGGGTCGAGGCGTGCACGGACGAACTGTACGACCCTGCCGTCCCGGCCGCCGGATACCACCTTCGTGGGATGGCCGGCGCCCGCCGCCGTCCGTACCGTCACCCCCGAAGGCACGACGACGGGAGATGCAGTGACCGACGGAGCCGAGACGACCACGGTGCGGCTGCTCGGGCCCGACGACGGCGACGTGCGGGGCGAGCCCGGCACGGCCGAGGACCGGTTCCTGATCGAGGGGGCCGACACGGATGGCCGGTTCTCGGTGGTGGAGCACCGACTGGGGCCGCGGGTGCTGGCGGCCCCGCTGCACCGCCACACCCGAGAGGACGAGTACAGCTACGTCCTGGCCGGCCGGGTGGGCGCGGTCCTCGACGGCCGCACGGTCGTGGCCGACGCCGGCGACCTGCTGTTCAAGCCCCGGGGTCAGTGGCACACGTTCTGGAACGCCGGCGACGAGCCCGCCCGCATCCTCGAGCTCATCTCCCCCGCCAACCTCGAGCGCCTGTTCCGCGCCATGGGCGACATGGACGAGCCCCCCGACCCCGAGACCCTGGCCACCATGGCCGCCGACTACGGCTGCGCCGTCGACTTCGAGCGCACCCTCCCCATCATCGAGGAGCACGACCTGGAGTTCTGACGGCTGGGGGAGCCGTGCCGCTCAGCGGCGGAACCGTTCCCGCAGGAGGATCCACAGCGCCTCGACGCCGTCCTGCCAGTGCAGCTTCTTGCCCTCGGCCCGGCCACGGGCCGCGTAGGTGACCGGCACCTCGAAGATGCGCTCCCCCGCCTTCAGGAACCGGGCGGTGGCCTCGGCCTCGATCCCGAAGCCCGGCTGGCTCAGCCCCAGCGAGCGCCACAGCGCGGTCGGGGCCAGCTTGAGGCAGGTCTCCACGTCGGAGAGCCAGGCGTTGTAGAGGAACGACGTCCAGAAGGCGATGGCCTTGTTCCCCAGCACGTACCAGAAGCTGAACGCCGCGTGCCCGCCGAAGGAACGGGTGCCGTAGACGACCTGGGCCCGGCCGTCGAGCACGGGCACGAGCATCTCGGCGTAGTCGGCGGGGTCGTACTCCATGTCGCAGTCGAGGATCGTGAACAGCTCGCCGCGGGCCTCGGCGATCGCCGTCTGCAGTGCCGCCCCCTTGCCCCGGTTGCGCGCGTGCTGGACCAAACGGATGCGCCCGGCCTCGACCAGGTCCTTCACCGCGTCGACCGACCCGTCCGTGGACCCGTCGTCGACGAGCAAGACCTCCACCGGCACCGGCAGTTCCGTCCCCAGTAGCCGGTCGACTGCACCGCGAATGGTCGCCTCCTCGTTCAGGAACGGCATGGCGACGGTCAGGGTCGGTTGGGTCACGGCACCTCGCTCGAGTCGGGGCGAGACTAGGCGCTGCGATGCACCTCCGACTTCCATCCGTGCCGACCCGCCGTGTGGACCTCGTGGCCGCGGCGGCCCTCGCCATCGTGGCCGCCATCTGGCAAGCGGGGCCGCTGGGTCCCTCGACGCTCTGGTTCGACGACTCATGGGTGGGGGTCGTCGCCCGGGTCGACAAGCCGCTCGACGCTGCCCGCATGGGCCTGACCAGCCCGGGCTTCAACGTCGGCGTGTGGCTCGCCACCCGACTCGGCACGTCCCCCTCCGCCGCACAAGCCCTCCCCTATCTCGCTGGGGTGGCGTGTCCGCCCCTGACCTACCTGGTGGGGCGACGCATCGGGTTGTCGGCGGTCGCGGCCGGACTGGCGGGCGTCATCCTGCTCGCGTCGCCGATCCAGCTGACCTATGCCAGTCGGGTCAAGCCCTACTCGACCGAGGCCCTCCTTGCTCTGGTGGTGATCGCTTCCGCGTGGCGCGTGGTCGAGCGCCCGAGTTCAGGGCGCCGGTGGGCTGCCCTCGGCGTCGCCGGCGCCGCCGGCATCCTCGTCTCGTCCGTGCTCGCCGTCGTCACGGCATCGGCCTTCGCTGCCGCCCTCCTGGCGATGCGGCGCCGCCGGTCGAGCCTGCGACCGGCGTTGGTGACGACCGGTCTGCTGGGTGTCGCGGGCCTCGTCTGGTATGCGGTGCACCTTCGAACCGCTGTGCACCCCGAGCTGCACCAGCTCTGGCTCCGTGCCTACGGAGTTCGGCTCGACGCGGGGATCGGTGAGGCCGCCGCATCGGCGATCCGGGTCGTCGCCTGGACCATGGAGTCGCTCTCGGGTCTGCCCGGACTGATGCTCGCGCTCGTCATCGTCGGCGTTGCCCTCACCACCCGGCGCCACCCCGAACGGACGATCCTCGTCGCTGGTCCCCTGGCGGTGGCGTTCGCCTTCTCGGTCGCGCAGCAGCTCCCGCTCGGTGGCGGGCGGATCGACAACTACCTGCTGCCGGGTCTGGCGCTCGCCGGCGCCAGTGTCGTCGACGAGATCCGGGAGCGGTTGCAGGTCCCCTCGCCAGGCGTCCTCGCCGGCGCCACCGTGCTCGGTCTCGCCTCGCTCGTCACCACGACAGGCCCGGAGCCGTACCCCATGCGGGAGGTGGCTCCCCTGGTGGAGCTCCTCGAAGGAGCGCAGCGCTCGGGAGATGGCGTGCTGGTACATCCCCATGCTGCGTTCCAGTACGCCATCCACACCTCCGAGGACGTACGGATCGTGTTCGACAGGGCCTCGTGGCAGGGCTTCTGGGTCGAGGTGACCGCCCCACGCACCACGTTGTTGCGTCATCCGCCTCATGACCGGGTCGTCGAGCCCACAGCGGCTGCCGCCCGCCGGCACGATCGCCTGTGGCTGCTCGAGTCCCACACCGACTGGCATCCGGACCTCCTCGAGCGCATCGAGAACCTCCTCCGCGAAGCGGGACTGCGCGTCGTCGAGGAGCACCCGGCCGAGGGCGCCCGGCTGCGGCTGTGGAGCCGGCGATGACGGCAGGCCCGGGCCGGCGGGTCGAGCTGCGCCTCGACCCGGGACAACGCCGCCTGGTCGGGCTGTGCCTCGTGGTGGCGGGTTGGGTGTACGGGCACGTCGTTCTCGACCGGTTCGGGATCCATCCGCCCGTGCCGCTGCTGGCGGCGGTCCCGCCGCTCCTCGCCGGGCTGCTCGCGGCGCACTGGTGGCCCTGGGTCGGTCGCGTGGCGGTCGTCGCCGCGGCGTGCGTGACGGTGGCCATGCCGGCGTGGACGGTCGCCGCTCAGGACGATCACCACCGTTCCGCAATCGAGGCGATGGTCGTCTCGCAGTCCGCCGTCGAGCACCTGCGGGATGGTCGGAATCCGTACGCCGGCGACCACACGGACGCCATCAACCGCAGCGCCTACCCCCTCGATCCAGGGGACCGGTTCGAGAAGCTGCAATACCCACCACTGGCCTGGCTGCCATTCCCGATCCTCGAGCTGCCGTCGGAGCTGACCACCGGGAATCCCGACGCCCGGCCGGCCTACGCCCTGATGGCGATCGGGCTCGCACTCGCACTGGCAGGGTGCGCTCGGGATCTCGAAGGGCTGGCCTGGGCAACCTTCGCGAGCTCGTCGGGCTTCGTGATGCTCATCGCCGTCGAGGGCACGCATGACCTCGTGCTCATCTGCCTGCTGGTGGGCGCGCTTGCCCTCTGGCATCGGCCTCGGTGGGCAGCGCTGCTCGCCGGGCTGGCCGCAGCGGTGAAGACGTTGGCGTGGCCGATGCTGCCGGTCGTCGCCGTGGCCCTGGCCTGGAGGCGCAGCCGGCGCGAGCAACTGTGGGTTCTGGCCGGCCTGGGCGGGCCGCTCGCCGCCACGTCCCTACCGTTCCTGCTGTGGGATCCAGCAGCGCTTCTCCGGGGCCTCGTGCTCACCGACGACACCGAACGTCCGGGGGTGCTGTCCCTGCGCCAGCCGCTCATCGACCTCCTCGGCGTCGACCCGGCGTGGCCGCTCCGCCTGGCGGTCCTCGTCGTCGCGATCGGCCTCGCCGTCCACCTCGCCTACCAACACCGGCTCACCCGCGCCCGGGCCGCACTCTTGATCGCCTTCGTGACCATCGGCGTGCAGGTGTTCTCGATGGTGTTCTATCCGTATCACCTGGCGCTGCCGATCGCGCTGGTCGTCACCGCTGCGCTGGTTCCTGACCCCAGATCGCGGCCAGCACAGCGGCCTGCACCACGCCCAGGCTCCCAAGCCCCGCGACGCTGAGCGGTGTGGCCACCCGCTCGTCGATGCTCGCCGATCCACGGCGCCCGCCGTACACTGGTCGCAATGCCGGCCCGGCATCCGGCGACATATCGGCTCCGGGGACGACATCCCCGCGGGTGAGGCGACCGGGCTGTCCCCGCCGTCCATCAACCGGAGCCCCACCGTGGAGGTACCCCGACAACCCATGCTGCGGCTCCAGACACCGCTCCCCGAGCGCTACACCACCGCCGCGCCCGATCAGCTGCACGCCTGGATCGGCGCCGCCAAGGCCGCCCTGGGCGAGCGCGCCTTCATCCTCGGGCACCACTACCAGCGCGACGAGGTCATGCGCTGGGCAGATGCCCGGGGTGACTCCTACCGGCTCTCCGTGCTCGCCAGCGAGAGCCCGGCCGAGTACATCGTGTTCTGCGGCGTGCACTTCATGGCCGAGTCGGCCGACGTGCTCACCGGCGAACACCAGCAGGTGATCCTGCCCGACCTGAACGCCGGCTGCTCGA
>SIRW01000071.1 GCA_004366205.1 Actinomycetota bacterium | reverse complement strand
GGGGCGGGGCAGGCCGCCGCGCAGGATCGGCTCGCTCGAGGTGTCGGTGGTCGGGCTGGGGTGCAACAACCTCGGCATGCGCATCGGCGCGGAGGAGACCGACGCCGTCGTCGGCGCCGCCCTCGACGCCGGCATCACGCTGTTCGACACGGCCGACATCTACGGGCGGGGCCGCTCCGAGGAGCTGCTCGGCGCCGCCCTCCGGACCCGTCGCGACGAGGTGCTGATCGCATCCAAGTTCGGCGGACCCATGGCCGACGACAAGGCCGGCGCCGCGCCCGCCTACGTGCGGGAGGCGTGCGAGGCCAGCCTGAAGCGGCTGGGCACCGACCGCATCGACCTGTACCAACTGCACTTCCCCGACACGTCGGTGCCGATCGCCGACACGCTCGGCGCGCTGCACAAGCTCGTCGAGGAGGGCAAGGTGCGCGAGATCGGGTGCTCGAACTTCTCGGCCGACCAGATCGACGAGGCCACCGCGGCGGCGTCCGACCGGGGCACCAGCCGGTTCGTCAGCGCGCAGAACCACCTGAGCCTGCTGCACCGCGACGAGGAGGCGACGCTCGTCGAGGCGTGCCGCCGCCACGACCTGGCGATCCTCCCCTACTTCCCGCTCGCCTCGGGGATGCTGACCGGCAAGTACACGCCGGGTGAAGCGCCACCCGAGGGCACGCGGCTGGCGCTCATGCCCGAGGAGCGCCGCCAGCGGTTCCTGAACGACGAGGCGTTCGCGGTGGTCGCTCGGCTCGAGGCGTTCGCCGCCGACCGGGGCCACAGCCTGCTCGAGCTCGCAATGTCGTGGCTGGCCGGCGTCCCGCAGCTCGCGTCGATCATCGCCGGGGCCACCAGCCCCGAGCAGGTGCGCTCGAACGTCGCCGCCGCCACCGCTTGGCAGCTCAGCCCCGACGAGCGCGCCGAGGTCGACGCCATCACCGGCCGCTGACCGTCAGGCTCAGCGGCCGGCGGGGATGCGCGGCCTCACCACCACATGGGGCGGCGTGTGGGCGAGCGCCGCTTCCACGTATCGCAGGCGCTGCGTGGCGTCGATGTCACGACTGTCGCGGTGGAGCCTCGTGCGCAGGACGTCCGCGGCGGCCTCGAGGGCCGGTCGGCGGCCCTTGGCGAGCGCGATCAGCTCCTCGGCGCCGGCCGCGCGGTCGGCGCCGCTCGCGACCAGCTCACCCGCCCGCTCGAGCACGGCGACGGCGTCGGCCATGGCCGCACCTCACTGCACGGGGATGCGCCGGCGGCGGGCGCGCTCGGCCTTCGGGACGGTGACGGTGAGCACGCCGTCGTCGAGCCGAGCGGACACGCCGTCCTCCTCCACCTCGCCGGGTAGTGCCACCTCGTAGCGGAAGCGGCCGACCACCCGCTCGCGCCGGCGGAGGATGCCGCTGCGCTCGCGCGCCTTGCGCTCGCCGGTCACCGTCAGGTGCGCGCCGGTGAGCTCGATGTCGACGTCGCTCTTGCGCACGCCCGGCAGCTCGATCTCCACGACGTAGGCGTCATCGGTCTCCTCCACATCGGCGAGGGGCGTGAACACGTCATCGAACACCTCCGGCAGTCGTTGCCAGGCCCGCAGGTGCTCACCGAGCTGCCTGTGCAGCGCCTCGATCTCACGCAGCGGGCCCCAGGGATGGCTCACCGGGCTCAGGTCCCGGTGCCGGACGGGCAGCATCGTGCACATCACCTCCTCGTGGGTCGGTCTCGGGTGCGCGGATCGGGCCGGGCGGGTTCTCGGCGCAGTCACCCACCCGGCCCGAGAGGTGCGAGGCCGAGCTCAGGCGGCGCTGCTGGCCTCGATGGCGCGGGCCTTGCCACCGCTGGTGATCTCGACCTTGCGGGGCTTGGCCTGCTCAGCCACCGGGACCGTCAGCGTCAGCACGCCGTGCTCGTAGCTCGCCTCGATGCGGTCGGTGTCGAGCCCCTCGCCGAGGAACAGCTGGCGGCGGAACCGTCCCTGAGGCCGCTCGGCGACGATGACCTGGTCGCCCTCGTCAGGCTGCCAGTGCCGCTCGGCGGTGAGGCTCAGCACGTCACGCTCGACCGTCAGCTCGATCGAGTCCGGTTCCACCCCGGGCAGGTCGAAGCGGACGGTCACCTCGTCGCCGTGCCGGTACGCGTCCATCGGCACGGCCGCGCCGACACGGGGCCCGCCGTCCCAGACCCGCTGGAACAGGCGGTCGAACTCACGGAAGGGATCCTCGAAGCGCATCAGCATTGGTCACCACCTCCTCTCGATCCTGCGTCTTGTCAACGTTCACCTTCTTTGACAACCAGCAACTCAACTTTATTCCCGGCAGGCCGCAGAACGGGAGCGGGGGAATGCAACCGAACAGCGCGACGTTGCACTGCATAGCACTACACGGCATAGGAGAGGAGTGTGCAGGAGGAACCGAGCGATGCGGATCCGAGCGACGTGCATGCACTGTGAGCGTGACTTCCTGCTGTTCTCGCTGTACACGGCCCCGGCCGCGCACGCTGACCGTTGCCCGAACTGCGGTCGCCACCTGGGCGTGCCGCACATCCGGGTGGCTGCCGAGCAAGCCGACCTCGCCTTGCGCACCTTGGTGAGCACGCTCGAAGGCCTCGCCGGGCACAACCCGAGCTTCAGGGTGCGGCGCGACAGCGTGCTCGAGCCGCTCACGGGGGCGCTCGATGCCATCGCCGAGCCGGAGGCGCCGGCCGCGCGCGAAGCGCCATCCCGCGGGAACCGGTGGACCCGCCGCCGCGAGGCGGTGGCGGCCTGAGGGGGGTGCGCCCATGCGTCAAGCGCACGCGATCCATCCGACTCCACGATCGGAGAGCCCGCCCGGAGCGGTCCAGCTGCTCGACCAGCACGGAGCATCCCACCGCTTGGACGCCCTGACGACGCTGTTCGACCTGCTGCTCGTGGTGCTCGACCTGCGCCAGCCCGCCCAGGTCGAGGCCATGCTGCCGGTCGCAGCCCGAATCGACCGGGTCATGAGCGGCGCCGACGCGACCGTCGGCGTCCTCCTCATCGGTGGCACGCCGCGGCAGGCCACCGCGGCGCTGGGCGAGCTCGCCCGGGAGACCGCCGTCTTCGTCGACCCCGACGGTCGGGCCAGCGCCGCGCTCGGCCTGCGGGGCACGCCAGCGTTGCTGTGGGTCACACCCGAGCCCGCCGTGCGGGGGCTGGCGGAAGGCTGGGAGCCGGCCGCCTGGAGGGCGCTGCTCGACCGCGCCGCCCGCAAGCTGTGGTGGACCCGACCACTCCTTCCGGCGCCCGGCGACCCGCCCCCGGCGCCGCCGGTACCGCTCGAACCGGTAGCGCGCAGCGCTGACCGGGCACACGATCCCGAGGAGGTGATGGACGATGTACCGCTCGCTGCCTGACACCACGCCCCGCCGGGCATCCGGCGGGCACGTCTTCTCGCCGCTCGCGGCAACAGTCAATGGGCTCAAGACAGCCGTGCTGCTCGGCGCGCTCGCCGGCCTGCTGCTCCTCGTCGGCTCGCAGCTCGGACCGGGCGGCGCCCTGCTCGGCCTCGTCCTGGGCATCGGCGTGATCGCGGGCTCGTGGTGGTTCTCGGACCGCATCGCGCTGGCGGCAGCCCGAGCCGTGCCCGCCGACCCGCGCCTGTACCCCGAGTACCACCGCATCGTCGGGGACCTGTGCGCGCGGGCCGGGCTCCCCACCCCGCGCCTGTACGTCACGCCCGACCGCCAGCCCAACGCCTTCGCCACGGGCCGCGACCCCGAGCACGCCGCCGTCGCCGTGACCGTCGGGCTGCTCGAGCTGGTCGACCGCGACGAGCTCGAAGGCGTCCTGGCTCACGAGCTCGCCCACATCGGCAACCGCGACATCCTGATCAGCTCGGTCGCCGCAGCGATCGCGACGGGCATCAGCTACCTGGCCCACCTGCTGCTGTGGTTGCCGCTGTTCGGCCACGACGACGACAGCCCCAACCCCGTCGGGCTGCTGGTCGCCGCGCTGCTCGCACCGTTCGCCGCGGGGATCCTGCAGCTCGCCGTCTCGCGCAGCCGCGAGTTCGAGGCCGACGCAACCGGCGCTCGCCTTGCCGGCTCGGGCCTGCCCCTCGCCCGGGCGCTCGCCAAGCTCGACCGAGCGAGCCGGGCGCTGCCGATGGACGTCGACCCGCCGCAGGCGTCGAAGTACATCGTGAACCCACTCGCGGGCCGCCGCGTGGCGTTCGCTTCGCTGTTCGCCACCCACCCGCCCGTCGAGGCCCGCATCGAGCGGCTCACGCGCGGCACCTGGCGCTGAGCACGACAGACAGCCGGTCGCACCGGAACCTGCCGCCGCACCCGCTGACCTCGAGCGCTCCGAGTCGACCCGGAGCGCGGTCGGCGGTACGCTGCGGCCCGACAACCCGTAGCCGCGCGGTGCAGCGAAGTCCGGTGTGATCCCGGCGCTGTCCCGCAACTGTGATGCCCCGGACGGCAGTCCGAGGGCGAGCCAGGTCGCCTGGCCGCGCGGTGACGAACCCGAA
>SIRW01000070.1 GCA_004366205.1 Actinomycetota bacterium | reverse complement strand
CTGCTCGAAAGCCCGATGACCCAAACCGGTCAGCTCCCCGGCGTGAGCACGCGCAGGGCGCCCGGCACCGCCTCGACCTCGACCGGTAGGTCGGCGAGCGGCTCGCCGTCGGCGTAGGCCGGCCCGGGCCCGTCGAGGGGTGCCACCGACACCGAGCGGCCCGACGCCACCGCCACGAGCGGGTGCTCGACGTGGCGCCCCGAGAAGACCTTGGGGAACGTCCGCAGGAACGCGGCCCGCGTCACGGGCCCCACGATCGTGACGTGCAGGACGCCGTCGTCGGTCCGGGCCGCGGGCGCGACCCGCATGCCGCCGGCGTAGTTCGGGGTGTTGGCGACGGCGACGAGCCACGCTTGGTGCTCGGCCCGTTCGCCGTCGACCGTGACCGCGAACCGGCGCGGGCGGTAGGACGCGAGCGTCCGCAGCGTCGCCGCCACGTACAACGGGCTGCCGCGCAGGCGGACGACGCCGTTGGCCCAGCGGTTGGCTTCGGCGTCGAAGCCGGCGCTCACCACGCAGCAGACCCAGCGGTCGCCGGCCCGGGCGAGATCCACCGTGGCCTCCACCCCCGAGCGGAGCGCCGCGACGGCGTCGAGGGGGCGCTTGGGGTTGAGCCCGAGGTGGCGGGCGAAGTCGTTGCCCGCCCCGGTCGGGACGAGCCCCATGAGGGCCCCGCGGTCGGCCACCACGGCCGCGACCATGCTCACCAGCCCGTCGCCGCCGCACGCGACGGGCACCCGGCCCCCGTCGATCGCCGTCGCCGCCATGCGGGCGGGGTCGTCGGGACCGGTCGACACCAGGACCTCGGCGTCGACGCCGGCCTCGTCGAGCGCCGGCCCCAGGCGCGGGAGGACCTTCGCCGTGCGCCCGCGCCCCGCCACCGGGTTCACGATCACCGTGAACGGCCCCGTCACGGCCGGCACTGTACGCCACCCTTCACCGTCCCCCTTCCGTTCTGGGGGGCGCTGGTCTCGCGCTGGTGGAACGTGGACCCCCCAGAACGGGTGGGACGGGGGGTGGGGGCGGATCAGGTGGGGTCGAGGTGGAGGCGGATGGTGACGTCGCCGCCGCCGGTGGGTGGCTCCCAGGCGATGCCGAGCCGGTCGCGGCCGACCCGCACGGCCGGCACGCCGAGCCCGGGGGCGTCGACACCGACGCGCAGGCCCGGGAGCGTCCAGCCCGAGGCGCCCACGGCGTCGGCGCCGGTGGCGGGCGCGTGCACGACGAACCGGGCGGGCTGTCCGTCCGCCACGGCCGCGGGCGACCAGCGGATCGTGAGCCGGCCGGGCTGGGCCACGGCGTCGGAGGGTCCGGGCACCCGGCCCAGGATCCAGCCCACCCCGCCGTCGGGCAGCCGCCAGTGGACGGTCGCGGCGTGGTACTGCTCCCACCAGCTGAGGTCGTCGTCCGCCTGCTCGCCGCCGGCCATGACGCGCTCGGCGAGCCACCCGGTCGCCCGCCGGCTCCGGGAGATGCGCTGCTCGACCGTGCGCTCACCCCGGAAGCCGGTCAGGTGGGGCACGACGTCGTCGGGCACCTCGGTGCGCAGCAGGACCGTGAGCGGGCCGAAGTGCAGGTCCCAGCCGTGCTCGGGCACGTCGTCCGGGCCGAAGGGTGGGATCGGGGTGTGGACGGGTCCGACGCGCTGCCAGATCCACGGGACCAGGTGGGCGACGTAGGTGCGCATGTCCATCCCGTAGGCGCGGGTGAACGGCCCGCAGAGGTTGCCGAGCCCGGCGTGGTACCAGCGGGCGATGTCGCGCCACAGGGTGGCCTCGAGCCGGGGGCCCTCGCGGCGAAGCAGCACCGAGCCCGACAGGTCGCGCCACAGCGCCAGGGCGAACAGGTCGACCCCGTAGTAGGTGGGCGAGTTGTACTCGTCGAACGCGCCGTTCCGGTCGAAGCGCTCCACCACGGCGGCGGCGAGCGCCTCACCCTGCTCGACCAGTTCCGGCCGGCTGTCGCGCTCGCCGATCGCCACGTCGAGCCACGACCGCTTCAGGGCGATGTTGGTGTAGGACGGTGGCACCCGCCGCGGGTCCTCCCCAGCGACGGCCAGCCGGACCGACGCCAGCATCTCGGCGGCAAGCTCGGCGGGGATCCGGTCGCCGAGCCGGTCGAGGGCGAGCAGGAAGGTGGTGCCCACGAACTGGCGCCAGTTGGGGTCGTAGTCGACCCACATCTCGGGGTCGGGGCCGGGGTGGGGCCAGTCGCCGAAGCGGGCGTAGGTGCCGTGCAGGGGCGTGCCCGGTTCGTCGTACTGGGTCGCGATGACCGAGCGGATGGCCCGGATGGCCCGGTCGGCGTCGCCGGGGCCGGCCCGCCACAAGAGCCCGACCGCGTACCAGGCGGTCTGGGGCACGAGGTGCACCGGGACGTCGCGCCCGTCGACCTGGGCCATCCCGGGTGAGGACCGCAACAGCCCCCGGGCCTCGTCCCACCATCGGTCGCTCCACTCGAGGCACGCCCGGGCGAAGGCCTCGGCATGGCCTTCGCCGGCGCCGGTCGTCGGTTCCCCCGCCATCGACACCCCACCATAGGGGCTTCCGGTCAGCGGGGTCCCTGGGTGCGGAGGCGCTCGAGCGGCGGCGGTTCGGGCGCGTCGATGAGGGTGCGCTCGAGCGTGAAGGCGCCGCCGATGCCGCGGACGGTGATGTAGTCGATGGCGACGAGCCGGCGGCCTTCGAAGCGCAGGATCTGGGCCTCGTAGGGCTGGGCGGTCTCGACGAGGAACGTGCCCAGGCCGGTCGCGCCCGTCGAGCCGACCTCGGCGAGCAGCGAGCCGTCGTGGTCGACCAGCCGGCGCTGGTGGGTGTGGCCGGCGACGACGAGCGGGACCCGCCCCCACGACGCCGAGGCCTGGCGCCGGTCGTGGACGGCGAGGACGTCGGGCCGGGTGCGCGCCACCAGGCGGGCGACCTGGGGGGCCCGGTCGAGCTTCATCTGGTTGGCCTCGGCCGTGGTCACGACGTTGTCCGCGGTGTAGGTGGGGTCGCCGACGCCGAGGATTCGCACCTCCTCGACCCGGGCCACGTCGCCGTCCAGGAGGGTGACCTCCGGCATCTCGTCGAGGGCCTGCCGGACGGGTCCGCTGTCGTGGTTGCCGGGCACGAGGATGTAGGGCCGGTCGAACCCTCCGAGCAGGTCGGCGATGCGGGCCTCGATGGTGAGCCCGAACGAGGTGATGTCGCCCGTGTCGAGCACGGCGTGGACGTCGAACTTGCGGGCCATCCGCAACGCCATCTCCATGCCCAGCGGGTTTGAGTGGATGTCGCTCACGTGCAGGATCAGGGTCTCGCCGTTCCCTCGCCGGTCCTCGATCGTCTCGTACATGGCGGCCACCTGGCCGGCGAGCACGTTGACGTGGCCGCGCACGTCCTCGATGTTGCCGAGGTGGCGGCGGGCGGCCTCGAGCATGGCGGGCGCCCGTTCGAGGGCGCCGCTGTAGCGGGCCTCCTGGAAGGCGTCGACGTCGTAGCCGCGCCAGGCCCAGCCGAGGATGAGCCCCGCGGCGAGCAGGCCGCCGGCCGCGCCGGCGGCCACCCGGGTCCAATGGCGCCGGGCGACCACCAGACCGGTCAGGCCGCCGATGATCGCCGAGGCGAGGGCGAGGCGGCGGGCGAAGCGCCGCAGCAGCGGCGAGAGGTCCTCGACGATGTCGGCCTCGAGCGCCGCTTCGGGGTTCGGTCGGGCCAGTGCCGCCTGGAGGGCCTCGACGTCGAGCTCGTCGACCCGCACCCGCAGGTGCAGCGGCGACCGGTGGGTCCGGGCTGTCATGTTGCCGAGCGGCGGCAGGCTCACGCCGGTCCCGCCCGTCCGGGCCAGGCTGGCCCGCACCTCGACGGTGCCGGGTCCCACCTCGGCCCGGGTGCCCGACACCAGCCCCATGAGCACGAGCGCGGCGAGCGCGCCGATGAGCCCCACGGCGAGGTAGGTCAGGACGGGTCGGGCTCGGCGGAGCCAGAGGGGTGTGGTCATCAGGGTGAGGTCCTGGCCGGTCGGCCGGGCGCCGGTCGCGCCGGTTGGCACCTCGCCCATCGGCGGCGCACCGTCGACCGTGAGCCTCTGGGTGACCGGGTGCTCCCGATCTCGGGACCTTCGGCCCTAACGACGGAGGGTCCCGATTCCGACACTGAACGGGTCGTAGCGAATCTGAAGGCGCGGCGGAGTGGCTGTGGTGGACGAAACCGGGTGGTGTCAGGTGGCGCACGGGGTGGGAACGGGGGGCAGCGGCGCCCGGGGGGCCTCCGGCGGCCCTCACATCGGCCCCGACGGTGCCGATGGGAGCGCACCTCGCCTACGCGCCCGGGTGGAGGCCACGCGCCACCCGGGCCGCGGCGGCGCCCGGCTCCTCCCCGACGTCGCGCAGCACCACGGGCGCGACGAGATCCTGCGCTACCAGGCCGCGGTCGTGGAAGGCGCCCAGGACGCCATCCTCAGCTGCCGGGCGGACGGGCGCATCGTGTCGGCCAACCCGGCGGCCGAGCGGCTGTTCGGCTGGACGGAGGCGGACCTGTCCGGTGTGCACATCCGCCGGCTCGTCGCCGACGACCACCAGCGCGACCTCGACCACGTGCGCCCCATGCTCGAGAGCGGCGAGCGCGTCCCTCCCTTCGAGACCCACGGCCTGCGCGCCGACGGGTCGACCCTGCCGGTGCTGGTGTCGATGTCGCCGATCTACGACGTCGACGGGGTCCCGGCGGGCGCGTCGATCATCGTGCGCGACCTGAGCGAGCTGCGGTTCCTGGAGGGCGCCCTCGCCGAGAGCGAGCGGGTGCGGAACATGGTGCTCGCCACGGCTCCGGTCGTGCTCCTCGCCTTCGACGCGGAAGGCACCTTCACCTACATCGAGGGCAAGGGCCTTGAGGGCCTCGGCCTCGGTCCTGACGACATCGTCGGCCTGCGCATCCCCGACATCGCCGCCGGCGACGACGCCGTGCTCGATGGCCTGCGGCGCGCCCTGGCTGGCCGGTCCGGCACGGTGCGGTTCAGCGTCCGGGACGTCACCTACGAAGCCGCGTACCGGCCGGTGATCGCCGCCGAAGGCACCGTCACCGGCGGTACGGCCGTGGCCATCGACGTCACTGAGCGGGTCCGCGCCGAGGAGCGCCTCCGCCACCACGAGCTGCACGACGCCCTCACGGGCCTGCCCAACCGCACCCTGGCCCGGGACCGCGTCGACCAGGCCTGCCAGCACGCCGAGCGCGAAGGGAAATCGGTCGCGGTGCTGGCCCTCGACCTCGACCGCTTCCAGATCCTCAACGACTCGCTGGGCCACGCCGCGGGCGACGACGTGCTCCGGGCGCTCGCCGAGCGGCTCGACATGGCGGTGGACGACGGCCACACCGTCGCCCGCCTCGGCGGCGACGAGTTCCTGGTGTGCGCCGCGGTGCTCGACGAGCACGACGCTGTGGCCCTCGCCGAGGGGCTGCTGGCGGTGGCGGCGCAGCCCTACGACGTGGCGGACATGAGCCTGGTCGTGACCGCGAGCGTCGGCGTGGCGCTGTCGTCGCCGGAGCGCCGGGCGGACGCCGAGACCCTGCTGCGCGAGGCCGACGCCGCCGTGCACCGGGCGAAGGATCGCGGCCGCAACCGCTACGAGTTCGCGTGCACGGGCCTGAGCGACGCTGCCCGCACCCGCCTCGAGGTCGAGATGGGGCTGCGCGGCGCCGTCGAGCGCGGCGAGCTGCGCCTCGTCTACCACCCGCAGGTCGACCTCGGCACGGGCAGCCTGGTCGGGTTCGAGGCGCTCCTGCGCTGGGAGCGCCACGGCGAGCTCCTCACACCCGACCGGTTCCTGCTCGTGGCCGAGGACACCGGCCTGATCGTGCCGATCGGCGCGTGGGTCATCGAGCGGGCGTGCGCCGACGCCACGGGCTGGGCGGACGACTACCCCGAGCTGGCCCTGTCGGTGTCGGTCAACCTCTCCGGCCGGCAGCTGGCCGACCCCGGGCTCCCCGAGGTCGTGCGCGGCGCGCTCGCGCGCAGCGGCCTGGACCCCGGGCGCCTCTGCCTCGAGATCACCGAGGACGGCCTCATGGCCGACGCCGACGCCGCGCTCGGCGAGCTGCGCCGGCTGAAGGCGCTCGGCGTGCGCCTCGCCATCGACGACTTCGGCACGGGCTACTCGTCGCTCGGCCGGCTGAAGCAGTACCCCGTCGACCTGCTCAAGATCGACCGCGGCTTCGTCGACGGCCTGGGCCGCGAGCCCGAGGACTCGATGATCGTGAGCAGCCTCATCACCCTGGCCCACAGCCTGGGGCTCGACGTGATCGCCGAGGGGGTGGAGACCACCGAGCAGGTCGCCGAGCTGGTCGCCAGCGGCTGCCGGCAGGGTCAGGGCCACCTGTTCAGCGCACCGGTCAAGCCCACCATGGTCGGCGCCGTCGTGGCCCGCAACCCCTTCCGCAACGTCGCGGGCCCCGCGCACGACCCCGGGCGCGCCGGGTCGACGACGGAGGCGATGGCCGATGCCGTCGCCATGCTCGGCCACGAGCTGCGCACGCCGCTCACCGTCATCCGCGGCTACGCCGAGACCCTGGGCCGCCGGGACCTGCGCGCGCGCCCGGAGCTCACGGCGGTCGCCGCCCAGGCCATCGCCCGCCAGGCGGAGGCCATCGAGGCCATGCTCACCGAGGTCCAGGACAGCCGGGCCATCGAGACGGGGCGGCTGGCCCTGCAGCTCGCCGAGCTCGACCTGACCCGGCTCGTGGCCACGCTGGTCGCCGAGCTCGACCCGGTCACCGCCGACCACGAGGTGGTTCTCGAGCTCGCCGGGGAGGTTCGGGTGCTCGCCGACGAGCGCCGGGTCCGGCAGATCCTCGCCAACCTCCTGCAGAACGCCGCGGCGTACAGCCCGCCGGGCACGCCGATCCTCGTCCATGTGGCGGGGTGCGCCTCGGAGGGGGTCGTGCGGGTCGTGGACCACGGCCCCGGCATCCCCTCGGATCGGGTCGCCGACGCCTTCCGGAAGTTCGCCCGGTTCCAGCGCGGCGTGAACGGCACCGGGCTGGGCCTGTTCCTCGCCCGGGGCCTCGCCCGCCTCCAGGGCGGCGACGTGACGTACCGCCACGCCCCGACCGGCGGCGCCGAGTTCACCGTCACCCTGCCCGGCGTGCCCACCGACCCGGGCCGCCGGCGGGTGCCCGTCGCTCACTCGAAGGGGCGGTCCTCCCACCACGGGTAGAAGTCGGGCAGGTCGGTGCTGACCTTCATGGGGAAGCGCGGCGGCCGCTTCTCGAGGAAGCTCGACACGCCCTCGGCCACGTCAGGGGCCTGGCCGAGCGCCCAGATGCCGCGCGAGTCGATCTTGTGGGCCTCCATGGGGTGGTCGGCGCCGAGCATGCGCCACAGCATCTGGCGCGACAGCGCCACCGACACAGCCGAGGTGTTATCGGCGATCTCGGCGGCGAGCGCCCGGGCGGCGGGCAGCAGGTCGTCGGGCGCGTGCACGCTGCGCACGAGCCCGCCCTCGAGCGCCTCGGCCGCCGGGAACACCCGACCGGTGGCCACCCACTCCATGGCCCGGCTGATGCCGACCACGCGCGGCAGGAACCAGCTCGAGCACGCCTCGGGCACCAGGCCCCGCCGGGCGAACACGAAGCCGATGCGGGCGGTCTCCGACGCCAGCCGCACGTCCATGGGGAGGGTCATGGTGATGCCCACACCGACGGCCGGCCCGTTGATGGCGGCGATCACGGGCTTGGTGCACTCGAAGATCCGCAGCGCCACCCGGCCCCCGCCGTCGCGCATCCCCTCGATCCCGACGTCCGCACCGCGGGAACCGGCGTTGAACGTCTCGGGCCCGGCGGACAGGTCGGCCCCGGCGCAGAACCCCCGGCCCCGGCCCGTGACGATGACCGCCCGCACGTCGTCGTCGGCGTCGACGCGGTCGAAGGCGTCGATGAGCTCGGACATCATCCGCCCCGTGAAGGCGTTGAGGGCGTCGGGCCGGTCGAGGGTGATCGTGGCGATGCGGTCCTCGATCTCGTAGGCGATGTCGTCGTAGTCGGGCACGGCCCCGTTGTAGCCGACGGGGGGGACCCGCTCCCGGCGGTGGCGGCTGGCTACCGTTGGGCGATGGCCGACGAGGGCGCGCAGCCGGCGGACACGCGCCGCGCCGATCGACCGCTCGTGCCGCCGGCTCTCGACCGCATGGCGGCCTGGTCCTGGCGCGTGATCGTCGTGGGCGTGGCGCTCGTCGTCGTCGTGTGGATCCTCGCCCGGCTGCGCCTGGTGGTGCTGCCGGTGATCCTGGCACTGCTGATCACCTCGGTGCTGCACCCTCCCGTCCGCTTCCTGAAGGCGCGGCGCTGGCCGCCGGCGCTCGCCACGTGGACGGTGCTGCTCGTGGTGATCGGCGGGTTCGTCGGGCTGGGCTTCGCGGTGGCGCCCACGGTCGCCGACGAGTTCGCCGACCTCGGTCCGACCCTCGAGGAGGCGGTCGAGACCATCGAGGACTGGCTCATCAACGGCCCCCTGCACCTCACGTCGGAGCAGATCGAGGAGTACCAGGAGGAGTTCTTCGACCGGCTCCGGGAGAACACCGAGGCGATCGTCTCCGGCGTGATCGCCGGGGTGCTCCTCGCCGGTGAGGTGATCGCCGGGGCGATCATCGCCGTGGTGATCGCCTTCTTCTTCCTGAAGGACGGCGAGCGCATGCAGCTGTGGATCCTCGATCAACTCGACGAGGAGCACCGGGTGACCCTGCGAGCGCTGGCCGAGCGGGGCTGGCGGACGATCTCGGGCTACATCCGGGGCGCGGCGACCGTCGCCACCGTCGACGCCGTCGGCATCGGGCTGGGCCTTTGGATCATCGGCGTGCCGCTGGTGCTGCCGATCGCCGTGCTCACGTTCTTCGGGGGGTTCTTCCCGATCGTCGGGGCCACGGTCGCCGGGGTCATCGCCGTGCTCGTCGCCCTCGTCACCGTCGGCGTCACCGAGGCGATCCTCACCGCCATCGTGGTCATCGCCGTGCAGCAGCTCGAGAGCAACTTCCTCCAGCCGGTGGTCATGGGCCGCGCCGTGCGGCTCCACCCCGTGGTCGTGCTCTCCGCTCTCACCGCCGGTGCGGTGATCGGCGGGCTCGTCGGCGCGTTCCTCTCGGTTCCCGTCGCCGCCGTGGCCGCCGCCGTCATCGGTGAGTACCGCGCCCTGCGGGATGCCGGCGCCGCCGGCCTCGCCCCCCCGCCCGGCCCGGCGCCGGCCGGCCCCGCCGGTGGCCCCGGTGCGGCGCCACCCGACGGCTGAGCCCGGGCCTGCCGGGTGGCGCCGTTCAGGGGCCGGAGGCTGCCCGGGTGGGTGCGCCGAGGTGATCGGAGACGGCGGCGGCCAGGGCGCGGGCGGCGTCGGGGGAGCGCAGCGACGAGGTGCCACCGACGATCACCAGGGCGTAGCGGTGCCGGTGGACGAAGGCCACGGCGTGGGCGGTGAAGGCCCCGGCGCCGGTCTCGTCGACCTGGGTGACGCCGAGCGCGCCGTCGATCTCCGGGACGGGGAAGCGGGTGGCGGAGCGGCCTTCGAGGGTCTGCAACCCGTCGAGGAGGTAGAGGGCGGCGCCGGCGGGCCCGGCGAACTCGTAGAGCGTGATGTGGGCGACGCTGCCGTCGGCGTGCCGCCACGCCCGGGAGACCCCGCGCTGGAAGCGGCGGGTGGCGAGCAGCGCCTGCTCGGCCTCGACGTCGAGCTCGGCGTGGGCGGCGGCCTCCAGGTCGAGGGTCCCAGTACCGAGCTCGCCGTCGGCGGGGTGGAAGCGCGGCCACCACCAAGCGAGCCGTGGAAGCGGGCGTCGCCGAAGGTGAAGACGCCGCCGTCGGCGGCGACGAGGTCGTAGCCGCCGCCGGTGGGGGTCATGGCCATGCCCACGACGGGCCGGGCGAGCGGCAGGTGGGCGGCGCTGCCCCGGAAGGTGGCGTCGCCGAAGCGGTAGACGGCTCCGTTGCGGCCGGCGAGCA
>SIRW01000069.1 GCA_004366205.1 Actinomycetota bacterium | reverse complement strand
AGGACGAGCTCACCAACACCCGCCAGCAGCCGGGCTGCCCGGACTGCGACATCAACCCCACCACCACCACGACGGTGCCGCCGACCACCACGACGACGGTGCCGCCGACCACCACGACCACGGTGCCGACGACGACGACGGCGCCCGAGGTGGAGCCGGTGGTGGTCGAGCCCGAGCCGACGACGACCACCGCGACCGTGCTCGGCGCGGTGGAGCAGCGGGAGCTGCCCCGCACCGGCGGGGACGTGGGCGCCATGCTGCTGCTCGCCGGCATCGCCATGCTGCTCGGCGGCCTGGCGCTCGCCGTCGAGCGGCCGCTGGCCTCGGAGCGGCGCCGGCGGCTCTGAGCACGCTGGAGGGAGCCTGCTGCGGATCGGCCCGCCCCCGTCGGGACGGGCCGATCCGGACAGGCCGTTCGGCTCATCTTCGGCGCCGACGACCACGACGATCGAGGACCAGGTCCTGCCCACGATCGTGGAGCAGACGACCACGACCACCGAGGCCGAGCAGGAGCCGGCTCCGGAGGAGCCCACCACGACCACCGAGGACGTCGTCGCCGGCGTCGAGGTGGCGCGGGAGCTGCCGCGCACGGGTGATGCGGTCGAGACCGGCACGCTGCTGGTGCTCGCCGGCCTGGCGCTGCTGCTGGGCGGGCTGGCGCTCGGCTTCGCCGACCGGTCCACCGGAGCCGACCGGCGCATCTGATCCGCGAAGGCCGGCGACATCAGGGTCACGCACGAAGGGGGAGCTCGGCGGGCTCCCCGTTCGTCGCCCGGCCGGGCCGCGCCGGTGACCGGCCGGGGGTGCACACAGGTGCCACGATGGACGCCGCCATGTCCACGGCCCCCCCGACACCCGACGCCGGCGAGGATCGTCTCGACGAGACCGCCGGGACCGCCGGGGCCACGGGCGAGGGAGACGGTGCTGGCCGGGGGCGGCTCGGCGCCTGGGTCGAGCGGACGGGGCGCGCCAACGTCGCGCTCGACGTCCTGACGGTCCTGATCGTCGCCGGCGCCGTCGTCTTCACCGTCGCCCAGCTCCACCCCCGGCTGCTCGTCACCAACACCACCCCGGCGGGTGGCGACATGGGCGCGCACGTGTGGGGCCCGGCGTACCTGCGGGACGTGCTGCTGCCGTCGGGCCGGTTGTCGGGCTGGACGCCGGACTGGTACGCGGGCTTTCCCGCCTACCACTTCTACATGGTGGTGCCGGCGCTGCTGATCGTGGCGCTCGACGTGGTCCTGCCCTACGGCATCGCCTTCAAGCTCGTCACGGTCCTCGGTGTGCTCACGCTGCCGGTCAGCGCCGCCGTCATGGCCCGGCTCATGCGGCTGCCGTTCCCGGGTCCGGCGCTGTTCGCCGTGGGCGCCACGTTCTTCCTGTTCGACCGCAACTTCACGATCTACGGCGGCAACATCCCCTCGACGCTCGCGGGGGAGTTCTCCTTCACGATCAGCCTGTCGCTCTGCCTGCTGTACCTGGGCGTGCTGGCCCGGGGCCTGGAGACCGGCCGGCACCGGGGCCTCGCCGCCGGCCTGCTCGGGGTGGCGATCCTCTGCCACGCCATCCCCGTGGTGTTCGCCGGCGTCGCCACGCTGGTGCTCCTGGCCATGCACCTCGACCGGCGCCGCATCCGCTGGGCACTGCCGATCGGCCTCACCGCCTTCGCCCTCACCGCCTTCTGGGCCGTCCCGTTCCTGTGGCGGCGGGGCTACATGACCGACATGGGGTGGGAGAAGCGCACCAGCTACCTCCAGGACCTGTTCCCGAACCCGCCCGACTTCCCGTTCAACTTCTGGTGGGTCGCGGCGCTCGCCGCGGCCGGCGCCATCGCCGCCATCGGGCTCCGCCGCCGCGCCGGCATCTTCCTCGTCGCCGTCGCCGCCCTCATGGCGCTGGCCTTCATCGTGCTGCCGCAGGGGCGGCTCTGGAACGCCCGGCTGTTGGGCTTCTGGTACCTGTCGTGCTACCTGCTCGCCGCCGTCGCCGTCGCCGAGGTCGCCCGGGCGATCAGCACGCTCGTCGCCCGCGACCCGGACCGGCCACCCCGCGCCGTGACCGCGGGGCTGACCGTGGCCGTCGTGGTCGTGGGCTGGGTCGCCCTGGCCCTTCCCCTGCGGGCGCTGCCCGGCGGGAGCGTGGGCGACGACGGGTCGTACCGCTGGCTGTTCCTCGAGACCACCGACCGCAGCTTCATCCCCGGGTGGGCCCGGTGGAACTACGAGGGCTACGAGGCCAAAGCGGCCTGGCCCGAGTACTCGGGCATCGTCGGCACCATGGCCGACCTGGGCCGCACCGACGGCTGCGGCCGGGCCATGTGGGAGCACGAGCCCGAGCACGACCGGTTCGGCACCCCCATGGCCCTGATGCTGCTGCCGTACTGGACCGGCGGGTGCATCGGCTCGATGGAGGGCCTCTACTTCGAGTCGTCGGCCACGACGCCGTTCCACTTCCTGAACCAGTCGCTGCTCTCGGCGCGCCCGTCACGGCCCCAGCGGGGCCTGCCCTACGAGGACCTCGACGTCGACCGCGGCGTCAAGAACCTGCAACTGCTCGGCGTGCGCTACTACATGGCGTTCTCCGAGCGGGCAGTCGAGCAGGCCGAGGCGAACCCGGACCTCGACCTCGTCGCCACCTTCGAGCGCTGGCGGGTGTACGAGGTCGCCGGCAGCGACCTGGTCGTGCCGCTCGAGCACGAGCCCGCCGTGCTGACCGACGTCCCGTCCGCCGGCAGCGGCTGGGAGGACGCGGCCGTCGACTTCTACGTCCACCCCGACCGCTGGGACGTGCTGCTCGCCACCCGAGGGCCCGACGGGTGGCAGCGGATCGCCCAGGCCGACACCCCCGACCGGCGGCCCGTCCGGCCGGTGCGGATCACCGACGTCGAGCGGGGCACCCACACCATCGGGTTCCGCGTCGACGAGCCCGGCAGCCCGGTGCTGGTGCGCGAGTCGTACTTCCCGAACTGGAAGGTCTCCGGCGGCGAGGGACCGTTCCGGGTGACGCCCAACCTGATGGTCGTGGTCCCGACGAGCGAGACCGTCGAGCTCCGCTACGGCTGGACGCCCGTCGACATCGGCTCGTGGCTCGTCACCCTGGCCGGCGTCGCCGGACTGGTCCTGCTCGTGCGCGCAGGCCCCGTTCCGCTGCCGGTGCGGGCTCCCGGACCCCGGTGGCGCCGGGGTCCGGAGCCCGACGAGCCCGCCGCCGGCGACGGATCGGCGCCCATGACGCCGGACGGCTCAGCGGCGGCGCTCGCGGGCGAAGGTGAGGCGCAGACGGGCGAGCCCGATCACCGAGCGGACGGCCCGCCGGGCGATCGAGCTGCGGGGCGGCCGGCGCTCCTCGACGACGACCGGCAGCTCCTCCACGGCGAGCCCGGCGTGCTCGACCCGCAGGATCAGCTCGGTGTCGAACAGGTCGGTGCCGAAGCGGCACGCCTCGACCAGGGTGGCGACCCGGGCCCGGTCGAGCGCCTTGATGCCGTGGGTGTCGGACACGGCGAGCCCGAACCCCCACCGCAGCACGAGCGAGAACACACCGGTGACGAAGCGGCGCGGCCAGGGACGACGGTCGCGGGCGCCCGCAGCCCGCTTGCTGCCGATGACCACAGCCGGGCCTCCCGGCGCGCGGATGCGGGCGACCGCTCGTTCGAGGAACCCGAGGTCGACGAAGTCGACGTCGAAGTTGACGACGACGTCGCCGGTGGCGGCGAGGAACCCCGCCCGTAGCGCCGCTCCGTAGTCGGGCGCGCCGTGGGAGCGGGCGTGCACCTCGGGGTGCCGCGCGGCCAGGCCGGCGGCGAGGGCAGCCGTGCGGTCGGTGGAGCCGTTCTCCACGACGATCACCTCGAAGGCCTCGCCGGCGGCCCGGAGCCCGGCCAGGACCTCCTCGACGCTGGCCGCGAGGAGGCCCTCCTCGTTGTGGGCGGGCATGACGACGGAGAGCAGGAGGCCTCCCGGGGTCGGACCGGCGCGGGGCGCGAGCGCACGGATTCTGGCACCCCGCCGGGTGGGGGTGGGGGGACGCGCCCGAACTAGGGTGACCGGCGCATGACCCGGACCGAGACCCTCGACGCCATCGTGAAGGCCTACGACATCCGGGGCACCGTCCCCGACCAGCTCGACGCCGGCATCGCCCGGGCGCTGGGCGTGGGGTTCGCCGCCTTCACCGGTGCCGAGCGGGTGCTCGTCGGCCGGGACATGCGCCCCTCGGGGGTCGAGCTCACCGCCGCGTTCATCGAGGGGCTGACCAGTCAGGGCGTCGACGTCGTCGATCTCGGCCTGGTGTCGACCGATCTCGTCTACTACGCCGCCGGGTCGCTGGACGCGCCCGGGGCCATGTTCACCGCCAGCCACAACCCCGCGGGCTACAACGGCATCAAGCTGTGCCTGGCGGGGGCCCGGCCCGTCGGCCAGGACACGGGGCTCGCCGACATCAAGGCCACGGCCGCCGAGGTGCTGGGGGGTGGCGGCCCCGAGCCCGCCGCCCGGGCCGGTTCGGTCACCCAGCGGGACCTGCTCGACGACTACGCCGCCCACGTCCGCTCCTTCGCCGACCTGAGCGGGGCGAAGCCGCTCCGGGTCGTGGCCGATACCGCCAACGGCATGGGCGGGCTGGTCGTGCCCGCGGTCTTCGCCGGCCTGCCGTTCGAGCTCGAGATCATGTACGGCGAGCTCGACGGCACGTTCCCGAACCACCCCGCCGACCCCATCCAGCCCGAGAACCTCCTGGACCTGCAGGCCCGGGTTCGCGAGACCGGCGCCGATGTCGGCCTCGCCTTCGACGGCGACGCCGACCGCGTTTTTTTGGTCGACGACCGCGCCGAGCCGGTGTCGGGGTCGACCACGACCGCGATCCTCGCCAAGGCAGTGCTCGACAAGGAGCCCGGCGCCACGATCATCCACAACCTGATCTGCTCCCGGGCGGTCCCCGAGATCGTCCGCGAGAACGGCGGCACGCCCGTGCGGTCCCGCGTCGGCCACTCCTTCATCAAAGAGCTCATGGCCGAGACCGGCGCGGCGTTCGGGGGCGAGCACTCGGCGCACTACTACTTCCGGGACAACTACCGGGCCGACTCGGGCCTGATCGCCGCGGTGCTGGTGCTCGAGCAGCTCAGCCGGGCGGGTGTCCCGCTGTCGGAGCTGCGCAAGCCCTTCGAGCGCTACGCCGCCTCCGGCGAGATCAACACCACCGTCGCCGACCAGGCCGCCGTCATCGAGCGGGTGGCCGCCGCCCACCCCGACGCCGAGCAGGACCGGCTCGACGGGCTCACCGTCGGCTACGACGACTGGTGGTTCAACCTGCGCCCCTCGAACACCGAGCCGCTGCTGCGCCTCAACCTCGAGGCCGCGACGCGCGACGACTGCGAGGCCCGCACCGCCGAGGTCCTCGCCCTGATCCGGGAGGAGTAGAGCCATGGCGCTCGACCCCAAGCTGCTCGAGATCCTCGCCTGTCCCGAGGACAAGGGCCCGCTGTACTACCTCGAGGACGAGGACCTGCTCTACAACCCGCGCCTCAAGCGCCGCTACGACATCCGCGACGGCATCCCGGTGATGCTGATCGACGAGGCGACCACCGTCGACGACGCCGAGCACGAGCGGATCATGGGGCGGGTCACCGCCGAGGGCATCGCCCCCACCTTCGAGCCGGACGAGGCCTAGGTCGCCGATGGACGGCGACAGGAGGAGCTAGCGGCGTGCCCGCTCCGGAAGGGGTGCTCGACACCCAGGCGATGTTCGACGCCACCGCGTCGCTGCCCGAGCAGGTGGCGGAGGCCGTCGAGCGGGCGGGCGACGTCTCCGGGCTGCCCGACCCCGCCCGCATCGAGAACGTCGTCGTCCTCGGCATGGGGGGCAGCGGCGTGGCCGGCGACGTCCTGTGCGCCACCGCCGGCCCGTTCATGCCCGTGCCCGTCATCGTGTCGAAGGCCTACGAGCTGCCGGCGTTCGTGGGGCCCTCGTCGCTGGTGTTCGCCGTGTCGTTCTCGGGCAACACCGAGGAGACCGTCGAGGCCGCCTCCACCGCCGTGGCCGAGGGCGCCCACCTGGTGGTGGTCGCCGGCGGCGGGGAGCTCGGCCGGCTGGCCGGGGAGTGGGGCGTCCCCCACGTCGGGCTCCCCGACGGCATCCCCCAGCCCCGGGCCGGCATCGGGGCCCTGTCGATCCCGCCGCTCGTCGTGCTGGAGGCCATGGGGCTCTTCCCCGGTGCGCGCAGCTGGATCGACCTCGCCGTCGAGCAGCTGCGCGCCCGCCGGGACCGGCTCGTGCGACCGGGCGGCGTGGCCGAGGAGGTGGCGCGGCGCGTCGGCCGCACGATGCCGATCGTCTACGGCGGCGGGAACCTCGGCGCCGTCGCCGCCCAGCGCTGGAAGAACCAGATCAACGAGAACGCCAACGCCCCGGCGTTCTGGAACGTCAACCCCGAGCTGTGCCACAACGAGGTGCAGGGCTGGGGCCAGCACGGCGACGTCACCCGCCAGGTGTTCACCCTCGTCACGCTCCGCCACGAGTTCGAGCACCCGCAGGTGTCGCGCCGCTTCGAGCTGATCGGCGAGCTCGTCGACGAGGTCGTGGCGTCGATCGAGGTGGTCGACGCCGAGGGTGAGGGGCCGCTCGCCCAGCTCCTGGACCTGGTGCTCGTCGGCGACTTCGTGTCGCTGCACCTCGCCGCCCAGGAGGGGCTCGACCCCGGCCCGGTGCCGGCGCTCGACCACATCAAGGCCAACCTGGCGCCCGGCCGCTAGGGCGCCGGGCCCCCTTCGCGGCGCCGGGCCCCCTTCACGGCGCCGGGGGGCGCGCTCGACCAGGGTCCTGGCGGGGTGCGGGGGTTAGCCTCGCGGCCATGATCGAGCACCGCGTCGCCGACCTCTCCCTCGCCGCCTTCGGGCGCAAGGAGATCGACCTCGCCCAGCACGAGATGCCGGGCCTCATGGAGCTGCGCCGCC
This sequence comes from Actinomycetota bacterium, assembly GCA_004366205.1. Taxonomy (GTDB): domain Bacteria; phylum Actinomycetota; class Acidimicrobiia; order Acidimicrobiales; family CADCSY01; genus SIRW01. The sequence goes on along the minus strand of SIRW01000069.1, from coordinate 23,687 downwards.
GCCACGGCGCCGCCAAGCCGCTCGCCGGGGCCCGCATCTCCGGGTCGCTCCACATGACCGTGCAGACCGCCGTGCTCATCGAGACGCTGGTCGCCCTCGGCGCCGAGGTGCGCTGGGCGAGCTGCAACATCTTCTCCACCCAGGACCACGCCGCTGCCGCCGTCGTCGTCGGCCCCGATGGCACCGTCGACGAGCCCGCCGGTGTGCCCGTGTTCGCCTGGAAGGGCGAGACGCTCGAGGAGTACTGGTGGGCGACCAACCAGATGCTCACCTGGCCCGACGGCGACGGGCCCAACATGATCCTCGACGACGGCGGCGACGCCACCCTGCTCGTGCACAAGGGCGTCGAGCTCGAGAAGGCCGGTGAGGTGCCCGACCCCTCCAGCGCCGAGAGCGAGGAGGAGGGTGTCATCCTCCGCCTGCTCGCCCGCACCCTGCGGGAGGAGCCCGGCAAGTGGAGCCAGCTGGCCGCCGGCATCCTCGGCGTGACCGAGGAGACCACCACCGGCGTGCACCGGCTCTACCAGATGCACGAGCGGGGCTCGCTGCTGTTCCCGGCCATCAACGTGAACGACGCCGTGACCAAGTCCAAGTTCGACAACCTCTACGGCTGCCGGCACAGCCTGATCGACGGCCTCTTCCGCGCGACCGACGTCATGGTCGGCGGCAAGACCGCCGTGGTGTGCGGCTACGGCGACGTCGGCAAGGGCTGCGCCCAGTCGCTGCGGGGCCAGGGCGCCCGGGTGATCGTCACCGAGGTCGACCCCATCAACGCCCTGCAGGCCGCCATGGAGGGCTACGAGGTCACCACCCTCGACGAGGTGATCGACCGGGCCGACATCTTCATCACCGCCACCGGCAACCGCGACATCATCACCGCCGACGACATGGCCCGCATGAAGCACCAGGCGATCGTCGGCAACATCGGGCACTTCGACAACGAGATCGACATGGCCGGCCTGGCCCGCGTCGAGGGCATCCGGCGCGAGACGATCAAGCCGCAGGTCGACGAGTGGGTGTTCCCCGACGGCCACTCCGTGATCGTGCTGGCCGAGGGGCGCCTGCTGAACCTCGGGTGCGCCACCGGGCACCCCAGCTTCGTGATGAGCTTCAGCTTCTCGAACCAGGTGCTCGCCCAGATCGAGCTGTTCACCCGTCACGGCGACTACCCGATCGGCGTCTACACGCTGCCCCGCCGCCTGGACGAGGAGGTGGCCCGCCTGCACCTCGGCCACCTCGGCGTGAAGCTCACCCAGCTGTCGGACCGCCAGGCCGCGTACCTCGGCGTCGACCCCGGCGGCCCCTACAAGCCCGACCACTACCGCTACTGAGCCCGGGGGCTCGCGGCGCCCGCCGCCCGACCTCCGGTGCGTGCGGGTCAGGTGACGGTGGTGTCCGGGACGTGGGGGACCGGCGTGGGAGCGAGCGGCGGCAGGCTGAACCGGTGCAGCGACGCCTGCACCACGGGGCCGATGCCGAACGCCATGAGCACCGTGCCCGCGCCCACGGTGCCGCCGAGGAGCCACCCGCCGGCGAGCGCGGCGAGCTCGATGCCGGTGCGGACCACGCGGATCGAGGGGCCCCGGCGGGCGATGCCGGTCATGAGGCCGTCGCGGGGGCCGGGTCCGAGGCCGGCGCCGATGTAGATCCCCGTGCCCACGCCCATGGCGAGGATGCCGCCCACGAGGGCAACCCCGCGCACGGCGAGCCCCTCGAGGTCGGGTACGGCGAGCATCGTCAGGTCGATCACCACGCCGATGACGACGGCGTTGGCGATGGTGCCGACGCCCATGCGCTCCCGCAGCGGGATCCAGCCGACCAGGACCACCAGGCCGACCAGGATCACGACCGTTCCGATGGGCAGGCCGATGCGCTCGGCGATGCCCTGGTGCAGCACGTCCCACGGCCCGAGCCCCAGGTTCGCCCGGATCATGAAGGCCAGGCCCATGCCCATGACGACGAGGCCGACGACCAGGCGCGGCAGGCGGCGACGAAGCTCGGCGCGTGAGGGCGCGGGCAGGAACGGCGAGGTGGCACGCACGGCGACCGGAGCGTACCGACGGGTGACCCTCGCGCCACCCTCGCTCGTGCCGGCTGGGTGCGCGATTCCTCTCATGAGGTTTCTCGAGAGGGATCGTTGCGGAATCCGCAACCGTGACTCTCGAAAAACGTCTCGAGAGGATCTGCGCACGGCAGGCCGCCGCGGGGGAGGTGCGGTTCGGCCGGCGGGCTACCAGGCGGCGTCGATCGCGCCGGCGACGGCGGGGATGAGCTCGGTGGCGCGCTGCAGGTCGAAGCGGAGCACCCGACCGTCACCGGTGACCAGCAGCTGGGTCGGGTCGTCGCGCCCGGTGACGACCCGTGTGAGCTGGATGCCCGTCTCGAGCAGCACGGCGGGCTCGTCCGGCGAGTCGATGTCGACGGCGAGGACGCGGAACCGGTCGCGGACGTTCAGCTCGCAGCACTCCTCGACCACGTACAGGCGGCCGGTTCCCGGGTCCCAGCGGGGAGCGACCCACTCGACCACGTCGCTGTCGGCGTGGCCGGACCGCCCGGGGCCGATCTCCCGGGAGTCGAGCACCGAGCGGGCGTCGGGATCATCGAGGACCCGGACGCCCGCGGCGTGCTCGGCGAGGAGCGAGAACACCAGCGTCGGCAGGTCACCCTGGATGTCGACGAACGAGATCGACGTGACCCGGGACCAGGTCTCGTGGCGGTCACGGCCGTCGGACCACCGTCGGGGCTCCTCGCCGGTGGTGAGGTCGCGCAGCACGAGCTCGTCGTGGCCGTCGCAGTCGTCGTCGACGGCATAGGCGAGCCACGTCCCGTCGGGGCTGATGGCGGGGGCCGTGCCCGCGGTGACGACCTCGGGGTCGCCGGCCGGCGCACCCTCGGCGTCCAGCGGGACGGTCACGATCTCCCACAAGCAGCCCGTGACGCCCCGGGAGAAGTAGAGCGCCGACCGGTCCGGCGCGAGCACCAGATCCTGGGCGCCCTGGCCGAGGTGCTCCTCGCCGAGGACCAGGACGGACCGCGGCTCGCGGCCGCCTCCCGCGGACGTCCAGCGCTCGATGCCGACCGGCGTGAGGGCGTAGAGGGATGCCTCGGGCGCCGGCTGCCAGTCGGCGAAGGCAACCCGGAGGACCGTGGCGGCGGGGACGCCGACGCCGTCGCGACCGGTGTCGGTGGTGAACAGCAGGGCGCCGGCCGGCGTGGACGGTGCGCGGTAGGCCACCTCGCCCGCGAACGGGCCCATCTCGCCCAGCGTCCCGGCGATGAAGGGCACCTGGCCGAGCTCGGCGCCGGTGTCGTCCCGCACGGTCACGACGACCGTGCCCTCGTAGCCCGTCGCCTCCCCGGCGACGGCGACGGGGTTGCGGACCTCGCTGTGCGCCGCGGGCTCGCCGACGCGGACCTCGTTGGCCGCGACGTGCACCACGACCCACGGGCCATCCTCGCCGCCGAGCCGCTGGAGCTTGACCCGGGTCCAGGCGTCGCCGGACGGGACGCCGGCGGGGCGGACCGTGACGGTGGCGAGGTCGTCGCGCGTGACCTCCTGGGTCTGATCGGGCGTAGCGGGCTCGCCCGCCGGCCGACCCAGCTCAGTGTCCAGGACCTCGGGGTCGAGCATGCCCACGTACTGCTGCATGAACGTGACCGCGGTGGGGACCGGCTCGGCCCACTCGGTCGAGCCGCTGGCGACGTAGGCGTCGAGCTGCTCCTGGGAGCTGACCGGCCAGATGCCCGGGAAGAGGGTCGGGTCGGGGACCGGAGCGCCGTCGGGCTCGGTCGTGCCGGGGTCGGGGAGCCCGCTCGGGTCGTCGGCGGGCGCGGTGTCGACCCGCTGGGTGGGGTCGCTCCGCAGGGCGGGCACGGCGAGGGCGAGGCCCAGCACCAGGGCCGCGGCGGCGACGACCGAGCCGGCGGCGACGCGCAGGTTGCGGCGCCGGCGGCGCTCGAAGGCGAGGCGGTGCTGGACGTGCTCCCAGGTGCCCGCCGGGCGGACGGCGGACGCCCGGGCCTCGGCGGCGGCGCGCAGGCGGTCGGCCGCCGCCGCCAGCCGCTCGTCATCCTGCCAGGTGCCGGCGCCCGCGGCGCCGGGCACGCGGCTGGTACGGCCCTCGGCGCCGCGGCGGGCGGACGCCGGGTCGTGGTCGTGGCGCTCGGTCATCGGTCCTCCTCCAGCAGCGTGGCCAGCGCGGCCAGGCCCCGGTGCACGTGGGTCTTCACCGACCCGGTCGAGATGCCCATGGTCCCGGCGATCTCGGCTTCGGACAGGTCGAGGTAGAAGCGCAGCGCGAGGGCCTCGCGCTGGCGGCGGGGGAGCGTGCGCAGCGCGGCGATCACCTCGCGGTGGCGCTCGGCCATGAGGGCCCCGTCCTCGGGCCCGTCGGGCGAAGGGTCACCACTGCCGTCGCCTCGGGCCTCCTGGGCCCGCTGCCAGCGGTCGGCCACCACCCGCCGGCGCAGCCGGGACCGGGCGCCGTTGAGCACGGCGCTGCGGAGCCAGGCCGGGGCCCGCTCCCGGTCGCGCAACCGGCCCCATGCCAGGTGCAGGCGCACGAAGGCGTCCTGCACCACCTCCTCGCACGCACCCCGCTCGTCGAGGAGCAGCGACGCCAGCCGCACCAGTGGCCGGTAGTGCTCGTGCCACAGGGCGGCGACGGCCACGTCGGCGTCGTCGCCGAGGGCCGGAGCCGGAACGGTCACGCTCGCCATCATCACCCCGACAGACGCCCGGGCCGGGGATCGCGTTGACGCGCGGGGCCGTTGCGTGTCACACCCCCTCTCTACGATCCGGTGCCGTGCTGCTCGCCTCGACCTGTCCGATCTGCGACCGGCCGGGCCGGCGCGCGCCGTGCGACCCCTGCGCCGCCGGCCTCGTCGCCGCGCCGCTGCTCGAACCACCGCCCGGCGTCGACAGCTGCGCCGCCGTGCTCTCCTACGAGGGTGGGGCGCGCCGGCTCGTCGCCGGCCTCAAGTACCGCAACCACCGCCAGGCGCTCGGCCGCATCGCGCTCGCCATGGCGGGCATCGCCGACCCGGCCGCCCGGGTGGTCACGTGGGTGCCGACCACGCGGGCACGCCGCCGCCAGCGGGGCTTCGACCAGGCCGAGCTGCTCGCCCGCGCCGTCGCCCGCCACCTCCGCCGGCCCTGCCGGCGGCTGCTCGTCCGCACCGGCGGCACCGCCCAGACCGGCCGCTCCCGGGCCGACCGCCTCGACGCCGTCCGGCACCGGCCGTTCGCGGCCCGCGGCCGGCGCCTGGACCGCTACGGGCACGTGCTGGTCGTCGACGACGTGCTCACCACGGGGGCAACCGTCGCCGCCGCGGCGGGCGCCCTCCGGGAGGCCGGTGCGACCACGGTGAGTGTCGTCACGGCCGCCCAGACGCCACTCAAGGTGGCGAAACGTATGGCCGATCGTTCCGGTGATGGATGACACCGACGAGGCGACGGCAATGCCCGCACGGCCCGTCCCGGCCGCGCTCCTGGCCGAGCTCGAGACCCTCCCGCCGGTGCGGCGCGACGCCGTCTGGCTCGCCCGCGTCCGGCTCGACGTCGGACCCCACCCCACGGCCCGACAGGTCGCGGACGCGCTCCTCTGGCACTCCCACCGGCACTGACGCCGACGCGGCCCGGTGCGCGCCGGTAGACTCGCCGGCGCGTTGCGCACGGGTCTGTGGTTGCAAGTCGATGCCAGTCGCAGGCGAAACGACCCACGTAAGGCAACTCGTGGTTGCCGATCATGGTGCGGCTTAGAGGTAAGTCCTGCCGCGGCCGGAGCCGACCGGCGGCCCGGGCGCGAGACGGGTTGAGCCCCCGCAAGCGGCGGTGCCGGGCCACCGGCAGGTGGCCGCCACCGCCAGCGGGTGGCGATCCCCGCAGCAGGCGGGTGTGGGGTCAAAGACCAGGTCAGCCGTGCGCAACGCAGCCCGCGTGGGCACCCGGGGCGTCGGTCCGGCGGCAGCATCGGCACCCGGCGCAGACCCCGCCGAGGCGGAGATCCCCTCCCCGACGGCACGATTCACTACAATCGCCCGCACCGTGAGCGCAACGACCCCGAGGATGCCGTGCCCCCGGCCCTGCCTCCTCGCCCACGACGGTCCCGACGGTGGAGGCACCGATGGCTGACACCCGAACGACGGCGGACCCCATCCGGGTGATGATCGTCGACGACCACGCCCTGTTCCGGCGCGGCCTCATCATGGTGCTCGAGTCCGAGGAGGGCGTCGACGTCGTCGCCGAGGCCGAGGACGGCGAGGAGGCCATCCGCAAAGCCGAGGAGTTCGCCCCCGACGTTGTGCTCATGGACGTGCGCATGCCCCGGGTCAGCGGCATCGAGGCCACCCGGTCGATCAGCGAGGTCGTGCCCAGCGCCAAGATCCTCATGCTCACGGTCTCCGACGAGGAGGAGGACCTCTACGAGGCCATCAAGGCCGGCGCCAACGGCTACCTGCTGAAGGAGATCTCCATCGAGGAGGTCGCCGACTCGATCCGGGCCGTCGTGCAGGGCCAGACCCTCATCACGCCGTCGATGGCCTCCAAGCTCATCGCCGAGTTCAACAGCCTGGCGAAGCGGGCCGAGGAGAAGCAGCAGGTCCCCGCCCCCCGCCTCACCGACCGTGAGCTCGAGGTGCTCAAGCTCGTCGCCAAGGGCATGAGCAACCGCGAGATCGCCGAGGAGCTCTACATCTCCGAGAACACGGTCAAGAACCACGTCCGCAACATCCTCGAGAAGCTCCACCTCCACTCGCGGATGCAGGCCGTCACCTACGCGCTGCGCGAGAAGCTGCTCGGCTTCGAGTAGGCGCCGTCCGCCCCCATCGCCCCGGGCCCCGGGGGGTCCACCGGTACACTCGGTGCCCAATGGGCATCCTCAACCGCGTCCTCAAGATGGGGGAGGGTCGCAAGGTCAAGGCCCTCGCGTCGCTCGTCCCCGACATCAACGCCCTCGAGCCCGAGATCGAGGCCCTCTCCGACGACGACCTCCGGGCCAAGACCGGCGAGTTCCGCTCCCGGCTCGATCAGGGCGAGGATCTCGACGATCTGCTGATCGAGGCCTTCGCGGTCGTGCGCGAGGCGGCCCGGCGCACGCTCGGCCAGCGGCACTACGACGTGCAGCTCATGGGCGGCGCCGCCCTGCACTTCGGCTGGGTCGCGGAGATGAAGACCGGCGAGGGCAAGACGCTCGTGTCCACCCTGCCGGTGTACCTGAACGGCCTCGCCGGCCGGGGCGTCCACGTGGTCACGGTCAACGACTACCTGGCCCGGCGCGACGCGGAGTGGATGGGCCAGGTCCACCGCTGGCTCGGGCTCACGGTCGGCCTCGTCGTCCCGGGCGAGCACGACCCCGAGCACAAGCGCCGGCAGTACGGCTGCGACATCACGTACGGCACGAACAACGAGTTCGGCTTCGACTACCTGCGCGACAACATGGCGATGGCGCTCGAGCAGAAGGTGCAGCGGGGCCACGCCTACGCCATCGTCGACGAGGTCGACTCGATCCTCATCGACGAGGCCCGCACACCGCTGATCATCAGCGGCCGGGTCGCGGACGCCGCCAAGCTCTACTACAAGTTCGCCAGCGTCGTGCGGGGGCTCGTGCGCGACGTCGACTACGAGGTCGACGAGGAGAAGCGCACCGTCTCGCCCCTCGAGTCGGGCATCGAGAAGGTGGAGCGTGCCCTCGGCGTCGACAACCTCTACGACGAGGTCTCCACCAACCTCGTGCACCAGCTCCAGGCGGCGCTGCGGGCCAAGGAGCTGTTCAAGCGCGACCGCGACTACGTCGTGCAGAACGGCGAGGTGAAGATCGTCGACGAGTTCACCGGCCGCATCCTCGAGGGCCGGCGCTGGTCCGAGGGCCTGCACCAGGCCGTCGAGGCCAAGGAGGGCGTGCGGATCAAGGAGGAGAACCAGACCCTCGCCACGATCACCCTGCAGAACTACTTCCGCCTCTACGACAAGCTCGCCGGCATGACCGGCACGGCCGTCACCGAGGCGGCCGAGTTCGCCAGCACCTACGGCCTCACGGTCGTGCCCATCCCCACCAACAAGCCCGTGATCCGCGAGGACCTGCCCGACCTGATCTACAAGATCGAGGACGCCAAGTTCGCGGCGGTGATCGACGACCTGGTCGAGCGCTACCAGGCGGGCCAGCCCGTGCTGGTCGGCACGATCTCGGTCGAGAAGTCCGAGAAGCTGTCCCGGGCCCTCGACAAGCGGGGTGTGCCCCACGAGGTGCTGAACGCCAAGCAGCACGCCCGGGAGGCCGAGATCGTGGCCCAGGCCGGCCGGCTGCACGCGGTGACGGTCGCGACCAACATGGCGGGCCGCGGCGTCGACATCATCCTCGGCGGGAACCCCGAGAAGATGGCCGAGCGCGAGGTGCGCGCCGAGGGGCTCGACCCCGACACCGACGAGGGTCGGGCCCGCTACGAGCGCCACCTGGCCACGTTCGAGACCGAGTGCCGGGCCGAGGGCGAGAAGGTCCGGGAGCTCGGCGGGCTCTACGTGCTCGGCACCGAGCGCCACGAGAGCCGGCGCATCGACAACCAGCTGCGGGGCCGGTCGGGCCGCCAGGGCGACCCCGGCGCCAGCCGCTTCTACCTGTCCCTCGAGGACGACCTCATGCGGCTCTTCGCCACCGGCGCCATGAGCTTCGTGATGAGCAAGGCCCTGCCCGAGGACGTGCCCATCGAGCACAAGATGGTCACCAAGGCCATCGAGCGGGCCCAGAACACCGTCGAGGCCCGCAACGCCGAGATCCGCAAGAACATCCTCAAGTACGACGAGGTGATGAACGCCCAGCGCAAGGTGATCTACAAGCGCCGGAACCAGATCCTCGAGGGCGCCGACCTGCGCGACGAGGCGCTCGAGTTCCTCGAGCAGGCCGTGAGCGGCGCCGTGGGCACCTACTGCGTGGCCAACGTCCCCGAGGACTGGGACCTCGAAGGCCTCATCACCGAGATCGGCAACTACTACCCGACGCGGTTCTCCGTCGAGGACCTCCAACAGGCCAACAGCCTCGACGAGCTCGTCGACGCCTTCGTGGCCGAGGCCACCGAGTACTACGAGCAGCGCGAGGAGCAGTTCGGCGCCGACCAGATGCGCCAGATCGAGCGCCAGGTGATGCTCCGGGTGATCGACACGCACTGGCGCGAGCACCTCTATGAGATGGACTACCTGCAGGAGGGCATCAACCTGCGGGCCATGGGCCAGAAGGACCCGCTCACCGAGTGGCAGCGAGAGGGCTACGAGATGTTCGGCCAGATGATGGACGCCATCGCCACCGACTTCGTGAAGTACGTCATGCACCTGCAGGTGGTGGCCCCGCCCCAGACCGAGGCGCCGGCGGTGCGCGACGTGCGGTACTCGGCCCCCGAGGGCCCGGTGCAGGGGTCGGGCGCGGTGCGCAGCGCGGCCGCGGCGCAGGCCGCGGCTGGCGGCGTCGAGGGGATGCCGGCCGCGCCACCGCCGCCCGGCACAGACGACGAGCCGATGCGCCCGATCGTCAAGTCCGCCGAGGAGCGGGTCGGCCGCAACGAGCCCTGCTTCTGCGGCAGCGGCAAGAAGTACAAGCACTGCCACGGTCGCTGACCGCCACCGGAAGGAAACGGACCCGTGCGCGACTTCGCGGACGATCTCGCGGCGCTGCGCAAGCGCCTGGCCGAGGCCGAGGGCTACCTCCGCATCGAGGACGCGCGCGCCCGCATGGCCCAGCTCGAGACGGAGGCGTCGCGCCCCGACCTGTGGGACGACGTCGACGCCGCCCGGGCCGTCACGACCGAGCTGTCCGCCCTGCGCGACGACGTCGAGCTGCACGAGCGGCTCACCGGCCAGCTCACCGACGCCGAGACGCTGTTCGAGCTGGCCCGGGAGGAGGGCGACGAGTCGGTCGTCCCCGAGATCGAGGGGCTCGTCGCCGCCCTCGGCCGCGAGCTCGACGCCCTCGAGCTGCGGTCGCTGTTGTCGGGCGAGTACGACGAGCGCGACGCCATCTGCGAGATCCGGGCGGGGGAGGGCGGCACCGACGCCCAGGACTGGGCGGAGATGCTGTTGCGCATGTACCTGCGGTGGGCCGCGAACCGGGGGTACAGCACCGAGATCGACGAGGCGTCGCCGGGCAGCGAGGCCGGCCTGCAGTCGGCCACGTTCATCGTGAAGGGCCGCTACGCCTACGGGTGGCTGCGGGCCGAGCAGGGGGTGCACCGGCTGGTGCGCATCTCGCCGTTCGACGCCAACGCCCGGCGCCAGACCAGCTTCGCGGCCCTCGACGTCACACCGTTCATCGAGGACGCCGAAGTGGAGGTCGCGATCGACGAGCGCGACCTGCGCATCGACACCTACCGGTCGTCCGGCGCGGGCGGCCAGCACGTCAACGTGACCGACTCGGCGGTGCGGATCACCCACCTGCCCACAGGCATCGTCGTGTCGTGCCAGAACGAGCGCAGCCAGCACCAGAACAAGGCCCGAGCCATGCAGATCCTCGCCGCCAAGCTGGCCGACCGGGCCCGCCAGGAGCGGGCCGCCGAGCTCGAGGCCATCGCCGGCTCGGCGGGGCAGGCGGCCATGGGCAACCAGATCCGCTCCTACGTGCTCGCCCCGTACCAGCTGGTCAAGGACCTCCGGACCGGGCACGAGACCGGCGCGGTCGACAACGTCCTCGACGGCGACCTCGACGGGTTCATGGAGGCGTTCCTGCGGTGGCGGCGCCAGGGGGGCGCGGTAGCATGAACCCGATGCCCCCCGCCCGCAGCGGTCCGGCGCGCCCCGGCGGCCGGCACAGCCTGTGACAGGACGAGACCGGTGATCACCCTCGAGAACGTCACCAAGCGCTACAAGGGCGACGTCGTGGCTCTGCGCAACGCGTCCTGCGAGATCGCCAAGGGCGAGTTCGTCTTCCTGGTCGGCCCGTCCGGTTCGGGCAAGTCCACCTTCATCCGCCTCCTGAACAAAGAGGAAGAGCCCGACGAAGGGCGCATCTGGGTCGCCGGCAAGGACATCGGGCAGCTCTCGAGCTGGAAGGTGCCCTACCTGCGGCGCAACATCGGCTGCATCTTCCAGGACTTCAAGCTCCTGCCCAACCGCACCGTGTACCAGAACGTGGCGTTCGCGCTCGAGGTCATCGGCCGTCCCAAGCACGTCATCCGGGCCCAGGTGCCCGCCATCCTCGAGCTCGTGGGCCTCGCGAAGAAGACCGACAACTACCCGCACGAGCTCTCGGGGGGCGAGCAGCAGCGGGTGTCGATCGCCCGGGCGTTCGTGAACCGCCCGCTGATCCTGCTGGCCGACGAGCCCACCGGGAACCTCGACCCCACCACGTCGGTCGGCATCATGCGGCTGCTCGACCGCATCAACCGCACCGGCACCACCGTCGTGATGGCGACCCACGACCAGGGCATCGTCGACACGATGCGGCGCCGGGTGATCGAGCTCGACCGCGGCACGATCGTCCGAGACCAGGCGCGCGGCGTCTACGCTTGAGGGAGGTCGCGCCGATGGTGATGAAGGTCGACTACGTCGCACGGGAGACCGTCACGAACCTGCGCCGCAACCTGCTGCTCACGGTGGCGTCGGTGCTCACCGTGGCGGTGTCGCTCGGCCTCGTCGGCGGCGCCCTGCTCCTGCGCCAGGGCGTCGACAACGCCACCGCCCGCTGGCAGGGCGGCATCGAGTTCGAGATCTTCCTCAACCCCGACGTGGCCCCCGACCAGAGCGAGGCCGTCGCCCGGGAGCTGAACGCCCGCCCCGAGGTCGAGCGCGTGCAGTTCGTCTCCCAGGAAGAGGCCTACGAGGAGTTCCAGGTCCTGTTCCACAACCGGCCGGAGTTCCTCGAGAACGTCGGGCCCGCCGACCTGCCGCCGTCGTACCGGGTGGTGCCCGCCGTCAGCGACGCGGACGCCATCGACGCGCTGGGGCGCAGCTTCGAGGGCCGGCCCGGCGTGAAGCAGGTGGTCTTCGCCAAGGAGACCGTCGACATGGTCCTGCGGGTCACCCGCTTCATGAACTACGGCATCTTCGCGGTGGCCGCCATCCTGCTGTTCGCCGCCTGCCTCCTGATCTTCAACACGATCCGCATGGCGATCTTCGCCCGGCGCCGCGAGATCGAGGTCATGAAGCTCGTCGGCGCCACCAACTGGTTCATCCGCGTGCCGTTCATGACCGAAGGCCTCATCCAGGGCCTCGTCGGGGGCGCCGTCGCCTTCGGGTGCGTCTGGTCGCTGTGGCGCTGGGGCGTCCCGTGGATCGCCACCGTGCCCATCTTCGAGGGTTTCGTCGTGACCGGGTCCCAGCTCGGGGTCACCACCGGCTTCATCGTCGGCGTGGGCGCCCTGGTGGGCGCCATCGGCTCGGGCGTCGCCGTCACCCGCTTCCTCGACGTCTAGCTTCCGCCCCGCGGCCGGAGCTCGCCCGGCCCGCGCCGCCGGCACGTGTGTGTGCTTTCCGGACGCTCGACGTCGTATGGGCGCGTTCGGGGTCCGGAAAGCGGCCCAGGAGCGGGACGCCGCGCGCTTTCCGGACGCTCGACGTCGTATGGGCGCCTTCGGGGTCCGGAAAGCGGCCCAGGAGCGGGACGCCGCGCGCTTTCCGGACGCTCGACGTCGTATGGGCGCGTTCGGGGTCCGGAAAGTGGGCGGTGTCGGCGGGGGTGCGCGCTCGACCGGTGGGCTCAGGGTGTTGTCTGTGTTGCCGATGTTGGTACTGTGAAGATTGTGAAGCGTGGGGCAGTGTGGCTCGCCGCGGCGGCGACCGTGCTCACCCTCGCCGTCCCACCCGCCCCGCTCGGAGCCCAGACCCAGGCCCGGGCGCCGCAGGACCGCCAGGGCGAGATCGAGCGCGAGCTGGCCCGCCTCCGCACCCAGATCGCCGAGCTGACGTCGGAGGAGGCCGAGCTCGCCGCCGAGCTCACCGTGTCCCGGCGCCACCGCGCCGAGCTCGACAGCCGGCTGGCGGCCCTCGACGCCGACGTCGGGCGGGCCGAAGCCGAGCTGGGCCGGGCCCAGCAGGCCCTCGACGCCGCCGAGGTGCGGCACCTCGGCGCCCAGGCCCGGCTCGAGCGGGCCCAGCGGGCGCTGCGCCAGGCCCGCGAGGTGCTGCGCCGCCAGGCCGTCAGCGCCTACATCAGCCGCGGGCCCAGCACCCCCCACGTCGAGGTGCTCCTGGCGGTGCGCGACGTCCGGCACCTCCACGAGGTGCAGGCCTACCTGCGGACGGCGGCCGAGAGCCAGCAGGCGGTCGTCCGGGCCCACGAGGCGCGCCGGGCCGAGACCGAGGCGCTCGCCCGCGAGCTGGAAGCGGCGCGCCGCGAGGCCCTCGACCAGCGCGACGCCGTGGCCGCCCACCGCGAGCGGCTACGGGCGGCCCGGGCCGAGCAGACGGCGCTCCGGGTGGCCGCGGCCGCCGAGGTGGCCCGCCAGGAGCAGCTGCTGGCCCGGTCCCGGGCCCAGCGCAGCGACTACGAGTCGCGTCGGGCGCAGCTCCAGCGGGAGTCCGAGCAGATCGCCGCCGAGCTGCGGCGGCGGCAGGCCGGCCAGCAGCCGATCCTGTGCGGGCGGGGCGAGCTGGCTGCGCCCGTCTCCGGCGCCCGGTTGAGCTCGCGCTTCGGCTACCGGACGCATCCCATCTACGGCGACCGCCGCCTGCACGCCGGCCTCGACTACGCCGCGCCGACCGGCACGCCGATCACCGCGGCGGGCGGGGGCACGGTCCTCTACGCCGGGTGGCGCGGCGGGTACGGCAACACGGTCATCGTCGACCACGGCGGTGCCCTCGCCACGCTGTACGCGCACCTGAGCGCCATCGCCGTTCGGGAGGGCGCCACCGTGAACCGGGGCCAGGTGGTGGGCTCGGTGGGCGCCACGGGCCTGGCGACGGGCCCGCACCTGCACTTCGAGGTACGGGTGGGCGGGGCGCCGGTCGACCCGCTCGGCTGCCTGTAGGCGCGCTCGGTCCCCGGCCCGGTTGCGGCCGCCCCCTTGACGGGTAGCGTCGTGTGAGGGCAGCCTTACGCCCTGGGGACGGTTTCCCTCGCACCGAGGTCCTGCGATGTTCGTCTGCCACTGCCGAGCGGTCTCCGACAGCGTGATCCGCGACCACATCGCGTGCGGCGTCACCTGCCCCGACGAGATCGCCCTGCGGTGCGGGGCGGGCGCCGACTGCGGCGGCTGCCTGCCCCTGATCGCCGCCCTGCTCGCCGAGGGCGGCACGGCGGCCGACCCGGGCCTCGCCGGTGGCCCGCCGGTCGGCGTCGCCGTCCGGATCGACGCCGCCTGAGCGTCCGGCGGTCGGGCGATCCCGAGTCGGGCGTGGCGTAGGCTGGCGGCATGCAGGGCAACCCCGAGATCATCGAGCTGCTGAACGAGGCGCTCACCGGCGAGCTGACCGCCATCAACCAGTACTTCGGCCACGCCAAGCTCCAGGAGAACTGGGGCTACGCCCGCCTGGCGGCCAAGAGCCGTGAGGAGTCCATCGAGGAGATGGGACATGCCGACACGGTGATCGACCGCATCCTGTTCCTCGAGGGCCACCCCAACCTCCAGCGGCTGGGTTCGGTCCGGTTGGGCGAGACCGTCCCCGAGCAGTTCCGACTCGACCTCGACCTCGAGCACGCCGCTTTGGACCTGTACCGGCGGGCCATCGACCGGTGCCGGGAAGCGGGCGACCACGGCACCCGCGAGCTGTTCGAGAAGCTCCTCGCCGACGAGGAGGGCCACGTCGACTGGCTCGAGACCCAGCTCGAGCTCATCGAGAAGCTGGGCGAGGCGAACTACCTCACCCAGCAGCTCTATCCCTGATCGGCCTCGACGAGGGCCATCACGTCGGCGGCGGACCCGGGCCGGGCGAACAGCCAGCCCTGGGCGAGCTCGACGCCGAGCTCCGCCAGCACCCGCAGCTGCTGCTCGGTCTCGACGCCCTCGGCCACGACCTGCATCCCGAGCGCCCGGGCCAGCTGGGCGACGGCCGTGACGATGGCGACGTCGCTCGTCGCCGACGAGAGCCCGGCGGTGAAGGCCCGGTCGATCTTGAGGAAGTCGAGGTCGAAGCGCTTGAGGTACCCGAGCGACGAGTAGCCCGTGCCGAAGTCGTCGAGCGCGACCTGGACGCCGAGGGCGCGCAGGCGGCTGAGGGTTCGGCCGACACCGGCCGGGTCCCCGACGAGGGAGCCCTCGGTGATCTCCACGCAGAGCCGGTGGGCATCGAGGCCGGTGGTCTCGAGGATCACGCCGACGACGTCCACGAGGTCGGGTTGGGCGAGCTCGGTGGCGGAGAGGTTGACCGCCACCCACGGGGCCCGCCCGTCGGGCACCCGCGCCCGCCAGCCCGCCGCCTCGCAACAGGCCGTCTCGAGGACGTGGCGGCCGAGGGGCACGATGAGGCCGGTCTCCTCGGCCACGTCGAGGAAGTGGTCGGGCGTCAGGCTCCCGAGCACCGGGTGCTGCCACCGCACGAGCGCCTCGGCCCCGACGATCCGCCGGGTCCGCACGTCCACCTCGGGCTGGTAGCGGACCTCGAGGCTGCCGTCGCGGATCGCCCGGCGCAGCGCCTGCTCGGTCTCGAGCCGCCGCACCGCCTGCGTGCGCATCGTCACGTCGAACACGACGAACCGCGAGCCGCCGGCCCCCTTGGCCCGGTACATGGCGGCGTCGGCGTCGCGGAGCAGCGCCCGGGGCTCGGAGCGGGCGTCGCCGATGACCACGCCGGCGCTGATGGCGACGTGCATGGTCTGGCCGTCCACGTCGAAGGGCAGGCGCAGCGAGCGCTGGAGGCGCTCGGCGATCGTCGTGGCCTCGGAGGCGGAGGTCAGGTCCTCGCACAGGATCACGAACTCGTCCCCGCCGAAGCGGGCGACCGTGTCGCCGGGCCGCAGGGCGCGGCGGAGGTGGTCGGCCAGGGCGACGAGCAGCTCGTCGCCCACGTCGTGGCCGAGGCTGTCGTTGACCACCTTGAAGCGGTCGACGTCGCAGAACAGCAGGGCGAACCGGGAGTGCCGGCGCCGGCAACGGGCGATGGCGAGCTCCAGGCGGTCGAGCAGCGCCGCCCGGTTGGGGAGGTTCGTGAGGGGGTCGTGGGTGGCCCGGTGGGCGAGCTCGAGCTCGGCGCGACGGCGGGCCGTGACGTCGTGGAGCACGACCTGCACGGCGGGCGCGCCCTCGTAGGTGATCGGCATGACGATCACCTCGAGGTCGATCACCTCACCGTCCGGCCGGGCGAACGTCACCTCGAGCGGCTCGCCGCCGGGTCCGACGGTTGCGGTCCTCATGCGGTTGCGCACCACCTCGCGGTGGTCGGGGTGGACCAGGTCGAAGATCCGGGTGCCGACGAGCTCGCTCACCGCGGCGGCGCCGAACAGCCGGGCGGCGGCGGGGTTGGCGAACACGATGCGACCGCCCTGGTGGACGCCGATCGCAACTGGCGCGTGCTCCACGAGGGCCCGGTAGCGCTCCTCGGACTCGGCGAGCGCCGCCTGGGCCTCGATCCGGGCGGTGACGTCGCGGCAGGAGACCACCAGGCCCCGGATCTCGTCGTTGTCGAGCTGGTTGCTCGAAAGCGCCTCGAGCCACACCCAGGAGCCGTCGCGGTGGCGGACCCGGTAGAGGTGGGGTGCGGTGACGGCGTCGCTGCCCGCCCGCCAGTCGAGCCGGGAGCGCAGGCGGGCGAGGTCGTCGGGGTGGATGAGGTCGAACGGGGCCCGACCCACCAGCTCCTCGGCCGTCCAGCCCAGGATGTGCTCGACGGCCGGGCTGAGGTACCGCATCGTGAAGTCGGCCTCGTAGACGACGATGAGGTCCGAGGCGTGCTGGACGAGCGCGCGGAAGCGGGCCTCGTCCTCGGTCCACACCGCCGCCCCGGTCGGCCGGGCGGCACCCACCCGTCCGTTCACGCCGGGAGTCATCGGCGCGCGGCGGACCGGCATTGAGCGCGGGCCCGTAGGCTCGGGTCGTGGCAGGCCCCCACCGCGACCTCGTCGTCTCCGAGGTCTTCGGCCCGACCGTGCAGGGGGAGGGGCCGTCGCTGGGTCGCCGGGCGGGGTTCGTGCGGCTGGGCCGCTGCAACCTGGCGTGCACGTTCTGCGACACGCCCTACACCTGGGACTGGTCGCGCTTTGACCCCGCGACCGAGCTCACGGCCAGAGCCGTCGACGACATCGCCGCCGAGGTGGAGGCCATGGCCGTGCCGCTGGTCGTGATCACCGGCGGTGAGCCCCTGCTCCAGCAGGGTCGGCTCGCGCCGCTGCTGGCGCGCCTCCGGGCGGGTGGGCACCGCATCGAGGTGGAGACCGCCGGCACCATCGCCCCGTCCGGCGACGTCGCCGACCTCGTCGACGGCTTCAACGTGAGCCCCAAGCTGGCGACGTCCGGCAACCCCCTCGACCGCCGCTACCGGCCGGACGTGCTGCGGGCGTTCCAGGCCACGGGACGGGCGGCGTTCAAGTTCGTCGCCACCGGACCGGCCGACCTCGACGAGATCCAGGCGATGGTCGACGAGTGCGGCCTCACCGACGTGTGGGTGATGCCCGAGGGCGCCGACGCGGCGACGGTGCGCGAGCGAGGTGCCGAGCTCGCCGACGCCGTGCTCGCCCGCGGCTGGCAGCTCACGACCCGGCTGCACGTGCTGCTCTGGGGCGACGAGCGGGGACGCTGAGACCAGGCCGTCAGGGCCGGTGCTCGGCCCAGGCGCGGGGGGTCTCGCTGACGGCGACGGCGACCAGGCGCTCGGCGGCCGGCCCGGGCAGGACCGCCCGGCAGCGCGCGAACAGCCACGTCGCCAGGTGCTCGGCGGAGGCGGGGTCGCCGATCACGTCGTTGAGGTGCCGGTGGTCGAGCTCCTCGTCGAGCAGGCCCTTCACCACGTCGAGGGTGCGGTAGTCGACGACGAACCCGTGCTCGTCGAGCTCGTCGGACGCCAGCTCGAGCTCGACCTCGTAGTTGTGGCCGTGCACCCGCGAGCACGGATGGGACGGGGGCAACGAGGCGATGACGTGCGACGCCGAGAACGCGAAGCGCTTGCGGATGCGGTACGTCACCGGACCTCGTACTCCGTCGGGTCGGCGACCCCGGCCCGCTCGAAGGCCTCCCGACGCTCGACGCACGTGCCGCACCGGCCGCAGTGACGCTCGCCGCCGGCGTAGCACGACCACGTCGCCGCGAACGGCACGCCCAGGCGGGCGCCCAGAGCCACGATCTCGTGCTTCTTGGCGTGCACGAACGGCGCCAGCACCCGAACCGGGCCGGGGCCCACGCCCTCGTTGGCGACCCGGGCCATGTGCTCGAAGGCGGCGACGAACTCGGGGCGGCAGTCGGGGTACACGGCGTGGTCACCGGCGTGCACGGCGGTGGCCACGGTGTCGATCCCGGCGGCGAGCGCCACCCCGACGGCGACCGACAGCAGGATGGCGTTGCGGTTGGGGACGACGGTGGCCGCCATCGTGGGGGCCTCGTAGTGGCCCTCGGGAACGGCGACGCTGGCGTCGGTGAGGGCCGAGCCGGTCAGCAGCCGGCCGACGGCGCGCAGGTCGATCTCGTGGTAGGGCGCGGCGAAGCGTTCGGCGCACGCCGCGGCGCACGCCAGCTCCCGCCGGTGGCGCTGCCCGTAGTCGACGGCGAGCAGCTCGAGATCGGTCCCCGCCGCGGCCAGCTGGTGGGCGAGGGTGACGCTGTCGAGGCCGCCGGACACGAGCGCCACGGCACGGGCCGGGGGGTCGGGCACCATCGGGTCAGCCACCGCCGCCCGGCAGCTCGGCGGTGGCCTCGGTGACGATCCCGCCCCGCACGTGCTGGGTGACGACCACCCGCACACGATGGGGCCGCGCCGCCCGCCTGACCTCCTCGGCGATCTCGACGGCCAGCGCCTCGGCGAAGGCGGCCCGGTCGCGGAACGACCAGAGGTAGAGCTTGAGCGACTTGGACTCCACGCAGCGCCCGTCGGGCTCGTAGTCGATCTCGACGCTGGAGAAGTCGGGCTGTCCGGTGACCGGGCACAGCGAGGTGAGCTCGTCGGTCCGGAACCGCACGCGGGTGCAGCCGGGTGGCGCCGGGAACGTCTCCACCCCGGTCCGGGGGGCGCGGACCTCGCGCCCCAGGACCGTGAGGTCGTCGGTGCTGCTGCTGTCGGCCATCATGTCCATGCTCCCGCGGTCCGCGGCGCAAAGGCCAGCGGGAACCCGCAGGCGCCGGAGGACGTCCAACGGGCATGCGCACACGAACCCTCGCCTTCGCCCTGCCTCTCCTGGCCGCCGGGCTGGTGCTCGCCGCCTGCGGCGACGACACCGAGCAGCTCGACACCGGCGCCCCCGACGAGCCGGCGCAGACGCTGCCCGACGACGGCGCCGGCGACCCGCCCGACGAGGCCGGGCCCGAGCGCGTGGAGCCCCGCCCGGGCATGGCCAACGTGCGGCCGCGCAGCTTCGAGGAGGCCGAGCCCCTCGACGAGCGGACCCTCGCGGTCCGCTTCTGGAGCGGGGTGGAGCCCTGCTACGTCCTCGACCGGGTCGAGGTCGAGGAGTCCGACGAGACCGTCACCATCACCCTCTACGAGGGGAGCGACCCCGCCGAGCCCGACGCCGTCTGCATCGAGATCGCCCTCTGGAAGGAGGTGCTCGTCGAGCTCGACGCGCCCCTCGACGGGCGGGAGGTCGTCGACGGCGCCGGGGCCGCCGAGTAGCCGGCGGCGCGGCGGCGCCCGGTAGCGGGCAGCCCCTCAAGGCGGTCGGCGGTCGTGCCGATGCTCGTGCGCGATGGCGCAGGCGAACATCGCGGCGAACCTGGTCCTCACCACCTTCGTGCGCACCTGGGACGACCTCGGGCGCATGCGGACCGAGGCCCGGGCGCCCCGGGCGGGCCGGCCTCTCGACCGCCTCGCCGCCCTGCTGCTGGTTCACGCCGCCGTCCCGCCTCTGGTGTTGAGCGCGCTCGTGGCCCGCGCCGGCTGGTCGCTCGCCGACGACGGTCCCGTGGGGTGGGCCGGCCTCGCGCTCGTCGCCCTGGCCGCTCTGCTGGCCGCCGTCGCCGCCGCGACCGCCGCGGCGCGCACGGTCGTGGTCGCCCGCCGGCTCGCCGCCGGTGACCGCGCCGGGCGCTGGTGGGCCGCCGCCCACGGCGCGGGCGCCCTGCTGCTCGCCGCCTACGTGTGGAACGTGGCGCCGGCGCCGGTGTGCTGGTGGCTCGCCGGCGCCGGCGCGTCCATCCTGACGGTGCTCGCCCCCGCGCTGGTCAGCGAGGTCCGGGCCGCCGGCCGGCGGCAGCCGGGCCCGGGCTACTCGAGCGTGGCGTAGTTCGTCGATCGGTCCTCGAGCCGGGTGCCGGCGACCTCCTCGACGCACGCCCGGAGGTCGGCGAGGTAGTCGTCGATCACCGGGGCGTTGCCGGCGCTGACCGTGGCGTGCAGGGTGTCGGGCGGCTTCTGGCGGTCGTGGAACCAGCCCCGTGCGAGCATGGCGTCGCCGACGGCGAACACGTCCAGTTGGTCCTCTGCACCCGGCTCGACCGAGATGGCGAGCAGGTGGGCCTCGGGCTCGCCGAGGACGGTGAGCCCGGGGATGGCGCGCACGCCCGCCTCCATGCGGCGCGCCGCCTCGATCGTCGTCGCCGTCAGGCGCTTGTAGCCCTCGATGCCGAGGTGGTGCATCACGGCCCAGGCGGCGGCCATCGGCGGGGCCGGCCGGGTGCCCTGCATGGCGGGGGACGCGTAGAACCCTCCGAGCCAGTCCTGGAACACGAAGGTCTGGTAGCGGCGCAGCTCCTTGTTGCGGTGGATGATCACCGAGGCGCCCTTGGGGGTGTAGCCCAGCTTGTGGAGGTCGGCGGAGATGCTCGTCACGCCGGGGACGCGGAAGTCCCACGGCGGCAGCTCGTGGCCGAGCAGCTCCATGAACGGCAGCACCATGCCGCCCATGCAGGCGTCGGTGTGGAAGTTGGCGCCGGCGCCGGCGGCGAGCTCGGCGAGCTCGGCGATGGGGTCGATCACCCCCTGCGGGTACTGGGGGGCCGAGCCCACCACGAGGACGGTGTTCTCGTTGACGGCGTCGGCCATGGCGTCGACGTCGGCGCGCCAGTCGGGGCGGACGGGCACCTTGTGCACGGTCACCCCGAAGTAGTGGGCGGCCTTGTGGAACGCGGCGTGGGCGCTCTCGGGCAGCACCATCTCGGGCGCGGTGATGCCCCGCTCGGCCCGCCCCCGCTCGCGCGCCGCCTTGACCGCCATGAGGATGCTCTCGGTCCCGCCCGAGGTCATGAACCCCGACGCCTCGGGCGCTCCGTGGAACAGCTCGGCGCAGGCCCCCACCACCTCGGACTGGATCTCGCCGAGGCTGGGGAAGGCGAGCGTGTTCAGGGCGTTCTCGTGCAGGAACATCCGCACGGCGGCCTCGGCGACCTCGTGGACCTCGGGTCCGCCGTCGTAGACCATGCCGAACGTCCTGCCCTCCTGCCACCGCACGTCGCGGGCGCGCTTGGCCTGCAGGGCCGCCATGACCTCGTCCTTGGACATGCCGTGCTCGGGGAGCGCCATCCGGCGGAGCGTAGCGGCCGGGGGTCAGTCGGGCTCGGCCCGGCGCGTCCGGAGGCCACGGCCGCGCGCCCACGCCTCGCGGCTCTGGGCGTGCTCCACGGCACCCTGGGCGAGCTCGCCGAGCCGCTCGCGCCGTGGTCGCCGCTCGCCGCTCAGCGCCACCTCGACGGAGAGGTAGGCGGCGGCGCCGGCGGGGATCGGCAGCCAGAAGTTCACCACGCGGTAGGAGACGACCCCGATGATGGCCTCGGCCCGGGGGAGGCCGAAGGCCGTGAGGACCGTGATCAGCGCCGCCTCGACCACGCCGAGGCCCCGGGGGGAGATCGGGATGGTCGCCAGCATGTTGGCGATGCCGAACGCGACGATGAGGGCGTCGACACCGACGACGTGCCCGAAGGCCGCGAGGAAGACCCACAGCGAGGCGGCGTCGCACAGCCAGTGGATCGCCGCCCAGCCGGCGGCGCGGCGGAGGAGTGGCGGGTCGCCGAGCAGCTGCCGGAGCCGCTCGGCCAGCCGGGCCAGCACCTCGCCTACGCCGTCGGGGTCGAGCAGCGGCACGTGGCCCGCGGCGCGCACCGCCAGGTCGGTCGTGCGCTCCTCGGCTCGGGTCAGGAGGAACGCGCCCAGCGCGACGCCGCTCAGCAGCCCGATGCCGGCGATGGCGGCGATCCCGTAGAAGGCGTGGAAGCCCCGCAAGGGGATGGAGGTCACGAGCGCCACCCAGACGATGGCGTGCAGCACCATGGCCGACCCGATGCCCTGCATGGCGGCGGCGAAGCCGGCGTCGGCGCCCCGCACGCCCCAGCGCTGCAGCAGGCGGAAGTTGAGCGCCGCCCCAGCGGCCGTGCCGCCGGGGATGACGTGGCTGACGGCCCGGCTGGCCAGCTCGATCCGGGTCATCATGCCCAGCCCGGGTCGCGCCTCCTCAGGGAGCAGCGAGCGCGTCAGCTGGGCGTGGGCGAGGTACGCCCCGACCTGCAGGAGGACACCGACGACCAGCCAGCCCACCTGCACCCCGCCGACGACCTCGAGGGCGCGCCGGGCGCCCGCGAGCTGGGGGAGCACGAGGAAGTTGACGACCAGCGCCAGGGCCAGCAGCTTCAGCGCCTTGCTGACCGGTGACGGCAACCACCCGTTGCCGTCACCGTCGTCGTCGGTGTCGTCGGCCTCGTCTCGCGGCGCGCCGCCCACGACGTGTTCCTACCCGGCGTGGCCGGGAAGCGTGGAGGTGGCGGGAATCGAACCCGCGTCCCTCAGCTCGTCGGCGAGGCTTCTCCGAGCGCAGCCGGTGTGAAGGGCTCGGGCGGCCGCCCGACACCGGCAACCTACGACCGCCCTAGTCAGCTGAGGTGTCCCCGTCCGGCTCGCTGACGAAGCCGGTCGGGTGAGCCCTGCTTCATGACGCCCTGACCCGCTCCGCAGGGCGGGGAACGGGAGGACGCGCTACTCAAGCAGCAGCGAGTGCGACGTTGTCGTCGGCACTTGTGGTTGGTCCCGGCTCTTTAGCGTGGTTCCGGGGACCACGGCTCGCTTCCCTCGCCTCGGATGACCGAGGTCGAGACCAGTTCACCCCCATGTCAACGTGCAGCACCGGCGGACCGGCGCACGGTCGATCGTACCAGCGGTCCGTGACCGCCCCACTCGCTAGTCCTTGCCGCTCTGGTGGCGGGCGAAGGCCCGCTCGGCCTCGCGGGCGGCGTCGCGGGCGGCGATGGCCTGGCGCTTGTCGTGCTTCTTGCGGCCGCGGGCGAGGGCGAGCTCGGCCTTGGCCCGGCCACCGCGGAAGTACAGGGAAAGCGGGACCAGCGTGAGGTGCTCCCGGTTGAGGCGGGTGACGATCCCGTCGATCTCGCCCCGGTGCAGCAGCAGCTTGCGGGGCCGCATCGGCTCGTGGCCGGTCGCCGCGCTCGAGTGGCTGTAGGGGGCGATGTGGGCGCCGTGCAGCCACAGCTCACCGTCTCTCTCGGCGGCGTAGGCGTCAGCGAGCTGGACCTTGGCGGTGCGCAGGGCCTTCACCTCGCTGCCGGTGAGCACCATGCCGGCCTCGTACGTCTCGAGGATGTCGTAGTCGTGGCGGGCGCGGCGGTTGCTGGCGACGACCTTGGATCCCTTGGGTGGCATGGCGGCGCTCAGGGTACCGGGCGGTAACGTCGGCACCCGTGCTGGAGCTGCCCGC
>SIRW01000068.1 GCA_004366205.1 Actinomycetota bacterium | reverse complement strand
CACCAGGTCGACACGCCGCAATGGAGGGCCGACGAATTCGTCGGCCTAAGGGCTCACTGCTTTTGACCCATCTGACCTGCAAGTTTCCAGGCTCATGCGAGCGCTATTCGCTCGCGCTCCGCACGATGGTATCACCAGCTTCGTTGTCAACCTGCAAAACTGGGGGTGACCTGGGTGCGAGCGCTCCCCGAGACCGTAGGAGGCACTCGACCGCTCGCAGGCCTCACACGACGCGCGGCCCTTGCCGTGGGAGGTGCTTGACCTTGCCCAGGAACGAAAAACACCGCGTACCGCTCGTTGCCGGATCTCCCAAGTCGACAATCGCCACCGAATCGGCGTGCAGATGCATGACCTCGGCCAGTGCAGCGAGCATCTCCGCGCGCTCCCGCAGGTCCAGATCGCATACGAACACCGAGTACTGCAGCCAATAGCCGTACCCCAGCATAACGCGATGGACACGACGGAGCCGGACCGGGTCGCTGATGTCGTAGCTCACGAGGTAGCGGCGGCGCCTCATCGGAGCACTACCGGGTCATGAAGGGCGTATACCGCTCGAGATCGCCCGTCAATGTCGCCGCGAGCAGCCGAGCCTGAACCTCGAGCGTTCTGCGATACGAAACCCGGTAGCCGAACAACGGATGACGAATCTCGGTTTCGAGCCGCCGCTCGTAGGCGGCGATCACGGCGCGCCGCCCAGCGCTGGTGAGTGACACGGCGCCCGCACGGACAACGAAGTCGTGCGGCTGCACTTCACCATTGTTCACCACCGTGAGCACAACAGAGTCCGCAACCAGAGGGCGAAACTCTTCCGCAAGGTCGAGCGCCAGCGCAGGGCGCCCGAAGCGCGGTCGGTGATACAGACCCACATACGGATCGAGCCCGACGCCAGCAACCGTTGCCGTCAGGTCCTTCACCAACAGGGCGTAGGCGAAGCCGAGGAGGCAGTTGACAGCATCGGGCGGGGGCCTGCGCCGGCGGTGCTCAAAGTGGAAGGGGCCACCAGGCAGCCCGAGCTCAGGCCGCAGCAGTGTGGAAAAGCTGCCGAAGTACAACCGGGCGGCTGTGCCTTCGATCCCCAAGAGGGACGGGAGGGTCGTGGTTGCTCGTGCCCTCTCGCCGAGGGAGGCGAGCTGGTCGACCGTGCGTTGCACCGGCACGCGCGCGTTCCGCCGAAGCAGCGTACGGGCGTTTCGTATCTTGCCGAACACGAACTCGCGGGCGATGGCGAGGTCGCCCCGATCGCCCGCCGCAACCTGCTTCAGCCGGACGTCGGCCCAGCGCTGCCAGGGCCCCGTCGCTATGCCCTTGAACCACCCGCCCGCGCTGTGCCAGAGCACGGGGATCTCACGCTCGAAGCAGGCGTGCAGGACCGCGGTCGTGACCTGGACACGGCCAAACACGCTGATCTGCGACACGTCGAGCAGGCGTGCCTCCGTCAGGACCTCTCCGTCGCTGGTGACGACGATGCGGTCACCTCTCCGGTTCACAGCGGCCCCCGGGGTGGTGACGTACAGCGGGCGCGCTTCGTCGGCAGAGGGGACCAACCGGCGGGGCTGGGCGTCGCTCCGGCAGGCGAGGGCGTTGACCTCGTCGGGAAGGCAGATGCCCACGAGCGAGCACGCGGGGCACTTGGGGCTGTCGACCAGGGGAGCCGGCGGGTGTGGCTGCGCTGCCACCTCCCGGGCGCCGAGCGCCGCGCGCAGGGTCTCTTCGAGGAGCGCGTCGTCGATCGGCACGTCGACTCGCCGCCGCGAGGCCGCGTAGTAGATGACCCCTCGCTCACAGCGGTAGCCGTTGTCGCGCAGCACCAGGGCCTGCACGCCCAGCTGCACCCGCTCGCTCGGCCACGGTCCCCGGGCGGGGGCCTTGCCGACCTTGAAGTCGACCGGAACCACCTCGCCGTCATCACCTTCGAGTACGTCGATGCGAGCGACCAGCCCGAGGCGCGGCGACGAGAGCTGCACCGAGGTGGCCTGGCGGAGCTCTTCGGCCAGGCCGGGACCGGGGACCACTCCTCGGCTCTCGTCGACGACGCGGTGCGCAATACGGCCTGCGGCAACCTCAGCGTTCTCGGCGAACCGCGACTGCACCCACTCCAAGTAGAACAACCGCGGACAGTACGCGAACGCTGCCACCATCCGGGCGGGCATGAGCTCGGGAACGTCGGTGACGTCGCTCACGCCGCGGCCTCGGCCCCGCCTCGCTACCCGATCGGCTCGAGCAGGCCCAACCCGAAGTGGCTCAGCGCACCGACGGCGATCGGGCCCGTCACCGGCGATGGGAACTGGACCTCCACGTGCGCTGCCCGCCGCGCCTGAGCCAGTCGCTCCCGATCCGGGCGGTGCCGCCGGTACTCGAGCGCGTGGAACCGCCCCCGAACGACCGCCACCGATGACGGTTCCGGCGCGCCCCGGGCGGCGAGCTCCCTGCGCACCTGGCGCTCGACGATCGCAGGCCACCGATCCCGGCCCCGGCGCGCTCGTGACGTCTCCGCGTACCGGGGGGCGAAGGGGGTGGCGGTCCGCCACCCCTGTGCAGGTCCGACCAGCTCCGGAAGGACCTGTTGTGCAGAGCCGAGCGCCTCGAAACCGAGAGCACACGGCCGGAAGTCGGGGATGTGCTCATGTCCCCGGAGCCTGCGCAGCGCCGCGCTGAGATCGTCGGCGATCTGTGCTGGCAAGCCAGCAGGCACCCACAGCGCCAGCACGTCGATCAGCCCGTCCCGATCGGTGTCCAGGCAGAGGAAGTGCGCGTGGTCGTGGCCGGTGAGGCGTGAGCCGTCTGGGTTCTTGCCGCTCACGACAGGCGGTACCGAGCCGGTTCCGGCGACCGTTCGCATCACCGCACGGCGGAGCACGTGGCCGACCGCGACCGCTCCCAGCACCGACGGTCGCGGTCGCGACGCAACCGACCAGCGCAGCGCCGTCACCGCGGCGCGGGGGGGCGCCACGGCAAGCCGGGCCGGTGGCGGCTCCGGGAGCAGATAGGTAACCCAGCGCGTGCCGAGCGGCTTCGCGTACCCCGCTCGTCGCAACACCGCCGGGCGCTGGGTCAGCGTCGCGTCGTCGGCGGTGTCCACAGCAAGCAACCGGATCGTCGGAGCCCCCGTGGGCAAACCTTCACCAGCGGGCGCAACCCGCACGAGCCGGTCAGGGACCTCGTCGGTGAGCTCGGCCTCGCACAGCGAATCGGCCCGGCCGAGATAGGGCATCCTCGCCGCGAGCACGGCAAGCACATCACGCTCACGCTCATCGAGCGTCGCGTCCCACTCGACGACCAGCGGCAGGGTGCGGTCGATCGTGCAGAACGCGTCAACGGTCAGATCGGTGCCGTGCCCGCCGTCAGGGTAGTAGTGGCGGCTGTGGCCGCGCCCTGCCGGCGGCAACCAGTACCGGGGCGGCTCGACGAGGGTCGACAGGATGCGCCGGACCATGGCAGGGTCCAGGTCCTGGCCTCGCTCCTGCCAGGTTGCGTACAGGCCACGTAGGATCCGCCAGGGCGACGGGGGCCACTCGACCGTGCCCTCGTTCGGGTGCGTCCCCCACGCGGCGGCCTGGTACCGGCCCAGGGGGAAGCGGATCGCGAGGCGGACGGTCATGGAGAACCGCCCTCGCCCTTCTGCTTGCGCCGCTCGGGCCGCCACTGGACCTCGATGGGACCGCCCGGCCCAAGGAGCTCCGCGCACGCTGCTGCCTTCTCGCGGATCGTCGCCGCCAGGCTCGCAGCGTCCTCGAGCGGCGTGCCCTCGCAATCGACCACATCACCGGTCACCTCGAGGTCGCAAGCGGTCCGCAGCCGCAGCGGTGCATCGAAGAGCCGGCGGATCTCCCACAGGGCGATCGCCTCGAGAAGCGCCGTCGCGTCGGGTCCGAGCCCGTAGGACGCCAACTGGGCCCGGTCCAGCGCCACGTAGGCGGCGATCCGCGCCGCGCACCACTCGGTGCGGTGATACGGCACACTCCCGTAGCCCTCGCTCGAGCCGCCCGTGTCGGTGATCTGGTGCCGCACGTGATCCCGCTTGACGCCACCGGAGTGCGCGGGTCGCACGTCGTAGGCCTCGACGAAGCCCGTCAGCGCCCGCTGGATCTTCGGCTGCCCGGGCCACACCTTGGCGCTCTCGGCGAAGAACACGCCGTGCACCAGGCACAGCGGGTCGAGCGCCATCACCGCCCGGGCGATCTCCCGAGGTGAGAAGGGCCGGTCCTCCTGCAGGTTGAGCCGCTCACGCAGCACCTCTCGCATGGACCGCCCGTCGAGCGTCGCGTCCTTCACGAACGCGGAGGCGAGCCGGTGCGCCTCGGTACGACTCGACGTCAGGTACCCCCCGGTGTCGGCGTGCACGATGCGCACCCAGGGCAAGCCGTCGAGCTCCTCGGCGGGCCGGTCCGCGACCGGGTCCCACCCGACTGCCTCGAAGCGGTTCGCCATGGACTGGGCCGACTCGACGAGCAGTGCGTCCTGCCACTGCACCCCGTCGCCGTCACCCACAGGCCGTTGGTAGAGCGCGGCTCCGAGATCCGGAAAACCCGTCGGCTGGAACCGCGCACCCGCGACGGGCCTCAGGTCGATCTCGAAGATGCGTCGCGCAGCGTCAACCGTCATGAACTTCCTCCTCGTTGTGATCGTGGTGCATGGCGATGCCGGCACCGCCGCCTTCTGTCGCGTCCGCTTCGCCGTCCGGGCCCCGGGTGACCCAGCGGGCAAGCCGGCGGACCGCTGTGGGGCCAAGCGGGACGAGCAACGCCGTGGCGATGACATGCGGGTCGAGTCCAGCGGCGAGCGCCGCGGTGTGCTGGGGTGCCGGTTCGCGCCCTGCCATCCGCCAGCGCAGCCGTGCCTCGTCGAGCACCCGCCCGAGCTGGCCGGCACGCAGCATCCGCGCCCACTGGGGCTGCGCCAGCAGCTCGAGCGCGTCGGCGCCGAGCACGAGCGGGAGCGGGAAGTAGAAGGGCGCCAGCAGCGCGAAACCGGGGCTCGGCAGGCGGTCACGGATGACGCTGCTCTCCGCTGTCCTCTCTGGGCGGGCTGCCCGGGACCACCCCTCCAGAACGAGCAATGCCGCCAGAACCTGACAGAGACGGTCCTCGTCGAGCTCGGCGGCCACCAGGGCGGCGATGTCGGACAGGTGCGCTTCGAGCGACCAGCGCGGGAACGCGGGGCGCACCCCCGGCCCGGGTCGATGATCGGCCGGGTGGGCGTTACGCCGGTCGGTCCCAGGGGTGTCACCGGGTATGGAGCGGGCGACCAGCACGTCGGTGAGCACCGCTGGCAACCCTCGGCGCCCGAACCCCGCGACGACCGGGCGCTCGCTCCAGGTGAGCCGCCCGCGCCCGCTGCGCTGTTGGGGCCACACCAGCGTCCGCAGCGACGTGCCGTCGGTGTCGCGAGCGCCCGCCAAGGCAGCCGCCAGACGCACCTCGGGAGTACCGTCGTCGATCACCGGCCACCACCGTGCCGCGTCGAGGGAGCTGATCGGGCCGACCCGGGCACGGATCGACGGGGTGCGGCCGACCACCTCGTCGCAGGCAGCCACCGCGTTGAGCACCCGCAGGTAGGCACCCGGGTCATCCCGCCCGGCCGCGTCCCAGAGCGTGCGGTCGAGGACCCCTAGCGCCTGGCGGAGCGTCGCGGGCGGCCCGGACCTGCGAAGCCACGCCACCCAGTCGTCCACGTCGCTGAGGACGGTGACTTGCTGGCGCTCGCGCACGGCGATCCGACCGACCGCCTGAGCGAGGTGGCTGCGGCCGCGCCGCTGGACGATCAGGTGACGGCTGAAGGCGCGGACGCCACGGTCGACCCCGAGCGTGACGACGGCCCGGACCGCGTCCACGGGCGTCTGGGCCTGACGGTACCTCCACTCCAGGCGCCCCTCGGTGAGGAGCCGCTGGACCTCCGGCCAGCCCGCCGGGCGATCCCACAGGGGGGCCCACAGCTCGCCCTTGCCGGCTTCGTCGGTGGCGGCCGCCGCGTTGCCGACCGTGCCGAAGGCCAGCATGAACGGGAACGTACTGGTGGGCTGAGCCGTGCCGGCCCGCCGAGCCAGTGCCGATGCGAACGCGAGGGTCCCCTCCAAGGCGAGCACCAGGTCCCAGGGGTTGGCCACCGATGTGTCGCCGATCGGGGAGGAGGGAACGTCGGCCTGGCCCGCGAAGAACATGCCCACCGGTGCGTGCTGCAACGAAGCAGGCGCATCGAAGAGCGCAGCCTCCAGCCAGCGTCGCGCCCGCTCCTCGGGGCCCGGTCCACCCCTCGCCGGTCTCTGTCGCTCGAGTGCGAGCCCCGCGAGGACGCCTTCCATGTAGCGCTTCGAGAAGTCGTCGCGGCCGTCGTTGCCGCCAGTGGCGAGCAGCGGCGAGTACCGCACGTCATCGGCGATGCTGGCCACAGCATCGAGCCACAGGATCGCCTCGTCGGGCAACCGGTTCCGCAGGAGCTGCAGCAGCACCCGCTTCTGGGCACGGTCGTCGAGCCGCGTGCCGGCGTGCTGGGCTTCCTCGACGAGGCGCTCGGTGTCGGCAAGCACCGATTGGGCGCGTGCCAGCGCAGCCTGGTACCCGCGCAGGCGAGCGTCGTTGCTGGCCGCGATGTCGGCTGCCTTGCCGTGCAGACCAGTGGCCTTGATGCCGCCGTCTTTGTTCCATGGGCTCACGACCGGCGTCGGCACCCAACGGCAGAGCAGGAACTGCTGAAGGTCGCCGCGCGCCAGCTCGCTGCCGAGCACGAACCGGTCACCGTCCCAGTGACCGGTCACATTTGGATCGGCTTGGGTCGCGACCGCTCGCAGGAGCCCGACCGCCTTCAGGTAGCTGCCGAGCGGTTCGGGCCGGCACCCTTCGAGGCCGACCATCTGGATCATGGCCGCACCTCGCCGGCGTCCGCCAACGTGCGTCGAACCTCGGCGAGATCGTCAGGCCCGGCCTCTTCCGCCGCCGAGGCACGCCGGTCGGACAGCACGACCAGCGCCTCGGCGAGCGCCATGCGGAACGGACCGAGCTCCGGATCGTCGCGCAGCCCCAGCGCCAGCTCGCTCCACGACGGGCGGTCGCCGGATCGACCGATCTCGGTGCCATCGAGGCGGAGGGTGCAGCTCGGGACGGTGCCTGCCGGCGTGGCGACCGCGGGCATGACGTCTCCGTCCCGCACACCCAGCACCTGACGCTCGCCGTCACGAGCCACCTCGTGGGGCAGGGCCCGGGCGCCGAGCCGGACCCGGCCGTGGTGGGCGGCGACCAGGTACACCACGAGGGCCGCGTCGACGCCGGGCGGAAGCCCGAGCGCGTCGCTGGCCAGGGCGTCGCGCAGCTGCAGCGCGCCTGCGAGCTCATGGCGGAAGCCTCGCCGCTCATGGCGTGCCGAACCCGGCGACTTCGCCCACGGCCCGTTCTGGGTCACCGCGGTGGCGAGCGCCTCCCCTGCGGCGGCCGCCATCGTCGCCTGGAACACCGGGTGCGCCTTGCCGGCGTCATGGAGGGCGGCGGCGGTTCGCACGGCGCCGGCAATGCGCGCCGGTACGACCGGCCCCAGCGCCTCGAGGACGCGGTCGGCTTCGGCTGCGACGTCCACCAGGTGCCGTTCGAGCCGAACCCAGCACCGGCGCTGAAGGGACGAGGGGTCGGCGCCGACGGTGTCGTCGCGGGCGTCGGGGGCCGCGTCTTGGGGGGTCGGGACCGGACCGACTGCGCTGCGGGCTGTCGGGTCCCACCCCGTCGTGGGGTCGTAGCCGCCGGCGGCTGCGTCGACCACGTAGATGCGCCCGGGGCGAACCTCGCT
The DNA here is from genome assembly GCA_004366205.1 of Actinomycetota bacterium. Classification (GTDB taxonomy): domain Bacteria; phylum Actinomycetota; class Acidimicrobiia; order Acidimicrobiales; family CADCSY01; genus SIRW01. The sequence continues at coordinate 18,994 of SIRW01000068.1, read as the reverse complement.
GGGGTCCACCGGAACCCATGCCTCCCGTGCGTGGTCCCGCCACCAGAGCCGCACCCGATCGGTGCGGCGGGCCCATGCCGATAGGTCGCGGGCGGGTACAGGACACAGCTCCGCCGGCGCTGGGGGCGGTTGCGCCTCGAGGTCGGTGGCGGTCAGCCCGGGGCTGGTCGCAGCCGGCCGCCAGCAGACGTAGGCGTCCACGTCCTCGGCGACCCGCACGAAGCGGGCGACGTCGAGCAGGTTCCCCGTCAGGTCCGGGGTCGTGTCGAACAGCTCGATCAGATCACGCCGCCGCAACACGTGATGCACGTCCTGGGTGACCGGCACCCGCTGGGCGGCGAGCGACTCCGGGGTGACGTACGTGCCCTCCAGGTCGCGGAGGGCTGCGACGCTGGCGGCGACGTCGGGCTTGGGGTAGGGCTCGGGGCGAGCAGGCGGCGCCCACAGCAGGCGGGCGTCAGGACGCGTGCCGTCGCGGTTGCAGCGCCCGGCGCGCTGCACGATCGACGGCCACGGCGCGGCCTCGGTGAACATCGTCGCAGCCGAGAGATCGACCCCGGCTTCGACCACCTGGGTGCAGACCGCGATGCGGCCCGGGCCGGCCGGGTCGACCGGCTCCAGCAGCACGCGGGTGTGCTGGTCCCGCTCGGGCGGCCGGAACCGTGCGTGCACGAGGACCAACTCAGGCGCCGGGCGGTCCTTCTTCAGCGCCTTCCACAGCGACCGGGCAGCCGTCACGGTGTTGCACACCGCCAGGGTGAGGGTGCCCGGCTGGTGCGCCGCCAGCAGCGCAGCGGCCAGCTCCTGCTCGCGGCGGCGCTCGGGGAGGTCGCGGACCTCGTCGACCCGTTTGGCGCCGCCCAGGCGGGTGGCCAGGGCGCCGGCGCGGTCACGGTCGTCGAGGCGCAGGACCTGCGCGCCGGTGACGGGGTTGTCGACGGTGTCGAGCGCGTCGAGCGCGAGCGTGGCCGACATCCACGTGGTGCCGGTCGGGCCGACCGTCCCGAAGCCGTCGCGAAAGGCCTGAAGCTGCCGGCTGGTCGCCACGGCGGGACCGAGGAGCTGCACCTCGTCGAGCACCCAGTGGCTGTCGTTGTTCACCAGCCCGAAGTCCACCGGCCAGGCGAACGGTCCGGCCGCGTAGCCACGGTTGAGCGCCCGGGACAGCAGCATGTCGATCGTGCCGATGACGACCGCATCGGAAGAGGGGTCGGGCGGCAGGGCCAGGCGGTCTCTCGATTCGCCACCGACGAGCAGGGTCACCTCGACGGGCAGGCCGAGCCGGCGAACCCAGTCGTTCACCGCGCCGAAGGTCTGGCTCGCGAGCACGCGCATCGGCAGCGCCCAGAGCAGCCGCCGGGGGGTGACCGGACGGGTGTCGGGCTGCTGGCGCCGCCACAGCCAGCCGAGCGCCAAGCCGGCGGTCTTGCCGGCGCCGGTGGGAACCTCGACCACCTCGGGGAGCGGGCCGGCGGCCACCCGTTCCTGCCACGGGTAGGGGTCCTGGCCGGTGGCGGTGCGAAAGAACGACGTGTAGTCGTGCAGAGGAGCGCCGGTCATGTCAGTTCGCTTCGAGCTCAACGTGCATCGGGTACGGGGCGGGGTGTGACACGGTCATCGAAGCGGACCACCTCACAGTCGGCCCACGGGTCGCGCTGCTGCTCCTCGGCGCTACGACGGTCGATGAGCGCGAACCGGCACACGGGCCGCTCATAGGCGAGAGCGGCGTCCGCGAGCTGCTGGGCAGCGAGCGACATCGCGGTCGTGCCGCCGGTCAGGTTCACCAGCACCTCGCTTGCCTGCACGAGCAGGGCTCGCAGCTCGGGATGGTTGGGCAGGTGCCGGTACGCCGAGCGCCGGAGCGCAGCCAGCGCCGTGTGTGGATCCTCGAACTGGACGGGGTGCGGCTCGCCGCGGAAGCCCGCTCGAGCAGTCGCTTCGCTGATGAGCGGGCGAGACTCCGGGGAGCACAGCACGACCAGATGCGCCGGGGGCCCACCGGCGATCTCGCATGCTTTTCGGATCGCGTTGGTGAGCACACCCGGGGACAGCCCCACAGGGCTCACGAGGAGCGCGCCGGCCGAGCCGCTGGTGGCGAGCGAGATGCGCGGCAGCTCGGTCGCGAGTTGCTCCCAGGCCGACCTCGCCTCGGGCCAGACCGTGTGAAGGTCAGATCCATCGGAGCTGCGTTCCGGGTCGACGTGCTGGCGTTGCATGCCGAAGTGCATGTACGCGTTGCGCACCCGCCCGAGGCGATCCCACAGGGTGCCGACCCTCCGTTGCTGCTCGCTGAGCTGCTCGACGAGGGCCTTGTCGCTCTCGATCTGGCGGAGTGCACCGAGCCTCGCCTCGGCTCTCCTGCGCACCCCGGGGTCCAGCCAGTCGGTGTCGGCACCCTCGGGAGCGTCCGCCCAGATCGCCCACGAGACGAGCCACTCGCGCATGAGCCCCGCCGCCGTGTGGACCGACCGCCAGTCGAGCAGCCGCTCCACCAACGCGCCCTGGCGTCGCAGCTCCGACTCATCGAGCCTGACCTGGCCCTTGGGCTCGCAGCGCAACGGCGCCAGGACATCCACGAGCCGACCGGCCAGCACCTCGGCGAGGGGCACCTGCTGGCGGCGCAGGGCCCGCCGTAGCGCCCTGGCTTCCCTGCGGGGAGGATCGCTCGCCGGGGCGCCGGCGTCCAGCAGGGCGGCGATCGCGGCTCCGGCTTCGAGCGGGAGGCCCGCCAGCAGCGCACGCGTGAGGTCGTCGAGCCGGCGCCGCGTATCGGCGTCACCGCCGACGAACTGGGCGAGGGACCGGGCGCTGCCCGTCTCGGCCACCTCGCGCACCGCCTGCACCAGCTCGGGCAGCCGCACCAGCGGGACGAGGTCGAGCACGTCTGCACCGGCGTCCGAGAGCGGCGCGTACCACACGTGCTCGAGAGCCAGCTGCTCGAGGGAAGCGAGGTACAGGCAGGCCGCGTACAGCAGGACCGCGTGGTGGCGGAACCCGTGGGTCAGGTCGACCCACAGGCGCAGGGGCGCCTCGTCGCTGACCGCCCGGGAGACGGCACCGACGAACTCGTCGAGCTCGCCGGCGTCGAGCGCGCCGGGAACCCCGATCGCCTGGATGTCGACGCCAAGGTCCTCCAGCTCCGCGCGGAGGATCGGGAAAGTCGTGGCCAGTGCCTCCTCCGTGCACACGGCGAGCACGCGGTCAGGGCGCTCGCCTGCGAGGTCGACCAGCGCGAGCGGCGCGAGCGGCCGGGTCGACTCCCGGCCCTCGATCCGGTACGTGGCGTCCCGGGCGACGGTCCCCAGGGCCGTGAGCAGCACGAGGGGACGAGGGCGGCTCACCGGCGCCCACCCCGGCGGGGCCGATCGACCCGTTGGCGGTGGGCGTCGACCTTGCCGAGCCGGTGCACCCAGCCCAGCGTGAAGGCCACCGCCGCGGGATCGCCGCCCGCACGTTCGAGTATCGCGGGAAGCCGCGGGCCGAACGCCCCGCGGAACTTGTTCCAGTGGGTGGCCGTGCCCCCGCCGTCGAAGCTGGCCCCGAGGGCGCGCTCGAGGCCGCCGATCCCGTCCCGCAGCAGCACGGCGCGCGCCGTTGCCGCCTGCTTGGTGGCCTGCTGGTCACCCCGCAGGCTGTGCACCACGGCGCGGGCGATGTCAAGGAGCGCCTCGCGGGTGGCACGATCACCAGGTGAGCCCGGGCCGTTCATCGGGCGCCTCCGTAGCCGGTCGCGATCTGATCGCGGCGCTCGGCGAGCTCCGGGACCCGGTCGAGCGCGGCGCGCTGCCAGCCGGCCACAACAGCGTCGTCGACCGGCGCGCGATCCGTCAGCGCCGCCAGCCGGGTCGGGGCCTGCCAGCCGCCGTCGCAGGAGACCACCACGATGCCCATGCCCCGGTTCTTGCCGCCTCCGAGGCGGAGGTGCGGCAGACCCTCGGCGCCGATCCCGAGCGCGATCGTCACCAGGCCAGCAGCCCATTCGGGTGCGCCGTGCAGCGCCAGCCTGGCGACCAGCTCGGTGCCCGAGTGCACGACTTCGACCGCTTCGGTGGCCTGCGGCGCCGGTGCCTCCGGGTCGGGCCCGTAGAGCCGCCGGCCCCGACGCGGCGCCTTCGTGTGGCTGTAGCGCTGCCCGATGCGGATGACCTCGGGGCGGGCATCGTGGACGGGCACGGCCTCGGTGAAGGCGAGCAGGCCCCGTCGGCCGGGGCTGCCGAACAGGAGGCAGGCCGGGCACACCTCGCCGTCGCGGCAGGCGCGCTTCGCAAAGGGGTCGCAGGACGGGCTGAGCGCCTCGGCGATCACCCGCAGCGCCCCTTTGAGGCTCGACCCCGGCACCACCGGCACGTGAGCCAACTGCCCGTCCTGCCGCCGGGCGGCACCCACCTGCGCCCCTGCCAGCTTTCCGCCCTGGAGCAGGCGGGGTGCCCCCGAGCCGACGTGCAGGTGTGACATCGTCGTGAGCCGGAGCCGCAGCTCGGCCCACACCGCGAGCCCTGTCATCCAACCGGCGACTCGCTCGCGCTTGGGGGCACCGATCGGGATGGTGAAGTACGCCGGCCGGGCCGGCTCCCAGCTGGTCATGCCCCGCTCGCCCCATCAGCGCGCACCAGGCCTGGCAGCATGGCGGCGAGCTGCTCGATCGCTCCCAACCCGCTGGTCGCCGGTTCCGCCCGCCACCACAGGCCAGCCTGGCGCGGCGGGCCGAACAGATCACCGGCGCGCAGCGCCTTGAGCTCGGCGGGATCGAGCGCGGCGAGCTCGAGGTCCGCCCCGCGCACACCCATGCGCCCCAGGCCGCGGGTGGTGGCGCTACCGATCCGCAGCACCCCCGCATCGAGCAGCGCCAGGCCGGCGGCGACCACCGCCAGGTGCCACGGCTCGGGGTTGCGTACGGTGAGCCGGCCCCAGAACGCCACGTCGACCAGCACCTCGTAGTCGAACAGCCGCCCGCCGAGCGCCGCGCCCGTCTGGCGATCGATCGCCACGCCGTTGCGGATGCTGCGGCGCTGCTCCACGAGACGCAGCCGCGCTCCCCGGTCGTCAGCGCCGGGCGGCCAGGGCATCAGGTCTTCGACGAGCAGGTTGCCGGCGCCGAGCACCGACCCGTAGAGCAGGCAGGCGCGGCAGCGGACACGGCAGGCGGGCCGGCCCGCTCCGAGGTCGAAGGGGGTGCACACCTCGCAGCCGAGCTCTCGCAGCAGCGCTTCGGTACCGCTGCGCAGCACGCCCTTGAGCGACGAGCCGGGCAGGAAAGGCGCGTCGCCCCAGGGTGTGGGGTAGCGCACGAAGCTCATGTCGGGCCGAGCCGGGTCCGCGGCCTCGGGACCCTTCACCAGCAGCGGCCCGTCGCTCTGCAGGTGCAGGTCCACGGTGGCCACCGCCCGCAGTCGCCGAAACCGCCCGCTCACGGCTGCGCCCCCGCGCCACCCTCAGCGTCGAGCCGGCGGGTGAGCTCCTCGAGCAGGCCGGCCCGGTCCAACTGCGCCGGTTCGGACCCCGGCGACCAGTTCGAGGCCTGCCAGCGCAGGGGCTGCGGAGGGTCGAGCAGGCGGAGGCGCCCCAAGCCACGGCTGGCGCCACCGCCGAAGGTCACGAGCCCGGCGTCGACGAGATCCCAGAGGGCCAGCAGCAGCCCCAAATCACCCGGCTCGGGGTCGTCGACGCGCAGCTCGCCCCGCAGCACCACCCCAGGGGGGATCACCTCGTAGTCGAACTTCGCGTTGTCGCGGGCGCGCAGCTCGTCGCGGTCGATGCCCACCCCGTCACGCACGACGGTGGCAGGGACAACATCGGGTACGAGGTCCCCCGCCCAGACGCGGCCGGCCCAGTGCGGCGAGCCGAACAGCCGGCAGGTCCAGCACAGCGCATCGCGGCCCACCACGACGCCGGCACCACCGGGTCCGCCGCAGCGAACGTCGTTGTCCAGGACGTCACACGCGCGCACGCGACGCCCGCCGAGCAGCCGCTCGGCGGTGGCCCGCAGCACACCCTTCACGCTGGAACCGGGGATGTAGGGCCGTCCATCGGGCAGCCGCAGCAGCGGCAGATCCGAGCCGATGAAGCCGCTGTGGCGCTCGGCGCTGACGCGCAGGCCCGTGGCGGTCTCGACCGCGATCGGGATGCGCACGACGACCCAGTCGTCGGTCACACGGTCAGCCACGGCGACCACTCTGGCCTCGGTTGCCGCCGGCTCGCTTCTCGGCTTCGGCCGCCTTCCGGGCGACGTGCCCGGCGCGCACCAGCGAACCGAGGAAGAAGCACACCGCGTCGATGTCACCCGCCCACCGCTGCCTCTCGACCTCGTCGGCGATCTTGGCGAGGAACGCGCTCTTGTTGCTGCGGGCCGCCTGGTAGCGGATGAACAGCACCGCCTCGGTGGTCGACGGCGTGCCCAGCGCTGCCCGCAGCAGCGTGTTCAGCTGCGAGCGGTCCGGGATGGATCCCGGCCCCTCGGGCGGGGAGGCGCAGAGGTCGAGCGCGAGGCGCACCGCCTCCTCGCGCACGTCGGGCGCAAGCTTCCCGACCGCTCGAACGGTATCGGTCATCGTGCCGTCTCCTTCCCGTCAGCCGGCGGTGTGCCGGCGGCCGGCTCCCGGGGCCGCAGCCACAACGGGCACCACGCCTCGGTGTCCGCGGCCACGACCCCGGCCAGGGCGTCCAGCGCCTCGAGCGGTCCGCTCACCGCCAGCCACGAGCCGCGGCTGACCGTCTCGTGCAGGGCTCGGGCGCGGTCCTGACGCTCGTCCCAGCCGCCAGCGAGCTCGATCACCGCGTCCCCGGTCACCAGCTGAGCACCTCGGGTCGCCAGTGCCTCGGCCAGGCCGCCGGGCACGTGCGCGGCGGTGACCACGTCGAACAGCACGACGGGTTCGCTAAGGGGCGCGCCGCGCGCTGCGAGGGCGTGGCGTGTGGCGTCGGCGCAGGCGGCGACCGCGGGGGGCGGGGTCCCGGCCTCGATGTGGACCTCAACCCGCCCGAAGCCCCGGCTGCGGGCACCGCCGATCGTGAGCATGTCGAGCGAGCCGACGGCATCGGCGACCCAGTTCGGCGCGTACAGGTCGGCATCGAACATGCTGCCGGGCTCGCACACCTGCTGCTGGTACAGGAGCGCCTCGGCCGCCCGGCCGGTCTCGGCCTCGATGGCCGTATGACCCGAGACCACCGGGGTGACCCCCTGACGCTCGACCCGCTGTGGGAACGGGCCATCACCGTCCCCACCACAGCCGGGGCAGCGCTCATCGCCGATACGGCCAGCGAGGACCGCGGCCGTCTGGTCGAGCGCGACATCGAGGAGCGCCCCGCACGCCGGGCACTGCCGAGCCGACGTGCGCCATCCCGCGCCCGCCCGCCCGGGGGGCCACGCCTCGCTCACCCAGGCCTGCCCCTCACCAAAGCACGCCTGCGCGAGGTCGTCGCGGCCGGCCCGCGCCAGCCCCCAACCAAGCGCGCCCACGAGGGTCGACGCGGGGATGGCGCCCAGCCCATGCTGGAAGTAGGGGCGATGACGCAGGCCGCCCAGCCGCACTGGCTCCACGGCTCGTAGCCGCAGACGCCACCAGCTGGACGCGCCCGGCCGGAGCTCGGACGCCACCTGAGCGGACACGGGCCGCTGGCGTGCGGCGAGCGTCGCCCGCCCAGCCGTGCTCTTGGACCGGCCCAGCGCGATGCCGGTCGCGTTGAGCCAGCCGAGCAGCGCTTGCAGATGCTTGCCGGCGACATCGGGGTCATCGCCGCCACCGTTGCCACCGCCAGACCGATCAGGCTGGTCGAGCTCGAGTCGCACCTGGAACTCGGCCTGTACGAGACGGGCGGACCACAGGGCGTCAGGCGCGGCCGTGCCCCGGGTGCGGTCGATCGCCACCCGTGTGACGTCGGTGAGGGCGGTGGCGGTGGCCGTGGCGCTGCGGACGTGCAGCCGGCCGCGCCGGCCGGACCCGCCGAACAGCTCGCAGGTGACGCAGGAGCACTCGCCCCCACCGTCGGTGCCCCGTGCGCAACGCACCCCGCGTGCGGCCGCGAATCGGCGCGACGCGTGCCGGAGCACCCCCCGCAGCGCCGAGCCCGGGAGCAGGGCGGCGACCTGCCCGTCCTCACCGGCGGTGAGCCAGGTCTGCGCCCGCGCGCCGGCGCCCGCCCGGCCACCGAGCAGCGCCGGTGACGACAGCCGAATCATCAGCTCGTACACCACAGCGGGCCGGGTCATACGACCCCCACCACAGGCTCGAGGTCGAGCGCCCCGGTCAGCAGCGCTTCCGCGTCCACACCAGCGGTCCCGGCAGCCTCCTGCGCCGCCCTGAGCAGACCGGCGACCGCCTCGTCCCGGCTGGCCCGGTAGTCGAGGTGCAAGCGACGCAGCGGCCCCACGGGATCATCGAGGTCACGGCGGAGCCCGGCGATCTGGGCGCGGGAGGTCTTCCGAACACGCGCCAGCACCTCCAGGAGCGCTTCGAGCGCGTTGCGGGGCAGCGCGGCGCCGAACAGCGGTACGTCGGTGGCGTGCCGGGCGAGGGGGGCGATCGAGCGGACCTGCAGATAGGCGGAGCGCTCCCCTGCTGCAGCGCTCGCCTTCGCGTGCAGCTTCGCGGCCTTCAGCGCCCGGCGGGCCAGGTCGAACTGGACGCGCAGCGGTGCTCGAACGGGTGCGATGGCGACGCCGGCGGAGAACCGGAGGGGCTCGGTGCCGGCCGCCAGGCTCGCGACGTTGGCGTCGAGGTTCGTCCAGAGTGCCTTGAGCACCTCGAGCGTCCGGGCGGCGGGGCCGATCATCACGACGTCGTCACCTCCCACGACCGGCAGGACGACCTGATTGTCGAGACCCAGGTCGATCACCGTGTCGGCCACGGCGGCCTGCACCGCCGTGCGAAGGCTCCGCGCGAAGGCGCCGAGCGCGTCGGCGCTGTCGATCTGGCGGATCCGCAGCCCGAGATCGTCGGCGTCGAGGTAGATGGTGGCGGCGAGGCCGCCGCGCCGTTCGCCAGCGGCTTCCACCCGCTCAAGCTCGCGGGTGACCCGCACCTGCCGGTCATCCAGCTCCACCTGGTCAGTGGCTGCACTGACCCGGGCTTGGCACTCGGCGCCGATGCGGTGCTCGTGACGCACCCCCGCGTCTCCCGGTTCACGTCCGCAGGACCAGCAGACCTGCCCGGGGGGGGTGCCCGCCGGTACGCGCACCGCGAGCGTGTGGCGCAGGGCGCGCTCGCGCTTGGCGCGAGCCATGCCGGCTGCCAGCGCCTCCCAGCACGAGCGGAACGGCCCCTCGGCGGCCACGTCGATGACGGTGCACGTCGCCGCCCCGGCCGTGAGCTCGGCCAGCTTGCCGACCAGCGCCTGATGGAACGCCGCCACCCGCTCAGCGGGCAGCCGGACCAGGCCCGAGCCGCCACCCACGAACACCACCGTCCCGCCGTGCGCGGCACCCAACGCGCCGGCGCGCTCGTCGAACCGCTCGATGAGCGCCGAGGCACCCATCACCTCGGTCGGCCCTGCTGCGGCGAACACGTAGTCGGCGATGGCGTCGACGTCGAAGGACACGAACCGCTCGCTCACCGCCACCCCGCCTGTCCCGCCTCGATCGACCTCACCCGCTCCCCCCGGGTCGCCGTCTGCTCGACGGCCCCACTGTATGCCGGTGCCGTGACGCCCGCAGGAGATCGGCCTGGGCTACGGGTCCGACCGGTGGCGGTTGAGGGCGCTGACGATGGCCCGCAGCGAGGCGGTGACGATGCTGGGGTCGGTGCCGACCCCCCAGCGGGTGGCGCCGTCGGGCCCGACGGTCTCGACGTAGGCGACGGCGGTGGCGTCGGAGCCGGCGCCGATGGCGTGCTCGCTGTAGTCGACGACCTCCATGGCGACGCCGAGGTGGTCGCGCACGCCGGCCACGAACGCGTCGATCGGGCCGTTGCCCTCACCGGTGATCGTCACGTGCTCGCCGTCGACCAGCAGCTGGGCGGTGACCGAGGCCGTGCGCTCGCGGGTGACGATCTCCTGGCTGAGGAGCTGCACGGCCGCGTCCTCGGGCAGGTAGGTGTCCCGGAACGCGAGCCACATCTCCGCCGGGCTGATCTCGGTGCCGGTGTCCTCGGTGATGGTCTGGATCGCCTTGGAGAACTCGATCTGCAGGCGGCGGGGCAGGTCGAAGCCGTGCTCGGCCTTCATGATGTAGGCGACGCCGCCCTTGCCGGACTGGCTGTTGACGCGGATGACGGCCTCGTAGGTGCGGCCCACGTGCTTGGGGTCGATGGGCAGGTAGGGCACCTCCCACACCTCGTAGTCGGGGGGCAGCGCCTCCATGCCCTTCTTGATGGCGTCCTGGTGCGAGCCCGAGAACGCCGTGTACACGAGGTCGCCCACGTAGGGGTGGCGGGGGTGCACGGGCAGGCGGTTGCAGTACTCAGCGACCCGTCGCAGGGCGTCGATGTCGTGGATGTCGAGCTCGGGGTCCACCCCCTGGCTGAACAGGTTGAGCGCCAGCGTGACCACATCGACGTTGCCGGTGCGCTCGCCGTTGCCGAACAGCGTGCCCTCCACCCGGTCGGCGCCGGCCATGAGCGCCAGCTCGGTGGCGGCCACCGCCGTACCCCGGTCGTTGTGGGGGTGCAGGCTGAGCACGACCCGATCCCGGTCGCGGATCGTGCGGTGGAACCACTCGACCACGTCCGCGTACACGTTGGGTGTGTACATCTCCACCGTCGCCGGGAGGTTCAGGATGATCGGCCGGTCGCTGGTCGGCTCGACCACGTCCATGACCGCCTCGCAGATCTCGACCGCGAAGTCGGGCTCGGTGCCGGTGAAGCTCTCGGGCGAGTACTCGTAGCGCAGCTCGGTGCCCGGCAAGGTGTCCTCGAGCTTGCGGCACAGCTTGGCGGCCTGCACGGCGATGTCGACGATGCCGGCCTTGTCGGTGCGGAACACCACCCGCCGCTGCAGCTCGGAGGTGGAGTTGTAGAAGTGCACGATGGCCCGGTGCGCGCCCTGCAGGCACTCATAGGTGCGCTCGATCAGCTCGGGCCGGCACTGCACCAGCACCTGGATCGTGACGTCGTCGGGGACGAGGTCGTCCTCGATCAGCTGGCGGATGAAGTCGTAGTCGGGCTGGGAGGCCGAGGGGAACCCCACCTCGATCTCCTTGAACCCCATGGCCACCAGCGTCTCGAACAGGCGCCGCTTGCGCACGGGGTCCATCGGGTCGATGAGGGCCTGGTTGCCGTCCCGGAGGTCCACCGAGCACCAGATCGGCGCCCGCTCGAGGCGGGCCGAGGGCCAGGTGCGGTCGGCCAGCGCGAGCGGAAGCACCGGGCGGTACCGGTCGAACGGCATCTTCCGGGGGGTGGCGGGCTGCGGTGGCATGGGCGGTTCTCCTGGCTTCGAGGCGGTGCCCGGGCAATGAAAAACCCCCTGGCCCGGAGGCGCAGGAGGTGACCGGCGAGCACCCGGAGGGGGGCGCTCGCCTACGGGAGGAGGAGGCTCGTCAGCGTGGCGGTGGCGGGACGGGTGGCGGACATGACGCCAACGATCGTCGCAGCCGGGGCCGACGCTCGTCAAGGCGTCACCTGGCAGCCTGCCCGTCCCGCCGGGGTACAGTCGCCGCCGAGGACGAGGAAGGGGGACCACCCGTGATCCGCAGGTCGTTCCGCATCGGCCTGGTGCTGGGCGTGCTCGCCGGGCTGGGTCTGGCGATCGCCAAGGCGCTCCAGGCCCGCCGAGGCGACGGCGCCGATGCGCCACCGAGCGAGGGCGCGTGGCCCCCGCTGCCGCCCGAGCCCGCCCGCGCCGCCGCGACGCCACCGCGCCCGTCGCCGGCGGCTCCGCCGCCCCCTGCGCCCGCGCCTGCGGCCCCGCCGCCACCGGTCACGCCCGTCCCCACCGCCGGGCCGGACGGGGAACCGGGCGGCGGCGACCTCGACGACGACATCCTCCCGACACCCCGGGAAGCCGCCGGCGACACCCGGGCGGGCGAGGCCGCCGCGCCCCCGGGGCGGAGCGGGCCCGACGCCGGGGAGCCCGCGCCCACCCCGGCGTCGCGCACCGCCGGCCGGAAGGCCGCGGGCAAGAAGGCCACGAAGAAGGCCCCCGCCACCAAGGCCGCCACGAAGAAGCGGGCCGCCACGAAGCGGGCCGCAGGGAAGGCCACGGCGAAGAAGGCCCCGGCACAGAAGGCGGGGGCTACCGTCGAGCGGGCCTGGGTCGAGCCGTCGGGTGACACCTGCCCCGGTTCGCACCCGATCAAGGCGAAGCTGAGCAGCCGGATCTTCCACCTGCCCGGCATGTTCGCCTACGACCGGACCAAGCCCGACCGGTGCTACCGCGACGCCGAGGCCGCCGAGGCCGACGGCCTCCGTCCCGCCAAGCGCTGAGATCCCCCGAGGAGAACCCGTGAAGGTCAACGTCGACTACGACAAGTGCGTCAGCAGCGGCTCGTGCACCCAGCTCGCGCCCGAGGTGTTCGAGATCCGCGACGACGGCTACCTCTACGTGCTCCAGGAGGAGCCCCCCGCCGAGCTGCACGACAAGGTGCGGGAGGCCGAGGAGCTCTGCCCCACCGGCGCCATCAGCCTCGAGGAGTAGCGCCGCCGGCTCCACCGCGGCCCCAGTAGGCGGTGCCGCCGGCCGGCGCCTCAGGTGGTGATCGGGTGGACCGAGTGGATGCCGGGCGACCGGAGCATGCGCTCGACGACCTCCTGCGGCACGTCCTGGTCCACCGCCAGCACCATGAGCGCGCCCTCCCCCTGCGGCGACTTGCCCACGTGGATGTCGGCGATGTTGATGCCGGCGTCGCCCAGCGCGCCCGCCACCACGGCGATGCGCCCCGGCGTGTCGTCGTTGCGGATCACGAGCATGTGCTCCGCGGGCGGGACCTCGGTGCTGTGGTCGTCGAGCATCACGATGCGGGCCTCGCCGCGGACCCCGGCGAGGGTGCCGCCGATCGAGTGGTCGCCGCCGCGGATGACGATCACGTTCACGTAGTCCTGCACGGTGGAGGTCTTGGTCTCGCGCACCTCGACGCCCCGCTGCTCGGCGAGCTGGGGGGCGTTGACGTAGGACACGGGCTCGGCGGTCATCCCGCCGAACAGGCCCTTCAGCACCGACAGGGTGAGGATGCGGGTGTCGTGGTCCGCGAGCTGGCCGTGGTACTCGATCTCGACGGTCGAGGGCAGGGCGTCGATCAGCCCCCCGAAGATCGACCCCAGGCGCTCGGCGAGCGGCAGGAAGGGTTGCACGGCCTCGGCCGCCTCGGACGCGGCCACGTTCACGGCGAAGGGCACGAAGCCGCCCGCCAGGGCCAGCACGACCTGCTCGGCGACCACCACCCCTGCCTTGTCCTGGGCCTCGGTGGTCGAGGCGCCGAGGTGCGGGGTGACGACGACTGAGTCGAGGGCGAACAGCGGTGACTCGGTGGTCGGCTCCTCGGCGAACACGTCGAGCGCCGCGCCCCCGATCCGGCCGTCGGCGATCGCCTTGGCCAGCGCCGCCTCGTCGATGATCCCGCCCCGGGCGGCGTTGACGATGCGCAGCCCCGGCTTCGCCCGGGCCAGCAGGTCCTCGCCGATGAGGTTCACCGACTCCTTGGTCTTGAGGAGGTGGATCGTGACGAAGTCGGCCTGCTCGAACAGCTCCTCGAGCTCGAGCATCTCGATGCCGAGCTGCCGGGCGCGCTCGCGCGACACCCACGGGTCCCACGCCACGAGCCGCATCCCGAAGGCGTTGGCCCGCTGGGCGACCAGCGTGCCGATCCGGCCGAGGCCGAGCACCCCCAGGGTCTTGCCGTGCAGCTCGGTGCCCTCCCAGCGCGACTTCTCCCAGCGGCCGGCCTTGAGGGCGGCGTCGGCCTGCGGGATGTTGCGGGCCTGGCTGAGGAGCAGGGCCATGGCGTGCTCGGCCGTGGACAGCGAGTTCGTCCCCGGGGCGTTGGCCACGACCACGCCCCGGCGGGTGGCGGCCTCCACGTCGATGTTGTCGACGCCGAGGCCCGCCCGGCCGACGACGACGAGGTCGCGGCCCGCCTCGAGCACCTCGGCGGTCACCTGGGTGGCGGACCGCACGATGAGCGCATGGGCGCCGGCCACGGCCTCGAGCAGGCCGGCCGGGGTGAGGTCGAGGCGCAGGTCCACCTCGTGGCCGGCGTCGCGGAGTGCCTGCAGGCCGCGCTCGGCGATCTGCTCGGTGACGAGGATGCGACCCATGGCGCCATGTTGGCCCTCGACGGGGCGGCCAGCCAACCGCGTGCCGGCCACGCCGAGGGATGCGCCGGGACCGGCTGGGTAGGAGGCACGCAGCGAGCGACGACGAGGAGGACGACGTGGCGGCGAAGGTGGCCGTGGTGACGGGCGCGAGCGCAGGTGTGGGCCGGGAGACGGCCCGCCTGCTGGCCGAGCGGGGCTACGACGTGGCCCTGCTCGCCCGCGGCGAGGAGGGCCTGAGGGCCGCGGCCCGCGAGGTCGAGGGGCGAGGCCAGCGGGCGCTCGTGGCGCCCACCGACGTCGCCGACGCCGGAGCGGTCGAGGCGGCGGCTGCGGCCACCGAGGCCGAGCTCGGCCCCATCGACGTGTGGGTGAACAACGCCATGGTCTCGGTCCTCGCCGAGGTCCGCGACCTCGAGCCCGAGGAGCTGCACCGGGTGACCGACGTGACCTACCACGGGGCGGTGCACGGCACGCTCAGCGCACTGCGGCGCATGGTGCCCCGCGACCACGGCACGATCGTGCAGGTCGGCTCCGCCCTGGCCTACCGGGCGATCCCGCTGCAGGCGCCCTACTGCGCCGCCAAGCACGCCCTGCGGGGGTTCACCGACTCGCTGCGCTGCGAGCTGCGGGCCCGGGGCAGCCGGGTGCGCCTCACGCACGTGCACCTGCCCGCCGTCAACACGCCCCAGTTCGGCTGGGTGCGGACGCGGCTCGGCCGGCACCCGATGCCCGTGCCGCCGATCTACACCCCGCGCGTCGCCGCCGGCGCCGTCGTGTGGTCTGCCGAGCACGGCGGGCGCCGCGAGCTGTTCGTGGGCTGGAGCGCGCTGCTGACCGTCGCCGCCAACAAGCTGGCGCCCGGCCTGCTCGACTGGCACCTCGCCCGGACCGGCTTCGACAGCCAGCAGACCGACGAGCCCCTCGACCGCGACCGGCCCGACAACCTGTTCGAGCCGGTGCCCGGCGACGCCGGGGCCGACGGCCGCTTCACCGACCGGGCCCGGTCGCGGACCTGGCAGCCGCCCTACGCGGGACGGCGGGCGCTGGCCGCCGGGGTCGCCGGCGCCGCCGCCGCGGCGGCCGTCGCGCTCGCCCGCCGCTGAGGCCCGGCACCGCCGCTGGGGCGCCGCCTCAGCTCCGAGCACGACGCCGACCGGTGGGAGGCGCAGCCGCTCGACGACGGCGAGCAGGCCCTGACGGCGATCGCCGACTGGGGTCCCGCCGAGGACTGGTCGGACTGGGCCGATGCGCCGGGGTGAGATCTGGTTCGCGGCCACACCCGGCGGTGACCGTCCCGTGCTGGTGCTCACCCGAGACCCGGTGGCCGATCGGGTCGGCTCCGTCGTCGTCGCCGCGCTCACGCGCACGGTCCGGGGCCTCGTCTCCGAGCTCGAGCTCACCGCGTCGCGCGACGGGGTGCCGACCGACTGCGTGGTGACCTTCGACAACATCCACACGATCCCGCGCTCCGCCTTGCGGCGGAAGGTCGTGCAGCTCGGCCCGAGCAGGCTGGCGGAGGCGTGCCGCTGCCTCCGGGACGCCACGGGCTGCTGACCGTCGGGCCCCGCCCCGGCGACCCGCGCGGGTCGGTTAGGTTCACGGGATGGCGGACGGTGGACGCCGACCCAGCACGATCACGGCCGGCGCCCTCGCCGTGGTGCTGGTGTGCGCTGGTGCGCTCGCCGTCGCCGTGGTCGCCGCCGCTCGTCCCGCCGCCGCCCAGGCGCCGCCTGCCGGGGCCGGCGGCGAGCTCGAGCTCGGCCGGCACCTGTACCTGCGGGACTGCGCGTTCTGCCACGCGCCGGGCGGCGAGGGCACCCCGCGTGGACCCGACATCCGCCCCTCGGGCGAGGCCGGGAACTGGTTCATGGTCGCCACCGGTCGCATGCCCATCGACCGCGCCGACGAGCCGCTGCGCCGCCGGCCCTCGATCTACGACGATGAGGAGGCACTCGCCCTGGCCCGCTACGCCGGCACGCTCGGCGACGGGCCGCCGCTGCCCGACGTGGACGCCGACCGCGGTGACGTCGCCCGGGGCGCCGCCCTGTACCAGGTGGAGTGCGCCGGCTGCCACAGCGCCACCGGCATCGGCGGCAACCTGACCGCCGGCTTCCGGGCGCCGCCGGTGCTCCACTCCTCGCCGCTCGAGGTGGTCACCTCGCTGTTCGCGGGTCCCGGCGCCATGCCGGCGTTCGCACCGGAGGCCTTCACCCCCTCCGAGATGGACGCCCTGGCCCGCTACGTCGTGGAGCTCCAGTCACCCGAGGACCGGGGCGGGTTCCCGCTGCTGCGGGCGGGCCGGGTCGACGAGGGGCTGGTCGCCTGGACCCTCGGTCTCGGCACGATCGTGCTGTTCGCCGCCTTCCTCGGCGCTCGCATGGGGCGGGCGCCGTGAGGCTGCCGCGCCCCACCCTCGCCCAGGCGCTCGTGGCCGGCTGGGTCCTCGCCGCCGCCGCCTGCGCTGGCGCCGGCTTCCTCGTCGTCGTCACCGGCGCCGGCGACCGCCTGGGTGGCGGGCTGATGGCGCTCGGCCTGGCCGGGCTCGCCGGCGGCCTCGGCGTCGGCTCCCGGCTCATCGAGTCGGGAGCGGGCGCCGTCGAGGACCGCGACGCGCCCTTCGACCGGGGCGACCCCGGCGACGAGCCCATGCCGCTCAGCCCGGCCCGCCGCCGCCTCCTGCTGGGCGGCGGGGCCGCCGCGACCCTGGTCGCGGTGACCGGCATCCGGGTGCTCGGCCCCGACCCCGAGCGCCTGCGGGGCACGGCCTGGCGGGCCGGCGCCCGCCTGGTGACGACCGAGGGCCGGCCCGTGCACGTCGGTGACCTCCGCCCCGGCGCCACCCTGACCGTGCTGCCCGAAGGCGCCAGCGCCGCCTTCGAGGCCGAGACGATCCTCGTGCGCCTGGAGCCCGGTCAGACCCTCCGCCCGCCCGGCCGGGCCGAGTGGTCCGCCGAGGGCTACGTCGCCTACTCGCGCCTGTGCACGCACATGGGCTGCCCGGTCGGCCTGTACGAGCAGCGCACGAACACCCTGCTCTGCCCGTGCCACCAGGCGGGCTTCGCCGTGCTGGAGGGCGCCCGGCCGCTGTTCGGCCCGGCGTGGCGGCCGCTTCCCCAGCTGCCGCTCACCGTCGACGCCGACGGCCACCTGGTCGCCGGCGGCGACTTCGACGACGTGACCGGCCCCGGGTTCTGGGGGCGGCCGTCGTGAGCGTCGTGGCCCGGGCGCGCCGGCAGGTCGCCGAGCAGCTGCGGAAGGTGTTCCCCGACCACTGGTCGTTCCTCCTCGGCGAGGTCGCCCTCTACAGCTTCGTGGTGCTGCTCGCCACCGGCGTCGTGCTCGCCTTCTGGTACGACGCCAGCGGTGAGGCCGTCCGCTACCAGGGCTCCTACGAGCCGATGCAGGGCCGCGAGGTCACCCGGGCCTACGCCTCGGTCCTGGAGATCAGCTTCGACCGGCGGGGCGGCCTGCTGCTGCGCCAGGTGCACCACTGGGCGGCGGTCGTGTTCGTCGCCGCCATCGCCCTGCACGCCTGCCGCATCTTCTTCACCGGAGCGTTCCGCCGCCCCCGCCGCTTCAACTGGACCGTCGGGGTGACCCTGCTGCTGCTGGCCATCACCAACGGGTTCTTCGGCCTGTCGCTCCCCCACGACCTGCTCGGCGGCATGGGCACCCGCATCTTCTACGCCACGGTGCTGGCGGTACCGCTGATCGGACCGCAGCTCGTCCTGTTGATCTTCGGAGGGCCCTTCCCCACCGAGGAGATGTTCGGGCGGATCTTCACCCTGCACGTGTTCGTGATCCCCGGCGCCATCGCCCTGTTGCTCGCCGTCCACCTCGGCACCGTGTTCCGCCAGACCCACACGCAGTTCGCCGGCGGAGGCCGGCACGAGGGCAACGTCGTCGGGGACACCATGTGGCCCCGGTACCTGGTCAAGACCACCGCCCTCATGCTCGGGGTCGCCGGCGTGCTGGTCGCCCTTGGGACCTTCGTGCAGATCGCCCCCGTCTGGCTGTACGGCCCGTTCGTGCCCGGCGCCGTGACCGTGCCCGCCCAGCCCGACTGGTACCTCGGCTGGATCGAGGGGGCGCTGCGGGTGCTGCCTTCGATGACCGTGCAGCTGG
Source organism: Actinomycetota bacterium (assembly GCA_004366205.1). GTDB lineage: Bacteria > Actinomycetota > Acidimicrobiia > Acidimicrobiales > CADCSY01 > SIRW01. The sequence goes on along the minus strand of SIRW01000068.1, from coordinate 686 downwards.
GAGCCCGGGAGATCCCGAGCCCCTTCTTCACCGGTGCGCTCCTGCCGGCGCTGGTGTTCGTGGTGCTGTACGCGTGGCCGTTCATCGAGGAGCGGTTGACCCACGACCACCGGCTCCACCACGTGCTCGACCGCCCCCGCGACCGCCCGGTGCGCACCGGCCTGGGTGCCGGCGGCCTCGCGTTCCTCGCCGTGCTGCTGCTGGCCGGCAGCCACGACGTGCAGGGCCAGGCGCTGGGCGTGTCGGTGGAGGGGATGACCAACGCCTACCGGCTGGCGCTCGTCGTCGTGCCGCCTCTCACCGGCCTGCTGGTGTGGCGGCTGTGCCGCGAGCTGGTGCACAACGAGCGCGTCGCCCTCGAGATCGCCGCGGGGGCCCCGCCCCGCCCGGCGCCGCCGCGGCAGCGCTACCGGGACGAGGACCAGGCCGGAGCGGGAACCGGGCGAGCAGCGGGGCCGGCGCAACACGACCTGCGCCCGCCGGGCGGCCGGGCGGGGCGGGCCACCGCCACCCTGGCGCCGTCCCCGCCGGCCGCGGAGGCCGCGCCGCGCGTGCCGGGCGCGCCGGTCGTGGACACCGCCCCGGCGCGGGCGCGCGGGCGCGCCGCCGCGCTGGTGGCAGCCGGCGCCGCCGGCGCCGCCGCGGTGGCGGGGTGGCTGCGGTTCCGGCGAAGGGGGACCGGCCGG
>SIRW01000067.1 GCA_004366205.1 Actinomycetota bacterium | reverse complement strand
AGCAGCCGGGGGGCGGGGCGCGGGCCGGTGGGTGGTGCGAGGCGCGGGGACGCCGGAGCCGGATCGGGCATGGCGTCGGCCGATGCTACGGAGGCGGCGGTCGCCGGGCGAGGGAATTGGCGATTGACGGCCGAGCCTGCGAGGAGCACGCTCGGGGTGGGGGTTGTGTCCGCCGTGCAACCCCCTCCCCGCCGTTTCGTCCCCCCCCGCCGCGTGCGCCAGAGTGACCGGGTGAGCCGCGACGAGGTGTCCGGGCGCCGGGCGGGGGGCGAGGAAGGCGCGCAAGGCGGCGCCCACCGACGCGGTGGGCGGACCCGGCGCGCTCAGGGCGCGGGGCGCGGAAGCGGGCTGCTGCCGACCGGCCGGGTGCGACGCACGACCGTGCCGGCGGCCCTGGCGCTGCGGACGGCGGCCAGCACGGCGGCGGCCCAGGCCCGGGCCTTCGCCAACCGTGACGCTACGGCTCGCGACGCCCTGCTCGACGAGCGCCTGGTCGCCGCTGCGGAGCGGACAGCCGCCGTGATGGGCGACATGAAGGGCGCGGTCATGAAGGTGGGCCAGCTGCTCAGCTTCGTCGACGTGGACCTCGTGCCCGAGCAGTACCGGACCGCCCTCGCCGCGCTGCAGGCCGACGCGCCGCCGATGCCGCTCGAGCTCGTCCGGGACGTGGTGACCGCCGAGCTCGGCGCCCCACCCGAGGCGGTCTTCGACTGGTTCTCCCCCGAGCCCATCGCGGCGGCGTCGATCGGTCAGGTCCACCTCGCCCGTTTGGACGACGGCGCCGGCGACGAGCTGGAGCTCGTCGTCAAGGTCCAGTACCCAGGCGTCGCCGAGGCCATCGAGGCCGACCTGGCGAACAGCGCGCTGATCTCGCTCGTCGTCACGCTCGTGCAGCGGGCCTTGGGCGGCCTCGTGCCCAAGGTCGACGCCCGGGCCGTGGTCGAGGAGATCCGCGATCGCATCGGCGAGGAGCTCGACTATCGCATCGAGGCGGAGAACCAGGCCATGTTCGCCGAGCTGTGGGCCGGTGAGCCCCGCATCAACGTGCCGGCCGTGGTGCCCGAGCTGTCGGCCGAGCGGGTGCTCACGATGGAGTACGTCGACGCCATGCGCTGGTCGGCGGCTGTGCAGCAGCCCGTGGAGCTGCGAAACCGCTGGGGTGAGGCGATCGCCCTGTTCGTGTTCGGCTCGCTGTACCGGCACCACGTCTTCAACGCCGACCCGCACCCGGGCAACTACCTGTTCCACGAGGACGGCACGGTCACGTTCCTCGACTTCGGGTGCGTGAAGCGCTTCGATGCCGAGCGGGTACGCCTGATGCGGGCCCTGGCCGATGCCGCCCGCACGGGTGACGACGACACCATCCTCCAGGCGGTCCTCGACGCCGGGCTGCTGCGGGGGCTGCGGGGCGTCGACCGGAGCTTGGTGCTCGACTGGTACAAGCGGGCCTACGAGCCCCGCACGGCGCCGCAGCCGTTCACCTACACCCGGGCGTGGGCGGCCTCGCAGGTGAACGACCTGCTCGAGGTGAAGCTCGGCAGCCTGGGCACGGCCCGCCAGCTCGACCTGCCAGCCGACATGGTGTTCCTGGGGCGGATCACGGCGGGGTTGAACTCGGTGCTGGCCGGCCTCGAGGCGACGGTGGACTGGGACGAGCTCGACCCGCTCGTGTTCGGCGAGCAGGCGGGCGAGGGCGCTCAGTCGTAGGTCGCCTCGACCCGCCAACGACCGGCCTCCCGGGCGAGGAGGTGGGCGACGCCCGACGCCGTCACCACCTGCACCCGGGCCCGGCGGCGGTGGGCGGGCGGGTCCCACCACCGCTCGTCGGCAGGCCAGGGGCCGGCCCAGTCGGCGACGTCGATCCACGCCGCCCCACCGATCGACACCCGAGCGGGCGGAGCGGTCACCTCACCCCGGCCGGTGACCCCGACGGGTCGCCCGGCGGCGTCGACCACCTCGGCCGCCGGTGGATCGCGGTGGACGACCGCCGGCGCCGGCGGCGGCAACCGCCCCGGCCACGGCACCGCCATCCACCCGCCCCGGCACCCCAGCCCGCCACCGACCCCTGCACCCACTCCCCCCGCGGCGCGTTTTATCGATTCGGTGACCGATTCGGTGACCGATTCGGTGGACGATTCGGTGGACGATTCGGTGGACGATTCGGTGGACGATTCGGTGGGTGAATCGATAAAACGCGCCGCGGAAGGAGTCGGTGTGTGTGGGGGGAGGGGCTCGGCGGTGGACCAGGGGACGAGCACGACGCCCTCACCGGGGCCCCGGCCGCCCCGGGGCCGGGGGATCCGCACGGCGTCGGGGCCCAGGAGTCCCTCGAGGCGGGCGACGGCCCGAGCGGCGCGCTCGGCCGCCTCGGTGGCACCACCCCAGAAGCCGAGCTGGCGGCCCCGCGCGGCCGTCACCTCGTCGGGCACGAGCCGCAGCAGAGTGATCCCACCGCTGGGCCGCCCCGCCCAGCCCGACCCGCCGACGGGGCCGGTGAGCCAGCCCTCGAGCTGCCAGCGCACCCGTTCGGCCAGCGCCCGGCTGGTGAGCGCACCCTCGTGCCGCCACAGCCGTGACAGCCCTTCGCCGTGCTCGGTCTCGGCCTCGACCAGCACCCGGGCGCAGGCCAGACCCCGGGCGGTCAGCCGCTCGTGCAGGTCGTCGGCCAGGGTCTTGGCCACGAAGGCAGCGGCATCGACCCGTTCGGCCGGCGGGTCGAGCTCAGCCGCCACCATGAGGTCGGGCGGCACCTCCCGGACGGCCGGCGGACGCTCGTCCTCGCCCCGAGCGAGCCGGTGGGCGCGCGCACCCATGGGGCCGAAACGGGCGAGGACGTCGGCAGCCGGCAGGGCGGCGAGGGCACCCAGCGTGGTGATCCCCAGCCGGCGCAGCAGGCTCACCAGCCCGCTGCCGTCGGTGCCGCCGTCGAGCGCGCTGCCGAGGGCGGTGACGGGGAGCGGGGCGAGGAACATGGGGGTGGCGCCCGGCGCCACGACGAGCGTGCGGGCGGCGCCACCGCCACTGGCACCGCCCCCGGCACCGGCACCGCCACCGACCCCGGGGTCGAGGGTGGCCCGGGCGGCGAGGGTGGCGGCGAACGGGCCGTCGGCCACGCCCACCCGGCAGGCGCTGGCGAGGCCCTGGGCGTCCAGGGCGCCGTCGACGACGGCGATCACCCGCGTGGCCAGCGCCTCGTCGCCGCCGAAGTAGCGGGAGGGGCCGCGGGTGGGGAACGCCAGCAGGCCGGGGCGCACGATCTCGACCCGGGGGGTGAGGGTGGCCACGGCCGCCGCCACCGGCTCGAAGGCCCGGGCGGCACGAAGCGGATCGGAAGCGAGCACGGTGAGGCCGGGGCACCGCCCCTGGGCCTCCCGCCGGCGCAGCCCCCGGGCGACGCCCTCGGCCCGGGCTGCCGCCGAGGCGGCGACGACCCGGTTGGCATGCACCACGGCGGCGGCCTCGCCCGCCGCCACACCGGCGGCCACCACCGGCCAGTCGGGGCACCACACCACCAGGGTCCGCACGCCCGGCGCCACCTCAGGCCCACCGGATCGAGCCGCCGCCTGCCGCCCCTGCCCCGGCCCCCACCCCGTTCGTCGGGCACCTGGCGCCATCAGCCGACCTGCCGCAACCTGCCGGGGGCCGTCTCCTGCTGGTGCCGGCGGTCGGTGTCCTCGGCGATCGCCAGCGCGACCTGCCCGTCAGGACCAGGCAGCCACAGGGCGACCCGGCGCTCCAGCGCCGCCGCGCCCCGTCCCCCGGCCACCACCTCGACACGACGGGCGCGCAGGTGACCGTGCCCGCCGTCGATGCCGTACCAGGTGCTGCCCGTCACCGTGAGGGCGACGTCGGCGGCCTGCCCGCCCAGGCCGGCGGCCCCGACCACCACCGTCACCGCCCCCCGCTCGCGGGCACGGGTCAGGATCCGCCGGGCGTCGGCCGCCCGCATCCGACCCGGCGGGCCCACGAGCACCACGTCGAGGGCGTCGACCAGCGCGGCCGCCGCCGTGGCCCACGCCGCCGGAGGAGCGTCGACCACCACCAGCCGGTCGGGGGCCAGCCCGGCCGCCAGCGCCGCCTCCACGCCCAGGTCGGGCAGGCCCAGCACCCCGACCCACGAGCCCGCGGTGGCCGCGTCACCCGCCAGGGCCAGCGCCAGGGTCGTGACGCCCCGTGCGCCGGTCGCACCTGCACCGCCGCCAGCGGCGGCCCGCCCCCGGCCGGGACCTCCACCGACCGCCGGGGCGGCCGTCACCGCCACGGTGGTGCCCCGGCGCAACCGGCCCCCGGGCACGAGCGGCCCGAGCGCAGGCGCCACCGGCAGGGCGTGCTCACCGGCCAGGGTGACCGGACGGGTGCGCTCCCGCAGCGCCGTCAGGTCGACGCCGGGCCGCCCCGGCCGCGGCGGACGCCCGCCCACGGTCCGCTCCTGCCGTGCCGGCTGCCCGACGATGCGGGGCGGAGCCTCGGGTGGGCGGCGCATCCACCCAGTATCGAACGGCTGTTCGTACCGGGTCAAGCCCCAGCCAGCGACGCTCGGGCCTCAGCGGCTGAGCTGGCCGAGCACGTCGACGAGCCGGTGCGAGGCGAGCGAGTCGAGCACCAGGTCGGCGGCGGAGAGGTCGAGGCTGCGGGTGATGTCGTTCGGGACCGCCACGCACGCCATGCCCGCCGCGGCCGCGGCCCGCACGCCGTTGAGGGAGTCCTCGACCGCCACCGCCGCGTCCGGCGCCACGCCCAGCCCCGCGGTGGCGGCCAGGTACAGATCCGGTGCCGGCTTGACCGCGGCCACGTCGTCCCGGGTGCACACGACGTCGAAGCGGTGGGCGAGCCCCAGGCGGGGCAGGTGCCGCGCCGTCCACGCCCGGCCCGAGCTGGTCGCGAGACCCACGGCGAGGCCGAGCTCGGCGGCCTCGTCGAGCCATGCTTCCACCCCGTCGCACACCGGCGCGGCGTCGACCAGGGCATGGAACCGGGCCCGCCCCTCGCGCCCCAGGGCCTCCCGGTCGACGGGCTCCCCCACCAGGGCCTCGAGGTGGTCGAACAGCGACGGACCGCCGACGGTCCCGACGAGCTGCTGCCACCACTCGAGGGCGAGCTCGACGCCGTGGTCGGCGAACAGCTCCCGCCAGGTGGCGTAGTGCAGCGTCTCTGTGTCGCAGAGGAGCCCGTCGAAGTCGAACACCACCGCCCGCACGGTCACCTGCCGCTACGGGAAGATGCCCCGGGCGGTGATGGCCTCGGCCATGCGCTCGACCGCGAGTGCGTAGGCGGCGCGCCGCAGCGACACGCCGAGCGCCTCGGCCCGGGCCCACACCGAACGGAACGCCCCGTCCATCGTTCGCCGCAGCCGCTCGGCGACGAGCTCCTCGTCCCACGCGTAGCCCTGCCGGTTCTGGGCCCACTCGAAGTACGAGGTGGTGACGCCCCCGGCGTTGGCGAGGATGTCGGGCACCACCACGATCCCCCGACGGCCGAGGACGTCGTCGGCCCGCGTGGTGGTGGGCCCGTTGGCCGCCTCCACGACCACCCGGGCGCCGAGGCGCTCCGCGGTCGCCTCGTCGATGGCGCCGGCCAGGGCGGCGGGCACGAGCAGCTCGGCCTCCACGGCGAACAGCTCCTCGGGATCGATGGCCTCGCCCCCCGGGAACCCCGCCACGGTCCCCGTCGCCCGATGGTGGTCGGCGAGATCGAAGGCGTCGAGCCCGCCGGGGTTGTACACGGCGCCGCGCACGTCGCTGACCGCCACCACGCGCATGCCGGCCGACTGGAGGAGGAACACGAGCGGGCCACCGACCTTGCCGAACCCCTGGACCGCGGCTCGGCTGCCGGCGATCGGCAGCTCGAGCTCGGTGAAGGCGGACCGGACGCAGGCGAGCACGCCGCTGGAGGTGGCTCCGGCGTGCCCGACGGTGCCGCCCAGGGCGAGTGGCTTGCCCGTGACCGACGTGGTGACCAGCTGGCCGTGCGCCAGCGACACGGTGTCCATCAACCAGGCCATCACCCGGTCGTCGGTGTTCACGTCGGGGGCGGGAACGTCCTTGTCAGGGCCGAGCAGGGGCAGGATCTCCCAGGTGTACCGGCGGGTCAGCCGCTCGAGCTCGGTCAGCGAGAGCTTCGAGGGGTCGCAGCGCACCCCGCCCTTGGCCCCGCCGAAGGGCAACCCGCAGATCGCCGTCTTGAACGTCATCGCCGCCGCCAGCGCCGACACCTCCTCCGCGTCGATGTCGGGGTGGAAGCGAATGCCCCCCTTGCCCGGCCCGCGGGTGGTGTTGTGGTGGACCCGCCACCCGGCGAACACCTCGACGCTGCCGTCGTCCATGCGCACCGGGACGGCGACCTCGAGGACGCGCTCGGGCACGCGCAGCACGGCGTGGATGGCGGGATCGACGCCCGAGAGGGCGGCCGCGTCGTCGAGGCTGGTGAGGACGGCGTCCCAGTGGCCAGCCGTCATGAAGGGGGCCTACCCGGAGGGGGCGGGCTCCTCGGCCGGGGCGTCGTCGGGCTCCTCCTCGAACGACGGCGGCTCGACCCCGGGCACGTAGTAGATGTAGAGGTCCCGGATGAGCTCGGCGATCCCGGCGGTGGTCCCACCCTTGGCCAGATCGACGGTGATCACGTTGCCGTAGACGTGGATGGCGTCGACGCCGCCCCGGGCGAAGATGCGCCGGGCCAGCTCGTCGGGGGGGCGGTTCCCGACCACAGGTTGACCGGCGACGTAGCGCAGGTGCTCCATGCCGGTGAGGACCCGGTTGGTCTCGAAGCGCACCACGCCGGGTCGGCTGGTCGGCTTCTCCACGACGGTGATCGGCTGGCCCATGACGGGCCGCAGCCTACCCGCGTCCGCCTCTACCCTCGGAGTCGTGGCGAGCGAGCTGGTCGAGATCGAGGGGCACATCATCGACTCGCTGATCCTGGCCCGGGTCCTCGACGCCGTCCTCGACGCCGGGGCGGACTACCGGCTCGTGGAGGTCGACATCGGCCGGACCAACACCGACACGAGCCGGGCGGTGGTCGAGGTGACCGCCGACGACGAGCGCGCCCTCGAGCGGCTGCTCGACGAGCTGCAGGTGCACGGCGCCAACCGGGTGACCGACCGCGACGCCGCCCTCGTGGCCGCCGACCGTGACGGCGTGCTCCCCGCCGGCTTCCACGCCACCACGAACCTGCCCACGCAGGTGCGGGTCGCCGGGCGGTGGGTCGCCGTCGAGAACCCGGAGATGGACTGCGCGCTCGTGGTCGATCCGGCGGCGGGCACGGTGGCGACCGCACCCATGCACCGCGTCCGCGCCGGGGACCTCGTCGTCGTGGGCCACGACGGGGTGCGCGTGACCGCCCCCGAACGGCCCCGCGGCCAGAACCCGTTCGAGTTCATGCGCTCCGAGGTCTCCTCCGAGAAGCCCAAGGGGCTCCTCGTCGAGGAGGTGGCGGCCCGGGTGCGCGCCGCCCGCGGGCGCGGCGGGCGGATCCTGGCCGTGTGCGGTCCGGCGGTCGTGCACACAGGCGCCGCCCCCGAGGTCGCCCGCCTCGTCCGGGCCGGGTGGGTCGACGTGCTCTTCGCCGGCAACGGGTTCGCCGTGCACGACATCGAGGCCGACGTGCTGGGCACGAGCCTGGGCGTGTCGGTCGAGCGGGGCGTACCGACCGAGCACGGCCACAGCAACCACCTGCGGGTCATCAACGAGGTGCGCCGGCACGGGTCCATCGCCGCGGCCGTGGACGCGGGCTACGTGACGGGCGGCGTCCTGTACGAGTGCGTACGGGCCGGGGTGCCGTTCGTGCTCGGCGGCTCGATCCGCGACGACGGGCCCCTGCCGGACGTGATCACCGACGTGGTCGCGGCCGCCGACGCCATGCGCGCCCACGTGGCGGGCGTGGCCGTCGCCCTGATGCTGGCGTCCACCCTCCACGCCATCGCCACCGGCAACCTGCTGCCTGCCGGGGTCGAGACCTACTGCGTCGACATCAACCCCGCCGTCGTCACCAAGCTCGCCGATCGCGGCAGCCACCAGGCGCTCGGCATCGTCACCGACGTCGGGCTGTTCGTGCGCGACCTCACCGACGCGCTGCTCGGCTGACCCCCGGAGCCGGGTCGTAGGCTCCCAGGGTGAGCCTCGACCGGGCCGTGAGCCTGCGCGACCTCGAACCCCTCGCCGAGGCGGTGCTCGACCCCGCCGCCTTCGCCTACATCGCGAGCGGGGCCGGCGACGAGCACACCCTGCGCGACAACGAGGCGGCCTTCGCGCGCCGGTCCCTCCGGCCCCGGGTCCTCGTCGACGTCACCGCCGTCGACCCCGCGACCAGCGTGCTGGGCACACGGGTGCCGATGCCGGTCGGGGTGGCGCCCACCGCCCAGCACGGCCTCGCCCACCCGGGCGCCGAGGCCGAGACCGCCCGCGGCGCGGGCCAGGTGGGCGCCCTGTTCTGCCTGTCGACGCTGTCGTCGCTGGCGCTCGAGGAGGTCGCCGCCGCCGTCGACGGCCCGGCGTGGTTCCAGCTGTACACGCACACCGACCCGGCCGTCACCGATGATGTCATCGAGCGGGCGGTCTCCGCCGGGTTCGGCGCGCTGGTGTTGACGGTCGACCTGCCCGTCGTCGGCCAGCGCGACCGCGAGGTGCGTGGGGGGTACGTCTGGCCCACCGAGCCCGGGCGCTTCGGGACGTTCGCCCGCTACGGGGACGGGGCCGGCGCGGGCCTGCACCGGTCACAGGACACCTGGGCCGGCCTGGCGCGGATCCGGGAGCGGTCAGCGCCGCTGCCGCTGGTCGTGAAGGGCGTGCTCACGGGTGAGGACGCCGCCCTGGCCGTCGAGCACGGCGCGGCGGCCGTGTGGGTGTCCAACCACGGGGGCCGTCAGCTCGACCGCACGCCCGCCAGCCTCGACGTCCTCGAGGAGGTCGTCGACGCGGTCGACGGCCGCGCCGAGGTCTACCTCGACAGCGGGGTCCGGCGCGGCACCGACGTGCTGGCGGCCCTCGCCCTCGGCGCCCGGTGCGTGTTCGTGGGCCGCCCGGTCCTCTACGGGCTGGCCCTGGAGGGAGCCAGCGGCGTCGCGCGCGTGCTCGGGATGCTGCAGCGCGAGCTCGTCACGGCGATGACCCTCCTCGGCACCCCCACCGTCGCCGACGTCACCCGCGCCCACCTCGCCTGAGCGCCGTCGCCTACGGGCGACCCTGCGCTCAGCCGGGGGGTGCGATCGTCTGGTCGTCGATGTCGGACGCCTCGCCGGTGCCGACGAACTTCGGGTCCTCGTCCACGAGCGGGTACGCCGGGTCCCCTTCCTCCACCCCCGGCATCCCCTTCATGTCGTCGCGGACCTCATCGATGCGGTCCTGCAGCTCGTCGAGGCGCTCCTGGTCGGGCTTGTCGTGCTCGTGGTGCGTCATGGGCGACGCGTACCCGTCGGGCGCCGCTGCCCAACCCCCCGCCGGTGCTACAGGTCGAGCACCCCCTGGGCCGCCAGCGCGGGCGGCACCACCCGGACGCAGCCCGACCAGGGCAGGTGGTCCATGAAGACCCACGACCTGCGGTGGATCGCCGTGGGCCCCAGCGCCGCCAGCGCCGCCTTGTGGCGGGGGCACGGGTACCCCTTGTTGCGGTCGAAGTCGTAGGCGGGGAAGTGCTCCGCCTCGGCCCGCATGAGCCGGTCCCGGGTGACCTTGGCCAGGATCGACGCCGCCGCGATCGACAGGCAGGTGGCGTCGCCCTTGACGATCCGGGTCGCCGTGCCGCCGGCGACGAAGTCCCAGCGGCCGTCGACCAGCACCCGGTCGGGCGTGACGCCGAGTCCCTCGACGGCGCGCCGCGCCGCGAGCCGTTGCGCCTCGGACATGCCGAGCTCGTCGCACTCGGCCTGGCTGGCGTGGCCGACCGCCCACGCCACGCACCAGCCCGCCACCCGGTCGTAGAGCGCCTCGCGCTCGGCCTCGGTCAGCAGCTTGGAGTCGCGCACCTTGTAGACGCGCCGGTCGCGCGGCAGCACGGCGGCGCCGACGCTGATCGGTCCCGCCCACGCACCCCGCCCGACCTCGTCGACGCCGACGACGACCTCGTGCCCGCTCGCCCACAGCTCGCGCTCGACGGTGAGACCCGGGCTCTTGGCCCTGAGCGCCCGCCGCAGTGTCGGGACCGTCGTCGCCGGCATCGCCCGCGACTGTAGAGCGCCCGGCCGGCGGGGCCCGGTTACCCGGCCAGGCGGAGGGCGGGGGGGCCGGGCTCGACGCCGCCGACGGGCACGAACCCGGCGCCGGCGAGGCGTTCGGCGGCGTCGGGGGTGACGGCGGCGAGCAGCCCACCGGAGGTCTGCGGGTCGAAGGCGAGGGCCTCGGCCACGGGCCCGGCGGTGCTGTCGACGTGCCCGGCGACGTAGTCGCGGTTGCGGGCGTCACCGCCGGTGCGGACGCCGGCGCCGGCCACCGCCACGGCCCCGGGGTAGGCGGGCAGGGCGCCGGCGTCGAGGACCACGGCGACGCCCGACCGCTCGGCGATCTCCCAGCCGTGGCCGGCGAGCCCGAACCCGGTGACGTCGGTGACGGCGTGCACGCGGTCGCCAAGGGCGGCGAGCGACTCGGCCGCGCCCCGGTTCAGCTTTCGCATCCCGGCGATCGCGGCTGCCCGGTCGGCGTCGCTCCCCCCGGCCAGCACGAGCCCGGTGCCGAGCGGCTTGGACAGCACGAGCACGTCGCCTGGACGGGCCCCGGCCTTGGTGAACACCCGGGCGGGGTGCACGAGGCCCTGGACGGCCAGGCCGAAGATCGGCTCCTCCGAGCGGATCGTGTGGCCCCCGGCGACGGTGCCGCCCGCCTCGCCGACGACCGTGGCGGCCGCGTCGAGGATGGCGGCGACGGCGTCGCGGGGAAGGGCCTCGGGGAACGCGGCCACGTTGAGGGCCAGGACCACGCGGGCCCCCATGGCGAACACGTCGCTGCACGCGTTGGCGGCGGCGATGGCGCCGAAGTCGCCGGGATCGTCCACCAGCGGTGGGAAGAAGTCGGTCGTCAGCACCAGGGCGAGGTCGGGTGCGACCCGGTAGACGGCCGCGTCGTCCGACGGGGCGAGCCCGACGAGCAGCTCGGCGTCGGGCCCCGGGGGGAGCTCCGCCACCAGCTCGGCCAGCAGGCTCGCCCCCCACTTGGCGGCGCACCCCCCGCACGAGGTCCACTCGGTCAGACGAACCCCCGTGACAGGTGCGCTCATGTGCGTCAGGGTAGGGGGGAACGGGGTAACGCGGTGCTGGCGGCAGGGGGCGCAGGCAGGAACGACGCCGAGCAGGAGCGAACTCCCATGGGGGACGGGGACACCGATGCAGGCCAGGAGAGGCACATGACCGACGTGCTGACCGACCAGCCGACCGCCAACGGGGCGACGCCCGGGGGTCAGCCCACCGGCGAAGGGATCGCCGTGGGCGACCGCGTCGAGGTGCGCCGCCGGTTCGACGAGGAGTGGGTGTCGGGGTTCGAGGTGGCCGAAGCCGTCGACGGCGGCTACACGGTGCGGCGCCGGTCCGACGGCGAGGTGCTACCCGCCGTGTTCCCCGCCGACGCCGTGCGCGCCGAGCGGCGCCGGCGCCGCGCCATGTGGTGGTACTGAGCGCCGCTACGGTTCGTTGCGCATCCGGTCGATGAAGTCCTCGACCGGGATCGCCGTGAGCGTGAGGGTCTTGACCGTGCCTCGCGAGCCGAGGATGGTGGCCACCTTGGCCATCGTGACCTCGTCGGGGGCGTCGAGGACGTTCAGGAAGTCGTACTGACCGAGCAGGGCGTACTGCTCGAGGACGGTGACCCCGAGGGCCTCGAGCTCGGTGTTCACCTCACGGAGCCGCTCGGGGTTCTCGCAAAGGCGGGCGGACCCGTCGGGCCCCAGCGTCGTGAGCATGACGTAGCGCGGCATGCGAACGATCGTACCGGCCGTCACGCGCCGGCGTCAGCGGCCGGTTCGACCCGGGCGATCGTCGCCGCCTCGCCGTCGTCGGGCTCGGCGGCGAGGAAGGCCTCCAGCACCTCGCGGGCGACCTCGGGGGAGGTGAGCCGCAGGCCCAGCGCCAGCACGTTGGCGTCGTTCCAGCGGCGGGCGCCCCGGGCCGTCTCGGCGTCGGTGCACAGCGCCGCCCGCACCCCGGGGACCTTGTTGGCGGCGATCGACACGCCCGTCCCCGTCCAGCAGCAGACCACGCCCCGGTCGGCCGCGCCGGTCGCGACCGATTCGCCCACCCGGCGTCCGACGTCGGGCCACGGGTCCTCGTCGGCCACCACCTCCACGTCGTGGCCGAGCTCGACCAGGCGCTCGCGGATCACGTCGATCAGCGGCGTGTGCTCGTCGGTGCCCAGGGCGATCCGCACCCCTCCAGGCTAGGCCGGGCAGCCCGCAGGCGGGCCGCCCGCGCCTCGGAGCCGGGGGGCGTACGGTTGACGCATGGCCCGCACCGTGGCGATCGTCCCCCACACCCACTGGGACCGCGAGTGGTACTCGCCGTTCCAGACCTTCCGCCTCCGCCTCGTCGACCTGCTCGACGAGCTGCTGCCCCGCCTGGAGGCCGACCCCTCCTACGCCCACTTCCTGCTCGACGGGCAGATGGCGGTGGTCGACGACTACCTGGCCGTGCAGCCCGAGGCCGAGGACACCATGCGCCGCCTGGCCGCTTCCGGGCGCCTGGCGATGGGGCCCTGGTACATCCTCATGGACGAGTTCCTCGTCTCGGCCGAGACGATCGTGCGCGACCTGCAGCTTGGCCTCGAGCGGGCGGCGGCCTTCGGCGGGGCCATGGAGGTCGGCTACCTGCCGGACATGTTCGGCCACGTCGCCCAGATGCCCCAGATCCTGCGCCAGGGCGGGTTCGAGCACGCCGTGGTGTGGCGGGGCGTGCCCGAGGAGATCGACCGGACCGGCTTCTGGTGGGAGGCCCCCGACGGCTCGACCGTGCGGGCCGAGTACCTCCCCCTCGGCTACGGGAACGGGGCGTCGCTGCCCGACGACGCCAAGGACCTCATCCGCCGGGTGGCGGCGTTCGAGGACGAGGTCGGCCACATGCTGCTCGACGGGATCCTCTGGATGAACGGCACCGACCACCAGGTGCCCCAGCCGTGGTTGGGACGGGTCGTGGCCGAGGCCAACGAGATCCAGGACGACTACCACCTCGTGGTCATGCCGCTCGCCGACTACGTGTGCCGGGCGCCGACCGAGGGGCTCCCCCGGTGGAAGGGCGAGCTGCGCTCCGGTGCCCGCACCCCGGTGCTCATGGGCGTGGCGTCGAACCGGGTGGACGTGAAGCAGGCCGCCGCCCGGGTCGAGCGGGCCCTGGAGGACCGCACCGAGCCCCTGTGCGCCCTGTTCCTCCCCGCCGAGCGCTGGCCCGAGGCCCTCCTGCGCGAGGCGTGGCTGCAGGTGATCCGCAACGCCGCCCACGACTCGATCTGCGCCTGCTCGGTCGACGACACCGTCGACGCCGTGCTGCACCGCTTCAACGAGGCCCGCCACATCGCCGACGGGCTCGCGGCCCGGGCGCTGGACATGGTCGCCGCCGTCATGGCCCACGAGGGCCCCACGCTGGTGAACAGCACCCAGCGCGAGCGGGCCGGGGTGGTCGAGCTGATCGTCCCGGGGTCCGGACCGATCCCCGGCGCCCAGCTCCTCTCGGAGCGGGCCTCCGACGTGTGGGAGATGACGGTGACGGGCTCGGACCTGGCCGGCCTGCTCACCCAGATCCGCAGCCAGCAGTTCGACGACACCACCTACATCAACGCCGTCGACGTCGAGCCCGGCGAGGACGGCGTCGACATCACCCTGCACGCCGACTACCGCCTGCGCGACCACGTGCTGGTCGAGGAGGTCAAGGCCGAGGTGGCGGCGCTGGCGTCGGAGCGCCCCGACCAGCCGTTCCGCATCCGCATGGTGCAGCCGCCGCACCGCAAGGTGGTCGCCCGCGCCGGACCCGTGCCCGCCTACGGTTGGGCCCGCTGGGAGCCCGCCGAGCTCGACGTCGAGCCGGTGAGGGCCGTGGGCGACCACGGGCTCGCGAACGGGCTCGTGACCGTCGAGGTCGACCCGGCCGACGGCACGTTCGCCGTCGACGGGCTGACCGGCTTCGACCGGCTGGTCGACGACGGCGACGTGGGCGACACCTACAACTGGTCGCCCCCCGAGCACCAGACGGTCGTGGACGCACCTGAGGCCGTCGCCGTCGAGGTGCTGGAGTCGGGGCCGGTGCGGGGACGGCTCCGGGTGCGGCGCACCTACCGGTGGCCGCACCGCATCGTGTTCTCCGAGCGAGCCCGCAGCGGCGAGCGCGTCGTGGAGGTGACCACGACCATCGAGCTGCGCGCCGGCGAGGAGGTCGTGCGGGTCACGACGGCGCTCGACAACACCTGCGAGGACCACCGCCTGCGGACCTGGCTGCCGCTGCCCGCCCCGGCGACGGCGTCGCGGGCCGAGTGCGCCTTCGCGGTGGTCGAGCGGGGCCTCGAGCACGAGGGCGGCCCCACCGAGAAGCCGCTGCCGACATACCCGTCGCGGCGGTTCGTGCAGGCGGGCGGCCTGACCGTGCTGCACGAGGGCCTGCTCGAGTACGAGCTCGTCCATCCCGACGGCCCCGCCGCCGAGGTCGGCGAGGCCACCCACCTGGCGCTCACCCTGCTGCGGGCCACGGCCATGCTCAGCCGGGTCGAGATGACCATGCGCCCGCTGCCGGCCGGCCCGCCGCTGCCCACCCGGGGCTCGCAGGTGCTCGGCCCTCACGAGCTGCGCTGGGCGGTGCACGTCGCCCGCGACGGCGCCACCGCCCCCGACCCCTACGCCCTCGTCGACGACGTGTTCCTGCCCCTCGACGTCGTGCGGGCGGCCGGGCTGGGCACGGCTCCCGAGCGCGGGTCGATGCTGTCGGTCGAGGGCGCCGAGGTCTCCGCTCTCCGGCGCCGGCCCGGCGGCCTCGAGGTGCGGGTGTTCAACCCGACCGACGAGGCGGCCACGGTGCGCATCGAGGGTCGCCGGGGCTGGCTGGTCGACCTGCGCGACCGGCCCCTCGAGCCCTTCGAGGGCTCCTTCGAGCTGGGCCCCTGGGCCTTCGCCACGGCCCGCCTCACCGACACCTGAGCCGCCCCGGCCTCACGCACCGGTTCTGGGGGGCTCCTGTCTCACGGGCGCGAGACCAGCGCCCCCCAGAACGGGGAGCGCCAGGGTCAGGCGAAGGAGCCGGCGTCGGGTGGCTCGGATGGGCGCGACCCGGGGGACGGGGGCGCGTAGGGGGCGAGCAGGGCCTCGCCGCGGGCGTCGGTGCTGGACCAGGTGGGGTCGAGGCCGGGCGCGGTGATCGTCACCGCGCCGGCGTCGGGGTGGGGGTCGAGCTCCCACAACAGCGCGGGGCGCTCACCGTGCCAGCGCAGCGCGTACGACAGGCGACCGGCGTGGGTCGGGGCGTGGTGCACCTCGAGGCCCTGGCCCTCCCAGCCGTCGGGCAGCAGCGAGCACAGCGCCACGCCGCCGTCACCGGTCTCGCGCACGAGCAGGGTCCGCACGAACGACAGGAAGTCGGCGGCCGCCCAGCCGTGGTGGCCGTCGCCCATGCAGCCGCCCCCGAGCTGGGGGTGGATGGCCTCGGGCCACGTCCACGTGTCGGTGGCGGCGTCGAGCAGCCAGCGCAGCCGCTCGAGGGCGCGGCGGTCGCCCGCCTCGAGCTCCACGAACGCCAGCTGCAGCGTGAGGTAGGTGCCGAGGCCCGTGTGGCTGATCGCCTGGTAGAAGGCAGGGCCCCGGGTGAACCGCCCCCGCAGCACGTCGGCCGTCGCCATGATGCGGGGGTCGTCGGGTGCCATGAGCCCCAGCGGGTGGCACGCCACGAGCGATCCCACCACGCCGGGGTCGATGCGCCGGCGCGGCCCCGCCGGGATCGCCGGGGTGCCGAGCCGCTCGGCGACGAGGGCCAGCGAGGCGTCGAGGTCGCGCCGGAAGGCGGCGGCCTCGGTGGCCACCTCGGCGGCGGACTCGCGGGCGCCAGCGACCCGCAGCAGCGTGGCGGCGTCCTCCATGCCCTTCAGGCACCAGAAGTCGTCCCAGTAGAAGTAGTCGAAGGGCCCGAGGTGCTCGGCGGAGATGCTGGCGGGCAGCAGCCCCGCCAGCGCCGGGTCGCGCCGGCGGCGCTTCGACCGGCGCTTGCGCTCGATCCAGTGGGCTCCCTTGGCGATGGAGTGGGTCATGCCCGCCACCAGGTCGGTGTCGCGGGTGAGGCGCCAGTGCTCGGCGAGCGACCACAGCGCGGCGCCGTTGGAGTCCCACTCCTGGCGCTGGCTGAAGAAGAAGCCGTCGACGTGCTGGCGCTCCGGCCAGGTTCGCAGCACCTGAGCGACCTCGTCGTGCAGGCCGTAGCGGCCCATGGCGGCGAGCAGGTAGGCGGCGTCGCGGAACCAGAACCGGTGGTAGGTGAGCGGGCCGGGGGTGATGTCGGCACCGTCGTGGAACAGCAGCAGGTACCGCCGGTTGGCGTCGACCGCCTCGGCGAGGCGGGTGTCGGGCAGCTCGAGGCGCACCCCCCGCTCGCCGTGGGTTCGCCAGCCGCTCGCCACCTGGGCGGCGGTGGGCAGCGCCCGGGGCAGGTCGGGCCCGCGGGCCACCCGCCGGCGGGTGAGGCCCCGCCGGCGGGTGCGACGCTCGGCGCGCAGCGGCACGATCGCCCGCACGGTCTGGCGGTGCGGCAGCGGCACGATGAAGGCCGCCTGGGCCAGGCCGGCCTCGCACCGCACGTCCGGCAACGAGGTCCCGGCGTCGCCGGCGACGACGGCGTGCAGCGAGTCCCCGTCGTGGAAGGTGCTCGCCGTCATGCGGGCCGTGCGCTCCGGCAGCACGAGCGCGACCCGGCCGTCGACCGTGACGACGTGGCCGTCGTGCAGCTCGATGCGCTCGATCACCGCCAGGCCCTCGGGGTTGTAGGGCCGCACCGCCAGCGCCAGGGCGACCGGCACCGGCGTCTGGTTCTCTACCTCCACCACCACCAGCTCGCTCGGGCCGCTCACGGCGTAGGCCCGGTGCACGACGTCGCCACCGGGCACGCGCATGGCCGTCTCGACGACGGGCGTGGCGTGCACCAGCCGCTGGCGGACCGCCACCTCCCGAGACGGCAGGTGCCAGCGGTCCTCGGCGCCCACCCACCAGTCGAGCGACCAGCCGTCGTACCAGGGCGTGACGAGGCCGCGGGGGTCGACGACGGCCTCCCACGGGGAGCTCACGTTGCCGATCGCCGTCCAGTTGCGGGCCGTCAGGTTCGTGAGGAACGGCAGGTGCCCCCGGGGCACGAAGGCGGGCGAGCCCGGGTCGAGCTGGCGCTCGAGCCAGTGCGGCCACAGCCACTCCTCGCCGATCTGGGCGGCGGCCCGGGTCCGCAGGGCCCTAAAGACCGTGCGGGCGCCGACCGGCAGCAGCTCGCCGGGGAGCTGCACCTCGATGGTCTCGCCGAGGCGCTGGAACGTCGACAGGTGCCGGACGATGTCGTCGGTGATGCGCAGGCGGCCCATGGCGCGCCGCAAGAGGAACGAGCGGACCCCCACGGTCAGCGGTGCCGGAGGCCGTGCATCTCGGGCTTGGCCTCGCGCGCCATCAGGGCGACGAGCGCCTCCTTGGCCGAGCGGCCCTCGTGGCAGACCGCCGCCACCTGCTCGGCGATGGGCATCTCGACGCCGTGACGGTCGGCCAGCTCGAGCACGACCCGCGACGTCTTGACGCCCTCGGCGACCATGTTCATCTCGTCGACGATCTCCTGCAGGGGCCGGCCCCGGCCCAGCTCCTCGCCGACGTGGCGGTTGCGGCTCTGGCGGGAGATGCAGGTGGCGACGAGATCACCCATGCCCGCCAGGCCCGAGAACGTGAGCGGGTCACCGCCGAGCGCCACCCCGAGCCGGGTCAGCTCAGCCAGGCCGCGGGTGATGAGCGTGGCCCGGGTGTTGTCGCCGAATCCCATGCCGTCGGCCATGCCCGCGGCGATGGCCATGACGTTCTTGAGCGACCCGGCGATCTCGCAGCCGGTGATGTCGGGGTTGGTGTAGATGCGCAGGGTGTCGGTGCTGAAGCACGCCTGGAGCGCGTCGGCGATGCGCTCGTCGGCCATGGCCACCACCGACGCGGTCGGCTGGCCGGCGATGATCTCCTTGGCCAGGTTCGGGCCGGTGAGGACGCCGGCGGGGTGGTCGGGCAGCAGCTCGTTGACGACCTGCGTCATCCGCAGCATCGTCCCCTGCTCGAGGCCCTTGCTGAGGCTGACGACCGGGACCCATGGCCGGATGTGGTCGGCGACGCCCTCGAGGACGCTGCGGAAGCCGTGCGACGGCACGCCCATGACCACCACGTCGGCGCCGGCCACGGCCTCCTCCAGCGACGCCGTGGCCGCCAGCGCCGGGGGCAGGGGGCAGCCCGGCAGGTACTGGCTGTTCACGTGCTCCCGCTGGATCTCCTCGGCCAGCTCGGCCCGGCGGGCCCACAGCACGGTCGGGGCGTTGCGGCACGCGATGGCGGCGACCGTGGTGCCCCACGACCCGGCGCCGATCACCGCGACACGAATGGCCATCGGGCCCCAAACCTAGACTCCGAGGCTGATGCGCCGGGACTCCTTCGTGATCGCCCAGCTGTCCGACCTGCACTGCGGCTCGCCGTACTTCGACGGAGAGCTGCTGCAGACGGCCGTGAAGGAGACGATCGCCCTGGCGCCCGACGCCGTCGTCGTCGGCGGGGACCTCACCTCGGAGGGCTACGCCCACGAGTTCCGCGACGCCGAGCGCTACCTCGAGCCGCTCTTCGACGCCGGCCTCACGACCATCGTCATCCCCGGGAACCACGACGCCAAGAACGTCGGCTACCTGCACTTCCACGACCTGTTCGGCCTGGGGGAGCTGCCGGGCAAGGGCGACCGCCAGATGCTGCTCGAGGGGGGCTGGACGGCGAGCGGCGACCGGCCCCTGCGGGTGCGGCTCGTCGCCATGGACTCGACCAAGCCCGACCTGGCCGAGGGCGAGATCGGCCGCGAGCGCTACGGATGGCTGCGCGCCCAGTTCGACGGCCACGCCGACCTGCGGGTCTACGCCCTGCACCACCACCTGGTCCCGGTGCCCGGAACCGGGCGCGAGCGCAACACCACGTGGGACGCGGGCGACGTGCTCACGCTGCTGCACGAGCTCGACGTCCACCTCGTGCTGAGCGGCCACAAGCACGTGCCCCACGTCTGGCTGGTGAACGGCATGCTCGTGGTCAACTCCGGCACGGTGTCGTCGTACCGGCTCCGGGGCTACACCCGGCCGTCGTTCAACGTCATCGAGCTCAGCGATGCCGAGATCCGGGTGACGCTCAAGTACCCGGGCACCGGTGAGCGCCTCGGGGCCGTGCTCGACCGCACGACGATGCGCCTGACCACGAGCCCGCACCTGGCGGGCATGTTCGAGCGGGCGGGGTGGGGCTGATGCCCCGACGCTCACGACCGGCCAGCGGGAGGGGACGCTGACATGGCCTACGTGCGGTTGCTGCAGAGCGCCGTCGACCCCGCCGACGTGGACGAGGTGCGACGCCTGTTCCGCGAGGAGGTGAAGCCGGTCTTCGAGCGGATGGACGGGTGCGAGTCGATCGACCTGCTCGTGAACGTCCACCCCAACGTGGGCGGCCTCGTCGAGGGGTGCGCCCTGTCCCGCTGGGCCTCGCTCGAGCAGCTCGAGCGAGGCGTCGAGGACCCCGAGGCCCTGGCCGCCCAGGTCAACATCCGCCGCCTCCTGCGCCAGGAGCCCGTCACCCGCACGTTCGAGGTCCTGGACTGACCGTGCCGCCGCCCCCACCGCCGGGCACGGCCGTGCTCGTGCCCGTGAAGGCCTTCCACCTCGCCAAGGTCCGCCTGGCCCCGGCGCTGGCCGGTGAGGCCCGCGCCCAGCTGGCGCGCCGCATGGGCGAGGGCGTGCTGGCGGCCGCCGGGCCGCTCCCCACCGCCGTCGTCTGCGACGACCCCGCCGTCGCCCGGTGGGCCGAGACCAAGGGTGCGCGGGTCCTGTGGACCCCCGGTCTGGGGTTGAACGGCGCGGTCAGCGAGGGGGTCCGCCGCCTGGCGGCCGCCGGTGCCGGGCGGGTGATCGTCGCCCACGCCGACCTCCCCCTCGCCCGGGACCTGACGTGGCTCGCCGGGGGCGAGCCGGCGGCCGGCGGCCGGCCCGGCCGGTACCCGGGCTTCGGCCCGGTCACGCTCGTGCCCGACCGTCACCACGACGGCACGAACGTGCTGGCCGTGCCCGCCGCCGCGGGCTTCCGGTTCTGCTACGGCGCCCGGTCGTTTTCCCGCCACCGGGCCGAGGCCGAGCGCCTCGGGCTGGCGGTCCGGGTGGTCGAGGACCCCAGCCTCGGCTGGGACGTCGACCTCCCGGACGACCTCCGCCTACCGGACGGCTCCGACCTCGCCGCCACCCCCACCACGGGAGGACCCTCGTGCAGATGAACCTGCCCACCCCCGGGCGCGCCCTGGCCATCGCCGCCCACCCCGACGACGTGGAGTTCGGCTGCGGGGCCACGCTCGCCAAGTGGGCGGCGGCGGGATGCGTCGCCCACCTGCTCGTGTGCACCGACGGCTCGAAGGGGTCCTGGGACCCCGACGAAGACGTCGCCCGCCTCGTCGCCACCCGCCAGGACGAGCAGCGAGCCGCCGCCCGCGCCCTCGGCGCCACGGGCGAGGTCGTCTTCCTGGGCTGGCCCGACGGGGAGCTCGAGTCCGGGGTCCGCCAGCGTTGGGAGGTGGCGTACTGGATCCGGGCGCTGCGACCCGACGTCGTGCTCGGACATGACCCGTGGAAGCGCTACCGACTGCATCCCGACCATCGCCACGCCGGCTTCCTCGCCGTGGACGGGATCGTCGCCGCACGCGACCCCCACTTCTTCCCCGAGCAGCAGCTGGCCCACCACCGCCCGAGCGCGCTGCTGCTCTGGGAGGCCGACGAGCCCGACCACGTCGAGGACGTGACCGGGCACGTCGACGCCAAGGTGGCGGCCCTGCTCGAGCACCGATCGCAGTTCCGGTCCACGCACCAGATCGACGACCCCGACGCCGAGGACCAGGTCCAGCGCTTCCACCGCCGGATCAGCGAGCGGCTGGCCGAGATCGGCCGGGCGGTCGGTGTGGCCGCGGGCGAGGCGTTCAAGCGCATCGACCGCCTCTGATCACCACCGCGGCGCTCCGGGACGTGACCGTTGACACGGGGCGGGAGGGTCGGTCACCATGGTGGGTGCCTCGCAGCGCCGCTCTCGGGCTGGCAGCGGCGAGGGAGTGCTAGCGGGCTGAGGCACGTCGGGGGGGCGTGCCTCAGCCCTTGGCCTTTTTCGCCGGGGGACCGTCGCCGGATCGCGCCCGGAGGGCTCACAGCCGGCGACCCCCTGCCGACTGACTGTTCGGCAGGCGAACGACTGGTTATCGTGGCAGGGACCCGGGGGGGTCGCTGCCCACCGTGGCAGTCGCAGCACGCGTGCCGCGGCACGCACCCACAACACGCCCAAGGGGGGACACGCAATGGCCGAGCAGCACTCCGACGCCGGTGCGGCGCAGGCGGAGGCCGGCGACCGCGGGGGCCTGCCCCGCCACCTCAAGCGCTACGGCGTCGTCTACGCCGTGGCCATCGTGATCGTCGGCGTGCTCGTCGTGTTGCCGGCGCTCGACGGTGACGACGGCGACGAGGAGGCCACCGGCCCGGACGCCGAGCCCACCGAGGCGCCCGCCGCCGGCGGCGACTGGCGTCCCGCGTCGGGCGACCTGGTCCACGGCACGGGGACCACCCGCACGGGCGTCGACTGCGAGCCCGGCGTGCCTCAGGTCGACTTCACCGCCTACGGGCCGCCCTGCCTCCCCGAGTTCGACGGCGACAACGGCGGGGCGACCTACCGGGGCGTCACCGCCGACACCATCCGCATCGTGGTCCGCGAGTTCCCGGCGACGGCGAACTCCGAGGCGCTCGACCGCGAGCTTGAGGCGGCGGGCTTCGCCACCAGCGAGGTCAGCCAGGCCATCCGCGACCGCTTCATCGAGCACATGAACGACACCTACGAGCTCTACGGCCGGCGGGTCGAGCTCGTGACCTACGAGTCCCGCTTCGGGAACGCCACCGCTGAGGCCCTCGGCCAGGGCCGCGAAGGCGCCTGCCAGGACGCCACGCTCATCGTCGAGGAGCTCGGCGCCTACGGCGTCGTTGGCGGCAGCGCCGTGTTCTCCGAGTGCGCGGCGGAGCGGGGCCTGGTGGTGTTCGGCGGCGGCGCCTACTACCCCGAGAGCTGGTACGCGGACCTGCACCCCTACGTGTGGAACACGACGATGAACTGCGAGTACATCGCCGCCCAGGTCGCCGAGTACGTGGCCAAGCGCCTGCACGGCAGACCCGCCGTCCACGCCGGCGATCCCGCGCTGCGCACCCGGACCCGGGTGTTCGGCAGCTACAGCCCCGACAACGAGCAGTACGTGCACTGCAACGAGCTGACCGGCCAGATCATGCGCGAGGAGTACGGCGTCGAGCAGGGGCTCGTGGTCCGCTACGCGCTCGACATCTCCCGCTTCGCCGAGCAGGCCGCCCGCGCCGTCGTGCAGTGGAAGGCCGAGGGCGTGACCACGGTCGTGCTGGCGGCCGACCCCATCTCGATCGGCATGCTCACCAGCTCGGCGACCGAGCAGGAGTACTTCCCCGAGTGGGTCATCATCGGCACCGCCGGCATGGACACCGACAACTTCGGCCGCTCCTACGACCAGCGTCACGCCGACGGGCACATGTTCGGCATCAGCCACCTGAACGCCACCGAGATGATCTACGGCCCGGGCACCGAGCCGGGGAACCTCTACGCCCAGCTCCACGGCGGCGACGACATCCCACCGGGCACCACCGGGTCGTTCTACACCTACGTCCAGATCTTCAACTTCCTGCAGGCGGCCGGGCCCGACCTGACGCCGGAGAACATGGCGGCGGGCGTGCGGTCCCTGCCCGAGATGGGCGCCCCGGACTACCCGGTGGGGCGGTGGAGCTGGGCGAACAGCCACACCGGCGTGATCGACTCGCGCGAGGTCTACTGGGACGGCAACGCTCCGCCGGCACCGAACGAGCACGACCAGTCGCTGCGAGGGCGGTGGATCGCCACCTACGACGGGCGCCGCTTCACGAACGGCGAGTGGCCCGAGGAGGACCCGCCGGTCTACCCCGACCGCGACCGGGGCTGAGCAGGGGCGGAGCCCGGCGTGCGCAGCGTGCGAAGCGCCTGGCGCGGCCTGGCCGCGGCGGTGGCGGTCGTGCCGGCCTGGTTGGTGGCCGACGGGCTGCTGCCACGCGGCCTGCCGGCGGGGATCGTGGTGCTCGGCGTCGTCTTCGGCTCGCTGTACGCCCTGAACGCCATCGGCCTGGTGCTGGTCTACCGTGCCAACCGGGTCATCAACTTCGCCCAGGCCGAGTTCGGCAGCGTCGCCGCCGTGCTGGCGATCGTGTTCGTCGTGCACTGGCACTGGAACTTCTTCGCGGCGGTGGCCGCGGGCCTGGCCATGGCGGCCGTGCTCGGCGCCGTCGTCGACGCCACGATCATGCGCCGGTTCCGCAACGCGCCGCGCCTGATCGTCGCCGTCGCCACGATCGCCCTCGCCCAGGTGCTGGCGGGCGCGTCGATGATCATCCCCATGCTGTTCAGCGGCCCGGCCACGGGCCGCTTCGCCGTCCCCGTCGAGGCCCGCTTCACCGCGTTCCCGGTGATCTTCAACGCCAACCACGGGCTGGCGATCGTGCTCGTGCCGCTGGTCATGGCCGGCATCGCCGCCTTCCTGCGCTACACGGACTACGGCGCCGGCATCCGGGCGGCGGCCGACAACGCCGACCGGGCGGGCCTGCTGGGCATCCCCGTGCCGGCGCTCTCGACGATGGTGTGGGCCACCGCCGCGGTGCTGTCGGCGCTGGCCGTGCTGCTGCGCATCCCGATCGTCGGCTTCACCTCCTTCGCCGGCGTGTCCGGCGGGGGCAGCTCGCTGCTGCTGTTCACCCTGGCGGCCGCCGTGCTCGCCCGCATGGAGAGCCTGCCCCGCGCCGCGCTGGCCGCCGTGGCCCTGGGCGTGTTCCAGGAGACCGTCGTCTGGAACTGGTCGAACACCACGATCGTCGACGGGATGCTGATCCTCGTCATCCTCGGCGCCCTGCTCACCCAGCGGGACCTGTTCTCCCGGGTCGCCGAGACCGGCATCACCTCGTGGCGGGCGTTCCGCGAGGTGCGGCCGACGCCGGCCGAGCTGCGCCACCTGCCCGAGGTGCGCGTCGGGTTCGGCGGGCTCAAGGCGCTGCTGCTCGTGGCGGCGCTGGGCCTGCCGTTCGTGGCCAGTCCCAGCGAGACCGGCGCCGCCGCCATCGTGCTGGTGTACGCCATCGTCGCCGTGTCGCTGTTCGTGCTGACGGGCTGGGCGGGCCACATCAGCCTCGGCCAGTTCGCGCTCGTCGGCTTCGGCGGCGCCACCACCGCGGTGCTGTACGGCCGGCACGACTGGGACGTCCTGCTGGCGACGCTGGCGGGCATGGCCGTCGCCGGCGTCATCGCCGTCGTGCTCGGCCTGCCCGCCCTGCGGGTCCGGGGCCCGTTCCTCGCGGTGACGACGCTGGCCTTCGCCGTCACGTCCCACACGTTCTTCCTCCAGCACCGGTACGTGCCGTGGTTCATCGAGCGCCGCATCGAGCGACCGTCGCTGCTCGGGCGCATCCCCCTCGAGACCGAGCGCAGCATGTACTTCCTCGCCCTCGCCGGCCTGCTGCTGGTGCTGGCCGCCGTCAAGGGGTTGCGGTCGAGCCGCACCGGCCGGGCCATCGTGGCCGTTCGCGACAACGAGCTGGCCGCCCAGGCCGTGGCGCTCGACGCCACCCGCCTCAAGCTGACGGCCTTTGCCGTGTCCGGCGCCATCGCTGGGTTCGCCGGCGCCATCTACGTCGTCAACCAGAAAGGCCTGCACGGTGACGCCTTCGCTCCCGAGACGAGCCTGTTGCTGTTCTCGATGGTCGTGATCGGCGGTCTGGGCTCGCTTCCCGGCGCCGTCATGGGCGCCATCTACATCCGGGGCGCTGAGTTCTTCCTGTACGGCGGCTGGGAGCTCGTGGCCGGCGGGGTGGGCGTGCTGCTCCTGCTGCTCCTCCTGCCCGAGGGCCTGGGCGGCCTCGTGTACGACCTGCGCGACCGCTACCTGCGCGTCGTAGCCAGGCGCCGCGGCATCGTCGTGGCGAGCCTCGCCGGCGAACGGGTGGAGAGCGCCAAGCCGATCCCGTCGGGCCTCGCCGTTGCGGGTGAACCGGGAGCGCTCGACGCCGCCGAGGCCGAGGCGCTGCTGACCGCCAGCACGCGCGGCGCGGCCACGGCGTCGGGCGGTCCCGTGCCCACCGACCCGGGAGGGAGGCCGTGAGCGACGGCACCCACGACCCCCACCAGCCAACCCCCGAGGAGCAGGCCATCATCGAGCCGCTCTTCGCGGAGCCCACCTACGGCCGCTGGGACCTGCGCCGGATCACCGGCGGCAAGGCCGTCTACCCGCTCGTCGTGCTGTTCGGGCTCAACGCCGTGGACGAGCTCGACCGCGAGGCGTTCACGATCCTGATCCCCAACATCCGGGACCACTTCGAGCTCAGCATCCAGGGCGTGCTGCTGCTCAGCTCCCTGGTCGCCCTCGCCGTGCTGTTCCTCGAGGTGCCGCTCTCGCACCTCGCCGACCGCTGGAACCGCATCAAGATCTCGGTCGCCGGCGCCGCCGCCTGGGGCGGCTTCTCGGTCTTCACCGGCCTGGCGCCCAACGTCGGGCTCCTCGGCGTCGCCCGCACCGGCGCCGGGCTGGGCCGGGCGGTGAACGGCTCGACGCACAACAGCCTGCTGGCCGACTGGTACCCGCCCACGGTGCGGCCCGCGGTCTACGGCGTGCACCGGGCCGCCAACTCGGTCGGCCAGTTCATCGGGCCGCTCGCGGCCGGTGCCATCGCCTACTTCCTGGGCTGGCGGGCGCCGTTCATCCTGCTGGCGATCCCCACCTTCGTGTTCGTCCTGCTGGCGCTGCGCCTGCGCGAGCCGGTGCGGGGCGGTCAGGAGCGGCGCGCCGTCGGCGCCGACGACGAGACCGTCGACACCGAGGAGCAGCCCGCCACCTTCTCCGAGGCCGTCCGGGTGCTGTGGGGCGTCCGGGCCATGCGGCGCGTGTGGGTCTCGCTGCCGGTCGTCGCCATCGCCATCGTGGGCCTCTCCCCCATGATCCAGCTGTTCTACGAGCAGGAGTTCGGCCTCAACGAGGTGCAGCGCGGCTTCATCTCGGCCCTGGCCGAGCCCGCCCAGATCGTCGGCTACCTCGTCGGCATCCCCATCGCCACCCGTCTCATGCGCCGCAACCCCGCGCTGCTGGCGTACTTCACCGGCATCCTCACCGCCCTCTCGGCCGGCTCGCTGCTGCTGCTCATCGCCGCCCGCAACCTGGTCCTGGCCATCGGCAGCCAGATCGTGCTCGCCGGCGTGCGGTCGTCGCTGGCCCCCGCCATCGCCGCCGTCACCTCGCTCGTCGTCCCGCCCCGGGTGCGCTCGCTGGGCTTCAGCGTCGGCAACTTCTTCATCATCCCCGCGCTGGCCGCCGCGCCGATCGTCGGGGGCTTCGCCGACAGCTGGGGCCTGCGCCCCGCCATGCTGCTGCTCATCCCCGTGCAGCTGCTCGGCGCCTACATGATCGCCACCTCCGGGAAGTTCATCGTCGGTGACATCGACCGGGCCACCAAGGGCACCGTGGCCATGGCCGAGGTGCGCCGGGCCCGGCTGTCGGGCGACCCCAAGCTGCTCGTGGTGCGGGGCCTCGACGTGTCCTACGGCCAGACCCAGGTGCTGTTCGACGTCGACTTCGAGGTCCGCGACGGCGAGATCGTGGCCCTGCTCGGCACCAACGGAGCGGGGAAGTCGACGCTGCTGAAGGCGATCTCGGGGCTCGTGGTCCGCGACCGGGGCGTGGTCATCTTCGACGGCCGCGACGTCACCGCCACCGACTCGGTGCAGGGCGCCCGCCTGGGCATCACCCAGGTGCCGGGCGAGCGCGGCATCTTCCCGTCGCTCAGCGTCGCCGAGCACCTGCGGCTGGCGGCCTGGACCGAGCGCCGCGACCCCGAGCACGTGAAGCGGGCCACCGAGACCGTGCTCGGGTACTTCCCCGTCCTGCGGCGCCGGTGGGAGCTTCCCGCAGGCTCGCTCTCCGGCGGCGAGCAGCAGATGCTCAGCCTCGCCCAGGCCTTCATCGCCCGGCCCAAGCTGCTCCTGATCGACGAGCTGTCGCTCGGGCTGGCGCCCACCGTCGTCGAGCAGCTGCTCGAGATCCTGCCCGCCATCCACGCCAACGGCACGGCCATCGTGCTGGTCGAGCAGTCGGTGCACGCCGCCCTGCGCCTCGCCCATCGGGCCGTGTTCATGGAGAAGGGCGAGATCCGCTTCGACGGCTCCACCGCCGACCTGCTGGAGCGCCAGGACCTGTTGCGCTCGATGTTCCTGGAAGGAGCCGCTCGCGCCGGCGTGGCCGGCTCCGCATCGACGGACGCACCGCGCGCGGAGGCCGGCCCCGGCATCGACGCGGGCCACCGCGGGAACGGCCGGACCCAGCGCTCGGGAGCAGCGCCCGCCGGCGGTCGCGGCACCAGCCCGGTGGGCGAGCGGCAGGTCGCCCTCGAGGTCGTCGGGCTCACGAAGCGCTACGGCGGCGTGGTCGCCGTGGACGGCGTGTCGTTCCGACTGCACCAGGGCGAGATCCTCGGCCTGATCGGCCCCAACGGCGCGGGCAAGACGACGGTGTTCGACCTGATCTCGGGCTTCCAGGCCGCCGACGGCGGCCGGGTTGTGCTGCACGGCCGGGACGTGACCCACCTCGCCCCCCACCTGCGGGCCGGGCTGGGCCTGGGCCGCTCCTTCCAGAACGCCCGGCTGTGGCCGTCCATGACCGTGCGAGAGGCGGTGGCCACCGCGTGCGAGGCCGAGGTCGAGGTGCGCGCGGTGCTCCCGGCGGTCCTGCACCTGCCCGTCGTCGCCGACTCCGAGGCCAAGGTGCGGCGACGGGCCGAGGACATCCTCGGGCTGCTGCGCCTGGACCACTACGGCGACAAGTTCGTCTCCGAGCTGTCGACCGGCGTGCGTCGCATGGTCGACCTCGCCATCCAGCTCGCGACCCGTCCCCGGGTCCTGCTCCTCGACGAGCCGTCCTCGGGCATCGCGCAGCGCGAGACCGAGGCCCTGGGTCCGATCCTGCGGGACATCCGCGACCACCTGGACTGCTCGATCCTCGTGATCGAGCACGACATGCCCCTGGTGACCGGCCTGGCCGACCGGCTCGTCGCGCTCGACACCGGGCGGGTGATCACCGAGGGCGCCCCGGCGGCCGTGCTCGCCCACCCCGAGGTCGTCGAGTCGTACCTCGGCCGCGCCCCCGCACCGGACGCGCCGGGCACCGGCTGAGCCCGGGCGCGAAGCGGGGGGCCCGCAGGCCCCCCGATCGCTCGCGGCTGGGCGCGCCTACCGGCGCTTCGTCGCCTTCTTGGCCGCGCTCTTCTTCTTGGCGGCGCCCTTCTTGGCCGTCGACTTCTTCGCCGCGCCCTTCTTGGCCGCCGACTTCTTGGCCGCCGCCTTCTTGGCCGCACCGCGGCTGTTGAGGAAGTCCTTCAGCGTCGAGCTGGGCGTGAACTTCATGGCCGTGGAGGCCGGGATCTTCACGGCGGCACCCGTCTGCGGGTTCCGCCCGGTGCGGGCCTTGCGCTTGGTGGTCGAGAACGAGCCGAAGCCCGGCCACGCCACCTTGCCGCCCTTCTTGGCCTGCGCCTTCACCGTGTCGAAGTAGGACGAGAGGACCTTCTCCGCATCGGCTTTGCTCACACCGGCTTGCGAGGCGACCTCGTCGACGAGCTCGGACTTGTTCACCGCCACCT
Organism: Actinomycetota bacterium; assembly: GCA_004366205.1. GTDB lineage: Bacteria > Actinomycetota > Acidimicrobiia > Acidimicrobiales > CADCSY01 > SIRW01. The sequence continues at coordinate 4,701 of SIRW01000067.1, read as the reverse complement.
CCTGGCGTCGGGGTCTCAGTGGGCCGTTCGCCCACGCGCATAGAAGCCGACAACGCCCCGCAGGTCAAGGATCTCCCGCGTCCCGCAAGGGTTTCGGAGGCGCACCACCGCGCAGACCCTTGTGACACCTGGCTCTCGACCATGCTGCACGGGCGGTGCAATGATCGCCGGGAGCCGAGGGGGGAGGCCTCCGTGACCGACACCGCCGTGCAGTTCAACCCGTTCGACCCCGGGTTCCTCGAGGATCCCTACGCCCAGTACCGGGCGCTGCGCGAGCAGGATCCCGTCCACCAGAGCCCGCTGGGCGCGTGGATGCTGTTCCGCTACGCCGACGTCGTCGACCTCGTGCGCGGGCGCCACAGCGTCGAGGAGCGCAACGCCAACCCCGGCCCCATGGCCGCGCTGATCGAGCAGATCGAGCAGCAGGTGCTCGCCGAGCTCCCCGGCGCCGAGCGGCGGCGGCCGCGCTCGATCCTCAACCTCGACCCGCCCGACCACACCCGCCTGCGCCGCCTGGTGGCCAAGGCGTTCACGCCGAAGGTCATGGAGGGCCTGCGGCCTCGCATCCAGCAGCTGGTCGACGGCTACCTCGACGCCGCGGCCGAGCGGGGTGAGGTGGACGTCATCGCCGACCTGGCCTTCCCCCTCCCCTTCCAGGTCATCTCCGACATGCTCGGCATGCCCGACTCCGACCGCGACCAGCTGCGGCAGTGGTCGTCGCTGGTCGTGCGCAACCTCGACCCGGTCTTCGATCCCGAGATGATCAAGACCATCGCGGAGGCCGGCATCCGCATGCGCGCCTTCATCGACGAGGCGATCGAGTGGAAGCGGACGAACCGGGCCGACGACCTGCTGACCGCGCTCCTCGACGCCGAGGACGACGGCGACGTGCTCTCCGCCGAGGAGCTCAGCGACCAGGTCGCGCTGCTGTTCATCGCCGGCCACGAGACGACCGTGAACCTCATCGGCAACGGCACGCTGGCCCTCGTGCGGGACCGGGCCCAGCTCGAGCGCCTCCGGGACGATCCCGGCCTCGACGCCACCGCCGTCGACGAGCTGTTGCGGTACGACAGCCCCGTGCAGATGACGCGTCGCATCCTGCTCGAGGACGTCGAGTACGGCGGTCACCGGCTCGAGGCGGGCACGCTCGTGCTGGGCTGCCTGGGCTCGGCCAACCGCGATCCCGAGCACTGGGGCGACGACGCCGAGCAGCTGCGGGTCGACCGGACCGACGCCGGCGGGCACGTGTCGTTCGGCGGCGGCGTCCACCACTGCCTCGGCGCGCACCTCGCGCGCATCGAGGGGCAGGTCGCCATCGGCACCCTCATCCGCCGCTTCCCCGACCTCGAGCTCGCGGGCGACACCCCCACCAACGGTCGCATCAACCTGCGCGGCCGCGAGGCCATCCCCGTCACGCTCGGCTGACTTCGCCAACCCGTCGGAGAACGGCCCGTCGGGGCGGTCCTCGACCCCCACGCTTTCAGGACCCTCGACGTCGCATGTCGACGTTCAGGGTCCACAAAGTGGCGGGCCGCTCCCGGGAGCGCGCCGCGCTTCGGATCTCCCACGGCAGTGCTGGGCTTCCTCCAAGGGCCTCAGCCCGAGCGTCGAGCGAGGTGGCGGAAGACCAGTCCGCCGCCGACGACCACGGCGATGGTCGCGAAGAAGATGATCAGCATCACCCAGGCCGGCCACGGGTCGCCCACGGCGCGGGGCACCTCCGTCGTGGTGGTCTCCTGGGCGAGCACCAGGGCGAGGGCGGCGAAGGGGGGCATCGGGCGGCGACCCTACCGGAGCGGGTCGTGGGCGATGACGCGCTCGTCCTCGACCACGCTGCGCAGCAGCGCCTCGGCGGTGGCGCCGGCCTCGTCGCGCACGGCGGGGGTCGGGCCGGGGCCAGCCACGTCGACGTAGAGGGTCGCCAGACCCCGCCGGCGCTGGAACCAGGTGGACCGGACGCGGGTGCTCTGGGTCTTGGCGACGGGCACGACCGCGGTCTCCTCCACCAGCACCCCGGCCCGCGCCACCACGTGGTCGGGCAGGCGGGCGTGGCCCAGCGAGCGGTAGTAGGCGACGCCGAGCGCCGCGGCCGGCGCCACGGCGAGGAGGCCGAGCAGGCCCCACGGGCGGGTGGCCACGGCGAGCGGACCGGCGACGGCCAGGGTGGGCAGGACCCGGCGCACGATCGCCCGCTGCCGGGCGGCCCGGGGGGGCCGAGCCAACGCCGGCCGGCGGTCGGCGGCCGACGGGGCGACGGGTCCCGAGGGTCCGCCTCCGGGCAGCAGGGCGTCGAGCAGGCGGGGGACCTCGCCGAGCGCCACGATCGGCACGGTGACGCGGGCGCCCTTGCCCCCGTCGCTGGCGCTCTGGATCCGCAGCGCCGCCATGCCGATCCCCCGCCGCAGGATCGACCGCTGGACCCGCACCACCTGCACCCGGCCGAGTGGGATCGTGGCCTCGCGCTGCTCGAACAGCCCGCGCCGGACCCGGACCTCGTCGCCGGCGAGGGCGAGGGTGTAGCCGGCGTCGGTGACGATGCTCGCGCCGGCGGCCAGGCCGATCCACAGCAGGATCAGCACGAGGACCCCGGCGACGATGACGACCTCGCTCGGCGGCTGCACCGTGGTGGGGTCGAGGTCCTCGAGAAGCTGGGGCGGCACGTCGCGCAGCAGCTGGGCGAGCCAGCCCACGACGGCGAACATCACCGCCAGCTGGGCACCGGTCACGCCCGCCAGGGCGAGGCGGGCCGGCCCGATGCGCAGCAGCACCTGCTCGGGCTCCTCGGCCCAACCGGCGTCGAGCGGCGCCGGCGGCGGCACCGAGGCGGCCCACCCGGACGACGGGGCCGGCGGAGGTGGCGACCACCGTGACGACGGCGCCTGGCCGGGCGCGTCCGGGGCCGTCGATCCCCCGCCGGCAGCGCGGGCGGTCGCCTTGGCGGCGAGCAGACGGGCCCGCAGCTGCTCAGCGTCGGCGCGCCCGAGCACGGCCAGGTCGACCTCGGCACCACCGGGCCCGCCGGCGGTCTCGACCCGGAGCACGGCGACCCCGCCCATCCGGTGGAACAGGTTCTGCACCAGGTCGACCTTCTGGATGCGCTCGCACGGCACGACGCGCTGGGAACGGCTGATGACGCCCTCGTCGATCCGCAGCGTGGTTCCGTCGAGGTGGTAGCTGAACCGCGTCCAGGCGACGTAGCGGTGCACGAAGACGCCCGCCAGGATCACCAGCAGGGGCAGGGCGGCCAGCCCGCCGGTCAACAGCACGAAGGCCACCACCACCCCCAGCCGGCCGAACGCCGAGAGCATCCCGTACAGGGGTGTCGCCGGGTGCAGCCGCCGGGGCCCGCCGGCACCCGGCTCACCGTCCCGCGGGGGCTCCGGCGGACCCGGCGGCGGCCACCCGGGGGGCGGATCAGACGGCATCGCCCCCACCGGTGCGGGCCAGGATCACGTCGCGGAGCGAGTCGGCGGCGTGCACGGAGATGCCGGGGATGGTGGCGTCGGTGGCCGCCGAGGCCGTGTGCACCACGAGCGTGGAGAGGCCGAGCAGGCGCTCGAGCGGGCCTCGGGTGATGTCGACGTGCTGGACCCGGAAGTACGGGATCGCCGAGTGCGTGCGGGTCAGCACGCCGTGGCGGAGCTCGAGGGCGACGTCGGCGATCTCGTAGCGCCACCGCTCGTACAGCAGGTGCGGCCAGATCCACGCCAGCACCAGTCCGGCCACCAGCACCGCGGCGGGGACCCCGGCCGGCGGCACGGGCAGGTCGACGTCCCGGGCCCGCAGGATCACCTCCACCACCCCGACCTGCAACGCCGCCACCCCCGCGCCGATCGCCCGTTGCAGGCGCCACACCTGCTTCTGGCGAGGATCCAGGCGCTGCGGGCCCTCGGGCGCGGGTGGCACGGTCGAGGGCGCCGGCCCCGCCGGGCCCGGCGCCCCGCCGGGCGGCGCGGGGACGGTCATGGCGCCACGATAGGCACCGGTCTGCCTGGCGCCGGCACCGCCGGACGGCCGCAGCGGCGCGCGGCGCGCCCGCCCGGGGGGAAATCACTGGTCCGGGTCCGGCACGGGCCGCACACTGCGGCATGGCGCATCCGTACTGGCCGCTGTTCGACCTGCGGGTCCGCACACCCCGGCTGGAGCTCCGCTACCCGGGCGACGACGACCTCGTCGCCCTCGCCCGCGTGGCCGCTGAGGGCGTCCACGACCCTGCCTTCCTGCCTTTCAGCGTCGGGTGGTCCCTGCTGCCGTCGCCCGAGCGCGAGCGGGGCGTGCTGCAGTGGCACTGGCGGCAGCGGGCGGAGTGGCGCCCGGAGTCGTGGCGGTTCGAGCCCGTGATCGTGGTGGACGGCGAGGTGGTCGGGGTCCAGGGCCTGGGGGCGAAGGACTTCGCCCGGCTCGGCGTGGGCGCCACGGGCTCGTGGATCGGTCAGCGCCATCAGGGCCGCGGCATCGGCACCGAGATGCGGGCCGCCATCCTCCACCTCGCGTTCGCCGGGCTCGGGGCGCGGCGCCGCGACGACATCGTCATCGAAGGGCTCGGGCCGTGCCTCGAGCTGTTCGGGGTCGCGGCACCGGCGAGGCCTACGGCGCCGGTGGCGCCAGCGTCGACCTGATGCGGCGCGCCACGGCCGCCATGTGGGCCTCGTTGTCGTAGCGCTGTCGGGGCCAGAAGAACCCCCGCAGGCCGTCCTTCGG
>SIRW01000066.1 GCA_004366205.1 Actinomycetota bacterium | reverse complement strand
CCCGCAGGTCGCACGCCGCGGCCAGCACCACCCCGCCGCCCACGCAGTGGCCGTGGATGCGGGCGACCGTGACGGCATCCATCGCCTCCAGGGCGTCCGCCATGCGCCGGCCGGCGTCGGCGCCGTCACGGGGCGAGGCCTGGCCGGCGTCGCGCTCGCCGAAGCTGCTCACGTCCGCGCCGGCGGAGAAGGCCCGACCCCGCCCGCCGACGACCACCACGCGCACCGCTGGCTGGGTGTCGAACCAGCGGGCCGCCGCCGCCAGCTCCTCCAATGCCGCCGTGGACAGCGGGTTGAGCTTGTCGGGCCGGTTCAGCCAGAGGCGGCCGACGGGCCCGTCGACGGTGACCTCGAGCGTCGTGAAGTCGGGAGCGTCCATGCCAGATGCTCGCGCTGCCGTGCCCGCGCGGCGCGCCCGGCGTGGCGGGTCCCGCAGGAGCGGGTCAGGCCGCCGTCACGAACTGCACGCCGCCGTTGTCCTCGAAGTCGAGGATCTCCCAGCAGCGCGTCACCAGCGGGCTGGCGTCGCGCACCACGAGCGCCCGGCCCGAGCCGCGGAGGCGCTCGCCGGTGACGGCGAGGGCGCGCATGCCGGCGACGTCGATGAACTCGAGGGCGCCGAGGTCGAGCACGACCTCGGCCCGCTCGTCCTCGACCAGCGCCTCGAGCGCCAGGTTGAAGCGGTCGAAGCTGGCGGCGTCGACCTCCCCGGTGAGCATGGAACGGCCGTCGTCGGCGTAGACGGCGAAGTCGATGTCGCGGTGGTGGTGGAGCGGGTGCATCGAGTGGAGGTAGGCGAGCACCTCGGCGTCGAGCTGGCCGCGGTCGTAGGCGCACAGCGCCACGACGGGCTCGCCGGCGATCATGTGGTCGACGAGGTGCTCGTAGCGGAGGAAAGCGTGCCGGGTCTGCTCCTCGGCCGCCAGGCACGTGGCGTCGGCGGCGATGCGCAACCCGGCATAGCCGAGCTCGACCGCCAGCCGGGCAGCGTCGCGGTACCCGTCGATGCGGGCCCGGGCGTCGACGCTCCCGTTGGGGGCGTAGGCCTCCCGGATGGGCACGAGCAGCAGGTCGCCACCTTCGGCCAGCTCGGCCGCGCCCTCGAGCAGCTCGAGGTCGGCGAGCAGCTCCTCGGCGGTCGGCTTGTCGGCCAGGTAGGCCAGCCGCTCGCCGCGGGCGACGCCCTCGGCGAGGTAGTTGGCCACCACCCGGCGGCGCTCGCCGGCTCTCTCGTAGGTCCAGCACACGTGGTCGCCCGGTCCCACGCCCGTGGGATCGGTCAGCGTCCCGTGTACGCGCATGCCGTCGAGGGTACCCGGCCGGACGGCGTTCCGCCGTGTGGCCCACGATGCGACGTCACGCGGCTGCTCGGTCGACGAACGCGCCGATCGACGCCCGCAGGCCGGCGGCGTCGAGCCCGTGGGCGCGGGCATGGTCGGCCGGCGACCCGTACCGCCGGAGCTCGACGCGTCCGACCCCGAGGCTCAGTAGCTGGTGCGGGACGTGTAGGAGCGCCGTCGCCACCTCGGCGGCCGACGTACCGGCCAGGTACGGCTCGACCAGCACGACGGCGGGGGCGGTCAGGGTCGCCATGAGGGTGCCGTGGTCGAAGGGCCGCACGGTCGCGGCGTACAGCACGGTGACGTCAAGGTCCCCTGTGGCGGCGAGGACGGGGTCGAGCATCGGTCCGACGGCGACGACCGTGGCGCGCCTGCCCCGCCGCACGACCGTGAACCCGTCGTGCTCGGCGGCACGGGCGGCGCCGTTCTGCTGTGCGGACAGCCGCACATAGACCCGTCCGTCGCCGGCGACCGCCCGGCGGAGCTGACGCTCGACCTCGTCGGCGTGCCCGGGAACGTGCACGGTCCAGCCCTCGAGGGTGTCCAGCAGCGCCACGTCGCCGGGAGCCTGGTGCGTGCGACCCTCGCTCGAGGCGTCGAACGACGCGCCGACGCTGACGAGCACGGCGCCGGCGTCCTGGTGGCCGAGGTCGAGCTTGACCTGCTCGAAGGGCCGTTCGACCAGGAACGGCGCGTACGAGTGCACGACCGGGCGGTGCCCCTCCAGGGCCAGCCCGGCGGCGACGCCGAGGAGCAGCTGCTCGCGGATGCCGACGTTCACGATGCGGTCCGGCATGCGGTGGCGGGCCCGGGCGAAGCGGTCCACGGCGATGTCGGCGAGCACGAGGGTGACCCGGGGGTCCTCTTCAAGGAGCGCCTCGGTCACCGCGACGAAGCGGTCGCGCATGGCCGCGCTCACTGGTCCGAGCCCTCGCGCTCGACGGTGGCCACGACGGCCCGGGGCCGCACGACGTTCGGTGGGCCGAGAGCGTCGTGGAGGGCGTCGTGGTCGCGGCCGTCCACCGTCGCCGTGTCCCAGCCCTCCACGGCGAAGCGGCGGGCGATCCCACCCGGCCAGCCGTGCGACGACGACCGGTTGTCGACCACGACCACGGTGAGCTCCCGGAGCAGGGCCCGTCCCGCGAAGGCGATGGCCTCGTGGTTGCTGCCCTCGTCGAGCTCACCGTCACCGACGAGGCACACCACCCGCGGCCGCCGGCGGCTCTGGTCCACCGGGCGCTGCCGTAGCGCCAGGGCCATGCCCACGGCGATCGGCAGGCCGTGGCCCAGCGACCCGCTGCCGGCCTCGACACCCGGCACGAGCACGCGGTCGGGGTGGTGGCCGAGCGGTGACTCCCAGGAGGCGAGCGTGGGCAGCAGGTCGACGTCGATGAAGCCCTTGGCGGCGAGCACGGCGTAGTACGCCTGCGGCCCGTGGCCCTTGGAGAGCAGGAAGCGGTCGCGGTCGGGGTCGTTCACGAGGTGCGGGGCGACGCGGAGCACCCGGTGGTACAGCACCCACAGCACGTCGAGCGTCGAGGTGGCGGCGTACGAGTGCTTCTCGTCGCCGGTCTGGAGCGCCATGAGGTACGGGAGGTCGTCGTAGCCCAGGTGCTCTCGTCGGGTCGGGGAGAGGGTCGTGAGGCTCATGCCTCCGGACGTTATGAGTTCAAGTGAACTTGAGGTCAAGGGCCCATGTGTGTGACGGTGGTCTCGTGAGCACCGAGACGAGGTTGCCGATCAGCCTGGTGGTACGACGCACCGGCGTGCCGGCGTCGACCTTGCGCTTCTACGAGGCGGAGGGCCTGATCCACGCCGACCGCACCGACGGCGGCCACCGCCAGTACCACCCCGTCGAGCTCCGGCGCATCGCCTTCATCCGGGTGGCCCAGCGCGTGGGGCTCTCGCTGGAGGAGATCCGCGACGCGCTCGCCACCCTCCCGGAGGACCGGGCGCCGAACCAGCGCGACTGGGAGCGCCTGTCGCGGGCCTGGCGCCCGCGGCTCGACGAGCAGATCGCCACGCTGGAGCGGCTCCGGGACCAGCTGAGCTCGTGCATCGGCTGCGGCTGCCTGTCGCTCCGGGCGTGCCGGCTGCTCAACCCCGACGACCGGGCGGGCGCCATGGGACCGGGCCCCCGCTACCTCCTCGGCGACGACCCCGAGG
>SIRW01000065.1 GCA_004366205.1 Actinomycetota bacterium | reverse complement strand
GAGGTTGGCCTCGCGGTCGAGGCTGGCCTCGACGACCCGCTCGGCGAGCTCGATGGCGAGCGACTTCACCTGGTCGCTGATCTCCGACATGACCCGGTCGCGCTCGGCCGCGATCTGCTCGGTGGCGCGCTGGCGCATCTCGGCGATCTCGGCCTCGGCCCGGGCCTGGAGGTCGCGCTTGACGGCGTCGGCGGTCTGGCGGGCCTCCTCGATGATGCGCGCCGCCTCACCCTTGGCGTCCGCGACCTGACGCTGGTACTGCTCGAGCACCTGCTGGGCGTCGGCGCGCGCCTGCTCGGCCTCGTCGAGGCTCTCGCGGATCTTCTCGGCCCGCTCGTCCATCGTCTTCTTCACGGCGGGGAAGCCGAACTTCACGAACAGGATGAGCATCAACAGGAACGTGATGGTCACCCAGACGAGCTCTGCCATGTCCGGCAGGATCGGGTTCTCGGCGCCGAGCACCAGGATGCTGGCTGGCAACATGCGTGACTCCCAGGTCGCGGTTGGCGGACGGTCGGATCAGGCGAACTTCAGGAGGATGAACACGACGAAACCGATGAGGGCGAGCGCCTCGGTGAAGGCGATGCCCAGGAACATCGTCGTGCGCACCATGCCGGCCGCCTCGGGCTGGCGGGCCATGGCCTGCACCGACTGCCCGGCGAGGTAGCCGATGCCGATGGCCGGACCGATGGCCGCGAGGCCGTAGGCGAAGCCGGCGCCGAGCGCCTCACCGAAGCTGATGAGCTGCTCGCCGTCGGCGGTGATCTGTGCAAGGACGTCCATTGGGGTTTCCCTCTCCTAGTGCTCGGGGTGCATTGCCCCGCCGATGTAGACGGCGGTGAGGATCACGAAGATGTACGCCTGCAGGGTCGACACCAGCACCTCGAACAGGAGCACGAGGAGCAGCATCACCGCAGGCAGCGGCAGGAAGGCGACCTGCCAGCTCGACACCCACAGCGCGGCGGACAGCACGGCGAAGGTGGCGATCAGGATGTGCCCGGCGAGCATGTTGGCGAAGAGACGGACCGCCAGGCTGAAGGGCCGGACGAAGAAGTTCGAGACCAGCTCGATCGGCGTCACCAGGATGTAGAGCGCCGGGGGCACGCCCGGGGGGAACAGGTTGGACTTCAGGTAGCCGACGACGCCCTGGTACTTGATGCCGATGCCGATCACGATGCCCAGCACCATCAGGGCGAGGAACGCCGGGGGGGCCATGCGGCCGGTGGCCGGCATGATGAACGGGGGGATGACCTTGAAGATGTTCGACCAGAAGATGAAGAAGAACAGCGCCGTGAGGAACGGCGTCCAGTAGAGGCCCGAGGGGCCCATCGTCTGCATGATCACGCCGTTGCGGATGAAGTCGATGCTCGCCTCGGTGATGTTCTGGATCCCCCGGGGCACCATCTGGGCCTGCCGGCCGGCGATCCAGAACATGAGCAGGGTCAGCACGAAGGCGAACCACATGACGAGCACGACCTTGTTCACGGCGAAGGGCGTGCCCTCGAACAGGAACGACGGCCAGACGACCAGCTCCTCGAGCGTGGGGAAGTGGACCCCACCGTTGGCGGCTGCAGCGAGTACGCGCACGGGCGGCTTCTACTCCTTCCTCGCGCCCGCCGGCGACGGGCGCAGTCCCGGATAGGCGAGGCTGGCGGAGACGTAGCGCATCTCCCAGAAGAGCAGCCCCAGGTGCGTGACGATGATGGTGAGCCCGAGGGGGACGAGCTCCACCCAGCCCATGTTCCGCACGACCATGACGGCGGCGAAGATCAAGACGAGCCGCAGCACGTAGCCCCCGAGGGCGGCGGCCATCAGCAGGGCCAGCGAGATGCGGCCCGCCCAGGCGAGCATGGCGGCGGCGAGCAGGAAGTTGGCGACGACGAGCGCCAGCGCGTAGCCCGCCGAGAGCGCACCGTCGAGGCCCCAGCCGATGAAGGCGGCGACGAGGATCGCCGGCGCCACGAACACGCCGCGCTTGGCGAGGTCGCGGGCGAGCTCGGGCTCCGGCGCGTGGCCCTCGACGGGCGCTACGAGCGATCCGCCCATGCGCGGCGCTCCTCCTCGTGGCGCTTCATCTCGGCGTCGTAGCGGTACCACATGTTCACGAACACGCCGCACAGGGCGAAGATCGACAGCGCGATGGTCAACACGGGCACGATGCCCAGCCACCGGTCGAGGAGGAAGCCCGCCCCGCCGAAGATCAGCGGGGTGATGGCGACCTCCATGGCCTTGGTCAGGCCGTCGTCCAGGCCGTCGTACATGTCGCGCCGTTCGTTGCGGTCCAACCGCTCGCTTCTCCGTGGGTCCGTGTCGGAGGGACTCGTACCGACTTTGTGAACGCAGTCGCAATCTACGGTCGGGCCGGGCGCGCCCGCAAGTCTGCGCTCCCGGCCACGGGCGCGGGACCTTAGTCGGGCGGCGCGGGACGTGCCGAGCCGGTGCGGGGCGCGGCCGTGCGTTCTCCGCTGGTGAGCGCCGGGCGCTTCCCCCGCGCCCGCAAGTCTGCGCGCCCGGCCACGGGCGCGGGACCTTAGTCGGGCGGCGCGGGACGTGCCGAGCCGGTGCGGGGCGCGGCCGTGCGTTCTCCGCGTGTGAGCGCCGGGCGCTTCCCCCGCCCGTTCTCCCGCTCCCGCTCGCGCCGCGCCTGGGGGTGCAGCACGGCGTAGAGCGTGACGCCGAGGGCGAGGATCCCGAACGGCACCAGCCCGTTGCCCCGGCCGGTGTAGGCCGGATAGAGCACCATGCCCGACAGGATCGCAGTCCACGCCCACAGGATCAGGACCGAGCGCCGCTGCCCGTGACCCAGGCGCATCAGGCGATGGTGCAGGTGCTGCTTGTCGGGGGCGGTCACGCTGCCGGTGCGGCGCACGGCCCGGCGCACGATGGCGTAGGCCGTGTCGAAGATGGGCACGCCGAGGATGATCAGCGGGATGAACAGCGGGGCGAAGAAGAAGAAGGTCTGGCCGCTGAACTGGTCGACGGTCTGGCCGCCCACCATGATCGTCGCCGCCGCCATCAACAGGCCCAGCAGCATGGCCCCGGCGTCACCCATGAAGATCCGGGCGGGGTGGAAGTTGTGGGGCAGGAAGCCCAGGCAGATGCCCACCACGATCACCGCCAGCAGCGGGCTCAGGCTGTCCGCGGCGAGCAGGCCGGCGTCGGTGAGGCGGTCGGTGTAGAGGAAGTAGGCCGTGGCGGCGATGGCGACGATGCCGGCGGCCAGCCCGTCGAGCCCGTCGATGAGGTTCACGGCGTTGACCATCCCGACGACCCACAGCACGGTCACCAGCGGCGCCAGGTCGGGGGAGAGCACCACGAAGTCGGCGAAGGGCACCCGGAAGAACAGCAGGGTGACGCCGAAGAGGTACAGGATGCTGCCGGCGAACACCTGGCCCGCGGTCTTGGCCGGCGCCGACACCTCCCGCAGGTCGTCGAGCTGGCCCACGGCGAAGATCACGGCGGCGGCGAGCACGACCCCGAGCGGCGCGGAGGAGCCCTCGAACACCGGCCGGAGCTCGGGCAGGAACCAGGCTACGCCCATGGCGACGAGGAAGGCGCCGAACATGGCGGCCCCGCCGAGGACGGGGGTGGGGCGCTCGTGCACCCGCCGCTCGTCGGGGTCCTGCACGGCGCCGGTGCGGATGGCGAGCCGGCGCATCACCTCGGTGAGCACGAACGTGGTCGCCACCGCCACGCCGAGCACGACGAGGTAGCTGGTCACCGACGGCCCTCCTGCCGGCGTCCGCTCAGGCCAGGTCGGGGTAGGGGGTGAACTTGGCGCACAGCACGGCGACCTCGTCGCGCACGGCGGTGACGGTGTCCTCGCCCGCGGGGTCGCGCAGCACCCGGGCGATGAGCGAGGCGATCTGGGCCATCTCGTCGGGGCCCATGCCCGCCGTCGTCACCGCCGGGGTGCCGACGCGCAGCCCGCTCGTGATGTACGGCGGCCGGGGGTCGTCGGGCACGGTGTTCTCGTTCAGGGTGATGCCGGCCCGGTCGAGCGCCAACCGGGCCCTCTTGCCGGTGAGCTCGGCGTCGACCGACCGCAGGTCGACGAGCATGAGGTGGTTGTCGGTGCCGCCCGACACCAGGCGCAGGCCCTCCCCCGCCAGGGCCTCGGCGAGGGCGGCGGCGTTCTCGACGACGCGCCGGGCGTAGTCGGCGAAGTCGGGGTGGGCGGCCTCGCGGAAGGCGACGGCCTTGGCGGCGATCACGTGCTCGAGCGGGCCGCCCTGCAGGCCGGGGAACACCGCCTTGTCGATGGCGGCGGCGTGGGCGGCGGTCGAGAGGATGCAGCCGCCCCGAGGGCCCCGCAGCGTCTTGTGCGTGGTGAAGGTGACGACGTCGGCGTGGGGGACGGGCGAGGGGTGGACGCCGCCGGCGACGAGGCCGGCGATGTGGGCCATGTCGAACAGGAACAGGGCCCCGACCTCCTCGGCGATGGCCCGGAACGGCTCGGGGTCGATGACGCGGGGGTAGGCGGTGGCCCCGGCGAGGATCATCTTCGGGCGCTCGGCCCGGGCCAGGTCGCGGACCTGGTCGAAGTCGATGCGCTCGTCGCTGGGAGTGACCCCGTAGGACACGAAGCGGTACACCTGGCCGCTGAAGTTCACGGGCGAGCCGTGGGTGAGGTGGCCGCCCTGGTCGAGGCGCATGCCCATGACCGTGTCGCCGGGCTCGAGCAGGGCGAAGTACACCGCGGCGTTGGCGCTGGCGCCCGAATGGGGCTGCACGTTGGCGTGCTCGGCCCCGAACAGAGCGCACACCCGCTCGCGGGCGAGGTCCTCGACCTCGTCGATGACCTGGTTCCCCCCGTAGTAGCGCTTGCCGGGGTAGCCCTCGCTGTACTTGTTGGTGAGCACCGAGCCCGTCGCCGCCAGCACGGCGGGCGAGGTGAAGTTCTCCGACGCGATCAGCTGCAAGGTCGTGTTCTGGCGCTCGACCTCACGCTGGATGATGCCGGCGACCTCGGGATCGGCGGCGGCGAGGACGTCGGGGATCGGCACGGGGGCTCCTTCTCCGGACAGCTCCGAGGGCCGGGCGTCGGACGCGCGACGCCGGACGCGCCGAGTGTACCGGCGCGCCCGTCCCCGGCCCGGCTCAGGCGGGCCCGCCGAGGTCGCCGTTGACCAGGCCCAGCCGGGGCCGACCCTCGCCGTGCCCACCGTCCTCGAGGTCGTCGAGGCCCTCAGCGCCATCGAGCGACTCGAGGGCTGAGGCGATCCCGTCGAGGCGGTCCTCGGCCCGCCGGGCGGCCTTGCGCAGCCGGCGCAGCGCGCCGCGGACGTTGTCGACCTTGCGGGCGGCCGAGCGCAGCTGAGCACGCAGCTCCTCCTGCAGCGCGGCAACCCGCTCGCGGGCGGTCTCCACCAACCGCTGCGCCTCGGCCTCGGCCCGGCGTCGTACCGCCTCGGCGTCCTCGGCGGCCGACCGGCGCAGGGCATCGGCCTCGTCGCGAGCCCGGTGCAGCTCGGCGGCGGCGGCCTCGGTGGCCACGGCCCGCACATCGGCGGCGTCGGTGGCCGCCTGCCGGCGCAGGGCATCGGCCTCGTCCCGGGCGCCGGCCAGCTGATCGGCCGCCTGCTGCTCGGCCTCGGCCACGCGGGCCGCCGCCTGCCGCTCGGCCTCGGCCACGCGGGCCGCCGCCTGCCGCTCGGCGTCGGCCAGGGCCTCGGCGGCCACGTCCTCGCCCTCGGCAACCAGCTCGGCCTGCAACCGCTCGAGCTCGGCCCACCCAGCCGCCACCGCGGCGTCGCGCGCCGCCGCCGCCCCGGCCCGGACCGCGGCGGCGTCGCGCTCGGCCGCCGCCAGCAGCGCACCGGCCTCGTGCTCGGCTGCCGCCCGCGTGGCTGCGGCGTCCTGCTCGGCCGAGGCTCGGAGGCGGTCGGCCTCGCGCTCGGCCTCGTCGAGCAGGCGCTGGCTCTGGGCGCGAGCCTGCACCAGGAGCTCGAGCGCCTCCCGGCCCGCCGCGGCCCGCACCGCCTCGGCCTGCTCCTCGGCCTCGGCGAGGACCTGCTCGGCCAGGAGCCGCTCTGCCACGCCGTCGTCGGGCAGGTGCCCGGACGCGACACCAGGAGGATGCCCCGAGCCGGCCCCGCCCTGCTCGCCAGCCCGGCGGTCCGCGCCGCCGGACGGGGGGGCCATCCCCCCTCCGGCCGGTGCGCCCTCGCCGGTGGCGCGGGCGGCCGTGCGCTCCATCTCGGCGACGGCCGCCGCCCGGATGCGCTCGGCTTCCTCGGTGGCCCGGGCGAGGGCGTCGTGGCGCAGCCGGTCGGCCTCCCGGCGGGCGCTGGCGACGATGCGCTCGGCCTCCGTGCGGGCCGCGGCGCGGAGGCGCTCGGCGTCCTCGCCCGCATACCACTGCTCGTCGGCGCGCAACCTGCGTGCCTCGTCGCGGGCCGCCTCGATGATGCGGTCCGCCTCGGCCTGCGGTTCGGCGCGGCGCGCGCCGGGGTCGTGGTCGTCAGCCACGGGCGCGCGCGAGGTCGGCGGTCACCCCCGCGAGGGTAGGGCGTTCCTCTCCCGCCGTGGTGGAGCGCTCAGGCGCGGCCGTCGAGCCTTGCGAGCTTGTCGATGCGACGCACGTGCCGGCCGGCTTCGAAGCTCGCCGAGAGGAAGACGTCGATGATGTCCTGGGCCACGGCGGACCCGACGAGACGGGCGCCCAGGCAGACCACGTTGGCGTCGTTGTGCTCGCGGGCCAGCCGGGCCGAGGTGGCGTCGTGCACCACGGCGGCGCGCACCCCGGGCACCTTGTTGGCGGCCATGCCGATGCCGATCCCGGTGCCGCACACGCACACGCCCACGTCGGCGTCGCCGGCGACGACGGCGCGCCCGACGGCGGCCCCGAAGTCGGGGTAGTCGACCGACTCCTCACCGTGGGTGCCCAGGTCGTCGACGTCGTGGTCGAGGTCCTTCAGGTGCTGGGCGAGCTGCTGCTTCAACCGGAACCCGGCGTGGTCCGCGCCGATGGCGATGCGCATCGTGTTCTCCTCCGTCCCGGCCAGTGTACGGCCCCCTCGGAGACGGCCGGCCCCGGTCAGCGGCGCAGCAGCCGGCGCAGCAGCCCGGGGCGGCCGCCTTCCTCGGACTCCTCGCCCGCCCAGGGGAGGATGTCCTGGCCGGGCCGGGGGTGGGTCGGGACCCCCCAGGCCGCTTCGACGAACCGGGCGACCAGGCCGTCGATCTCCTCCGCCGTGCGCTCGTGCCGGCGCAACGAACCCTCACCGGGGTCGGCGACGTCGTCCTCGGCGACGTCCTCGAGCAGGTCCTCGACGACGCGACCCTCGTGGAGCCGGTGCAGCCAGTCGGCGAAGGCTTCGTGCGGCTCCCGGGGCCCCCGCTCCTCGGCCCGTCGCACCAGCTCCCGCAGGGTGAAGGACCGCGGGAACACGTCGTCGGCCAGCACGACGACCTCCCGCACGTGCTCGCGAGCCATGCCGATCACCAGGTCGGCGCCGCGCAGCAGGTCGGCGTCGACCTTGCGGCTGCGGTGCCCGGAGAGGTCCAGGCCCCTCTCGGCGGCCACCGCCTCGGCCTCCGGGCTCGCTCCCTGACCCGCGCCCAGCATCCCGGCCGAGCGCACCCGGGCGCTCACCCCGGCGGCGGCGAGCCGGCGCTCGAGCATGGCGGCGGCCAGCGGCGAGCGGCGCATGTTGGCCGTGCACAGCACGACGATCTCGAGCTGGGCGCGGGGCCCGGCTGGCGGGGCCGCAGCGGGTTGCGGGAGGGCGAGCGGCGGGCCGGCTCCCCCGCCGGGCGTGGTGATGTCGATCGTGTCCGGCAGCTCGTCCCGGGCGGCGGGCGGGGCGGCGCCGGGGTGGACGGCGCCGCGCTCGGCCGCGGTGCGGGCCGCGGCCCGGGCGTCGGTGAGCAGCCGGTCGGCCGTCTCGCGGGCGTCGGCCAGGAGCCGGTCGGCTGCCTGGCGCGCCTCGGCGAGCACCGTCTCGGCCTCGTCGCGGGCGCGGTTCCAGAACGCCTCGGCCTCGGCGGCGAGCTCGCGCCGGCGCCGCTCGATCTCGGCCTCGGCGTCGGCCCGGAGCCGAGCGGCGGTGCGCTCCGCCGACCGGCGGATGCGGGTGCCGGCGGCCTCGGCGTCGGCGAGCCGCCGGTCGATCTCGGCCTGGAGCTCGGCGAGGGCCTCGGCCTGGAGCTGCTCGGCCTGCCGCCAGGCCTCGTCCAGGATCGCCGCGGCGCGCCGGTGGGCCAGCTCGGTCGGATCAGGGACGGCCGGCATCAGCCGGCCCCTTCGCCCCAGCCGAGCTCGACGACGCGCCCGATCAGCTCCTCGAGCTCGTCCGCGGTGGCGGCGTAGCGCTGCGGCGACCCGCCGATGGGATCGGCGATGTCGTCGTCGCTGGACACACCGAGCAGGTCCCGGCGCGTCCGGCCGTCGTGGAGGCGCGCCGCCCAGTCGCGGAGGTGCTCGCCGGGCCGGCGGGGGCGGCCGCGGGCACGGCGGACGAGCTCCCGCAGGGTGAAGGTGCGCGGGAAGGCGTCGGGCTCGAGGACGACGGCCTCACGGACGTGCTCCCGGGCCATGGCGATCACGAGGTCGGCATCGCGGAGCAGCTCGGCGGTCATGCGCCGGCTGCGGTGCCCGGTCAGGTCGAGGCCGCGCGCCCGCATGACGGCGACCCCGTGCTCGCTCGCGGGCCGCCCGCCGGCGAGCAGGCCGGCCGAGTGGACGTGCACCTCGACCCCGACCTGCTCGAGCCGGTCGCGGAGCAGGACCTCGGCCATCGGCGAGCGGCAGATGTTGCCGGTGCAGAGCAGCAGGACGTCGATGCGGCAACCGTACCGGCCGCCACCCCCGCCACCCCGGGAGCCGGGTCAGCGAACAGCGCCCAGCAGTCGCCGCAGGGGATCGCGCTCGACCGCAGCCCGGTGAGCGGCTGGCCCATCCCGGCACCGGAGGTGCCTCAGCCCTGCGAGCGGGCGAGGAGGACGCGTTCACGGCCGGTGAGGTCAGAGCGGACCTCCACGTGACCGAACCCGGCGGCACGGGCGAGGTCGGCGGCGGCGGCGGCCTGGTGGGGGGCGAGCTCGCAGACGAGCGCGCCGGGCCGGGCGAGCCACCCCGGCGCACCCGCCACGATCTCCGCGAGGCACTCGAGGCCGGTCGGTCCCGCCACCAGGGCGGCCGCCGGCTCCCAGTCGGCGACCTCGCGGGGCAGCTCGTCGCCCTCGGCGACGTAGGGCGGGTTCGCCACGATCACGTCGACCCGCCCGCACAGCTCGGGCGGCAGGGCCTCGTACCAGCTTCCCTCCACCAGCCGGACCCGGGCTGCCGGGCCGCCGAGCCCGGCCAGGTTCGCCCGGGCCACCGCCAGGGCGTCGGCCGAGCGGTCGACACCCCACACCTCGACGCCCTCGACCTCCCAGGCCAGGGCCAGGGCGATCGCCCCCGAACCAGTGCCGAGGTCGACGGCCACGCGCCGCCGGCCACGCGGTGCAAGCGCCCGGAGCTCGTCCACGGCCACGCCCGCGACGACCTCGGTCTCGGGCCGGGGGATCAGCACCCGGCGGTCGACGTACAGCTCGAGCTGCCGGAACCCCCACCGGCCCACGACGTACTGCAGGGGCTCGCCACCGGCGCGGCGCTCCACCATGGCGTCGAGGTGGGCGACGGCCCGCGTCGTGGCCGGTTCGTCGAGGCCGAGCGCCAGCTCGGCGGCGCTGCGGCCGGCGGCGTGCTCGACGATGCGCCGGGCGTCGAGCTCCGATCCGAGGCGCTCGGTGGTCTCCGCCAGCAGCTCCCGCCACGTGAGCGGCGCGGCGCCGGCCGATCCGGCCCCCGTCACGGTCAGGCGGCCGGCGGGTCGCCGTCGCGGAGCTGCCGGGCCCGCTCGTCGGCGAGCAGGGCGTCGACCACCTCGTCGAGCTCTCCCGCCAGCACCCGGTCGAGCTTGTGGATCGTGAGCCCGATGCGATGGTCGGTGACCCGGTTCTCCTTGAAGTTGTAGGTGCGGATCTTCTCCGACCGGCCCCCGCCGCCGATCTGGCCCCGCCGCTGCTCGGAGAGCGCGGCGTTCTGCCGGTCCTGCTCCAGCTTGAGCAGTCGGGCCCGCAGCACCTGCAGCGCCTTGGCCCGGTTCTGGATCTGGCTCTTCTCGTCCTGCATGGACACCACCAGGCCCGTGGGCTTGTGGGTGATCCGCACGGCCGAGTCGGTGGTGTTGACGCTCTGGCCGCCGGGTCCCGACGACCGGAACACGTCGACCTCGAGGTCGTTGGGGTCGATCTGGACGTCGACCTCCTCGGCTTCGGGGAGCACGGTGACCGTCGCCGACGAGGTGTGCACCCGGCCCTGCGACTCGGTGACCGGCACCCGCTGGACCCGGTGCGGCCCCCCCTCGTGCTTGAGGTGCGTCCACGCCGAGTCGCCCTTCACGAGGAACGTGACCTCGTCGAGCCCGCCCATGTCGGAGGCCGCCGAGGAGAGCACCTCGATCGTCCAGCCCTGGCGGCCGGCGTAGGCCCGGTACATCTCGAACAGGTCGCGCGCGAACAGGTTCGCCTCTTCGCCGCCCTCGGCCCCGCGGATCTCGACGATGACGTTGCGCCCGTCGTTGGGGTCGCGGGGCAACAGCAGCACCCGCAGCTCGTCCTCCAGCCGGGCGATGGTCGCCTCCGCCTCGTCGATCTCGGCCCGTACGACGTCGCGGTCGTCGCCGGCGGCGTCGCCGAGCAGCTCACGGGCGGTGTCGCGATCGGAGATCGCCTGCCGGTAGCGGCGGGCGGCGTCGACCACCGGCTCGAGCTCCTTGTGCCGGCGGGTGAGGGCGACGTAGGCCTCCTGGTCGGCGAAGACGTCGGGGTCGGCGAGGCGCGCCTCGATGGCGGCGAACTCGTCCTCCAGCCCGGCCAGGCGCTCGATCACGCGCTCAGGCTACCGGCGGCACCCCGACGACCCGGGCGGGCGCGCCCAGCTCGCCGGCGAGGGCGACGGTCGCGGGGTGCACGTCCCGTTCGGGCACGGCGAGCACCAGGACGGCGTCGGGGTCGTGGAGCAGCCGGGCGTCGGCCGCGGCCGGTACGAGGTCGAGGTCGACCCCGGCGGAGGCCACCGCCACGACCGGTGCACCGCCGGCGAGCCGCCCCACCATCGGCGCCGGAGCCGGCTCGAGAAGGTCCCGGCGGGGGACAGCCGGATCGGCCGGCTCGAGGTGCTCGGCCCCCACGAGGCCAGGCGCGCGCACGAGCCGGGTGCGCAGCCACCGCTCGGGCGACAGCTGCCGCAGCGGATGGGTCGGCCCGTCGGGGCGGCGGTGGCGGCGGACCTCCTCGGCGGCCGCCGCCAGCGCCTCGGCATCGGGCAGGTCGCGGTGGACGAGCGCGGTCGCGAGGCGGTCGTGGTAGCCGACGCCCACCTCGAGCCGGGCGCCCGCGCCGTCGACGGTCACCCGGGCGACCTCGAGGCCCAGCACCTCGCCGAGCAGCACGCCCCGCTCGACGACCGCCTCGACGCCGCAGCCGGCCAGCACCGGGCGGAAGGCGTCGGCCCGCTCGTCGAGGGCGGGGACGGCGTCGTGCGGCGCCGCGGCCGCCGCGACCAGCGACCGCTCCTCGACGCGCCACACCGACGGCGGCGCCCGGAACGCGCCGGCCCGGCGGGCTAGCACGCCGGCGGCCCGGGGGTCGTCCACGACGACGTGCAGCTCGTCGATGCCGTGGTGGCGGGCCCACACGAGGGCCCCACCCAGGGCGCGCTCGGGCCGTTCGTCGGCCAGGACCCAGCCGCGCCGGCCGGCCCGGAGGGCGGCCCCACCGGGAAACGGGGCGTCCTTCGCGCCGGTGTCACCGAAAGCCGCGGCGACGAGCGCGCGCGCCTTGGCGGCGAGCAGCCGGGACCGGTCGACGGTCCCGGCGGTGCCGCTCAGCCCTTCTTGCGCCGCCCGTAGCGGCGCTCGAAGCGCTCGACCCGACCGCCCGAGTCCACCAGCTTCTGCTTGCCGGTGAAGAACGGGTGGCACTCGTTGCACAGCTCGACGCGCAGGTCGCCACCCGTGCTGCGGGTGGTGAAGGTGTTCCCGCACGAGCAGCGCACGTGGGACTCGGTGTACTCGGGGTGGATGTCGGCCTTCATGGTGGCTCCATTCTGCCGGACCGGACCGCAAAACGGCGAGCCGGCCAGGCTTGCCGCATCAGCCGCCGGGGGCGGCCCTGCCCCATCAGCCGCCGGGGGCGGCCCTGCCCCATCAGCCGCCGGGGGCGGCCCTGCCCCATCAGCCGCCGGGGGCGGCCCTGGCGACCTCGGTCAGGAACTCGTCGTTGGTCTTGAACGTCTTCAGCCGGTCGATGAGCATCTCGAGGCCGGCCGCGCCCCCGCCGCCCTCGCCCAGGCCCGACAGCACCCGCCGCAGCTTCCACACCTGCTGGAGCTGCTTGCGGTCGAACAGCAGCTCCTCGTGGCGGGTCGAGCTGGCATCGACGTCGATGGCCGGGTACACGCGGCGCTCGGCCATGCGCCGGTCGAGCCGCAGCTCCATGTTCCCGGTGCCCTTGAACTCCTCGAAGATCACCTCGTCCATCTTCGAGCCGGTCTCCACGAGGGCGGTGGCCAGGATCGTGAGGGAGCCGCCCTCCTCCACGTTGCGGGCGGCCCCGAAGAACTTCTTCGGCGGGTACAGCGCCCCCGAGTCGACGCCGCCCGACATGATGCGACCGGTGGCCGGGGCGGCCAGGTTGTAGGCCCGGGCCAAGCGGGTGATGCCGTCGAGGATGATCACCACGTCCTCGCCGTACTCGACCATGCGCTTGGCCCGCTCGATGGTGAGCTCGGCGACCTGGGTGTGCTCCTCGCTGGGGCGGTCGAAGGTGGAGGCCACGACCTCGCCCTGCACCCAACGGCGCATGTCGGTGACCTCCTCGGGCCGCTCGTCGACGAGCAGCACGATGAGGGTCACCTCGGGGTTGTTCGTCTCGATCGAGCGGGCGATCTGCTTCATGACCGTCGTCTTGCCCGCCTTGGGCGGCGACACGATCAGCCCGCGCTGTCCCTTGCCGATCGGCGCGATGAGGTCGACGATGCGCGCCGTCATGTTCATCGGGTCGTTGGGCACCTCGAGGCGCAGCCGCTCGTCGGGGAACAGCGGCGTCAGGTCCTCGAAGCGGGGCCGGCGCCGCGCCTCTTCGGGGTCGCGCCCGTTGACGGTGTCGATGCGCAGCAGCGCCGGGTTCTTCTCGCTGCGCCCGGCCGGCCGGCTCGCCCCGGTGAGGTGGTCGCCCTTGCGGAGGCCGAACTGGCGCACCTGCTTGACCGAGACGTACACGTCGTCGCGCGTCGGCAGGTACCCCTGCGTGCGCAGGAACCCGTAGCCCTCGTCACGCAGGTCGAGGGTGCCCGCGCACTCGACGGGCTCGCCCTGGAACGGCTCGTCGGGACGGTCACGATCGCGGTCGCGCCCACGGCGGCGCCGGCGCCGGTTGCCCGGCTCGCCCTGGTCGCCCTGCTGGTGCTGGTCCTGCTGATCGTCCCGGGCCTCCTCCTTGCCGGCGCCGTCGCCGTCGTCGCCCTCGCGAGCCTCGGCGTCGCCCCCGTCGGCGCGGTCGACCCGTCCGGCCGGCTCGCCCGCGTCGGCCTCGCCGGCGTCGCCGGCGGCACCCGCCCCTTCGTCGCCGGCGGAGCGGTCGCCGGCCCTGTCCTTGCCGCCGGTTTCGTCGTCGCCGGCACCTCGGTTCCGGCCGGCCCCGGCCTTGGCGCCACCCTCGGCGGCCGAGCCGTCCGCGGTGGCACCCGCCCCGTCCTCGCCGTTGCCGCTCGTGACGCCGGCCTTCTCGAGGATGAGGGCAACGAGGTCGGCCTTGCGGGCTCGGGAGGGAGGCTCGGCACCCAGGGCCCGGGCGATCTGCTGCAGCTCGTCACGCTCCTTGCGCTCGAGGACCGAGCGTTCGAGCTGGTGCTCCGATGTCATGGTGCTTCCCTTCGTGGTTCGGGTTCGGCGTGGCCGCCGCTGTCGCCGTGTCGTTCGGGGACCGCCCGGAAGGCCTGCTGCACGACCAGGTCGATCACGTGGGAGAGGGTGGCGTCGAGGTTGTAGGAGGGCACCACCGGGACGCCGTGCTGGAGGGCCATCGAGCGGGTGTAGCGGTGCAGCTTGCGGATGCTGGGAAAGGCGGCGAGGTAGCGGTCGGGTGGGCGCTGGGTCGTGCCCCGGGCGACGAAGTGGCTGCGGTGCAGCTCCTCGTCGTCGACGGTGACGAGCAGCGGCACGACGACGGCACGCCCGGCGAAGCGCTCGAGGTCGAGGAACCCGGGCACGAGGTGGGCGCCCTCGATGATCACGTCGGAGCGCTCCTCGGCGGCCCGCTCGATCAGCGCCTCGACCCCCACGGCGACGGCACCGACCTGCTCGCGGAACCCGACGATCAGCGGGTCGGCGTCGGCGGGCACCGGGTGGCGCACCATCCGCTCGGCCTCGAACGACGAGGTGTGCAGCGTCGGGAACAGGTCGGGCGTCAGCATGGCGCGCATGACCTCGCGCACGGCGTCGGTGGGGATCACCCGCGTGATGCCCAGGCGGCTGGCGAGCATGGTGGCGATCGTGGACTTGCCGACCCCGGTCGCGCCCCCGACCAGCACGACCAGCGGCTCGTCCAGGTGCTTCACCAGGTTCCACTTGGCGTACGTCTCGGCGTAGCGGGGCCCGACCTCCTCCCGCAGCACCTCGAGCGCCAGATCGGTCAGCTCGGCCCGGGTGACGGTGGGGCACTCGCGGTCGTGCAGCCGCTGCTCGATGACCTCGGCCACGTGGAATGCGCGGCCCGGCGCCAGGCCCGTGGCCATGATCGACGAGGCCATCAGCCCCTTCGAGTAGGGCAGCTCGTGCTCGTGGTCGCTGACCAGCACCGGTCGCTGGGTCGCCTGGGTCATGGTTGGCGCTCGTCGTGGTCGTCGAGGTCAGGGTGGGCGCGGTCGTCGAACCGCTGCCGGGCCGTCCGGGCGACGCCGAGGGTCAGGTCGTCCAGGTCGCCGTCCCCGCCCACCGTCACCGCCCGGTTGTCGCAGAACACCACGTGCATCCCCCGTTCGAGCGCCACCCGCACGGCGAGGTCGACCGCTGCTGCCTTGAGCTCGACCACCAGCACCTCGGCGTCTCCCGCCGCCTCCAGGTCCTCCGTCAACGCCGGGCGGTTCGAGAGGTGGTGGGAGGTGCCGACGACCGTGCATCCGTGCTCGGATTCCAGATGCGCTGTCAACGCGGGACCGGCGGACGCCGGCGCCGTGGTCGCGTAGACGACCCGTCGCCCGGTGATCGGCTCGAGGGGGAAGGGCCGGAACACGGTGTGCACGACCTTGGCCCCAGGTGCCAGCCCCCGGACGTCCCGCTCGATCGCGGTGACCACGCCCGTGTTGGCAAGCGGCTGCTCGCACATCGTAATGACGACCAGATCGCTCAGCAACAGCCGGTAGCCGCCGAGGTAGCCCGTCACGAGCTCGGGATCGGCGCCGGCCGGTACCACGCAGATCGTGGCGTCGGCCCGCACGGGCGGGATCGCCTGGCCGCTCCCCTCGAGGATGACGAGGCCCTCGTCCCGCCCGTTGGCGATCGCCACGCCCTGCCCGACGGTGGCGTCGACGGGCGCACCGGCGAAGCCGCCGCCGCAGCGGCGGGTGCCGATGGTGACCACCCGGGCCATGAGCGCGCCCTCGAGGTGGTCGCTGGCGGCGTGCCGTCCGCTGTCGGCCAGGGCGAGCAACCCCTCCGGGGTCAGGTCGAAGCGCTCCGGGTCGATCACCTCGGGATCGGGCGGTCCGCCGCGTCCCATGGCGACGATGACAGGCGGTTCGTGGCGCGCCGCCAGCACCCGCGCCAGCTGCGCCGAGACCGCGGTCTTGCCGGTGCGCTTGCCCGTTCCGATGACGGCGACGGCCGGTTTGGTCGCCAGCCGCGGCCGCGCCGGCGGATCGAAGGTGGCGTCGGCGGTGCGGTAGCGCACCCCGGCGGCCAGGCAGCGCCCGACGAGCCGCATGCGCAGCCGGGCGTCGAGGACGGGTTCGTCGGACAGGTCCACGACGAGCGCCGGGCGGTGCCGCTCGAGCCCGGCGACGAGCGCCTCCTCCGGACCCCCCTCGGCCCGCACGACCGGTACGCCCACCTCGGGGACGTCGCCGTCGCGCAGCTTCTCGGTGCCGCCGAGGAGCGCGGCAGCGACGACGCGGCAACCGGGGATGTGCTGGGGAAGGGAGTCGATGGCGGCGGCGACGACCGGAGGGTAGTGCTCGCCGTCGACCAGGACGAGTGTCCGCACAGCGCGGGGGTCCTTGGGGCTCGACCGACGGGGACGCCCCAGTGTACCGGCCCGCGGGACCCGCCGACGCAGGCCGTTCGTCGAGCGGGCTCGCTCGCGAGCTCAGCCCCAGGCGGGGATCGCGCCGTGGGCCACGCCGAGCGCTCCCGCCACGGCGAGGGCGGCCAGCACGGCGCAACCGGCGACCGGGACGGCCAGGGCGGCCGCACCCCGCAGCCGGTCTCCCACCTCGAACACGAGCAGGCCGGCGAGGGCACCGCCGAGGAGTCCGCCCAGGTGACCGCCGATGGAGATGCCG
The DNA here is from genome assembly GCA_004366205.1 of Actinomycetota bacterium. Lineage (GTDB taxonomy): Bacteria > Actinomycetota > Acidimicrobiia > Acidimicrobiales > CADCSY01 > SIRW01. Next base: position 13,667 of record SIRW01000065.1, on the reverse strand, counting down.
GGCACGGCGAAGGTGATGAACAGGTTGAGCAGCAGCCACACGCCGAGCCCGGACTCCATGACGTTGATGCCCCGCCGGCGCATCCCCACGACCGCGCAGCCCATCAGGCCGAACACGCCGCCCGACGCGCCGGCGGTGAAGGCGCCGGGCGCGAGCAGGATCGCCCCGAACGAGCCGGCGAGGAGCGACACGGCGTAGACGGCGGCGAAGCGGGTGGCGCCGACCGCGGGCTCGATCATCGAGCCGAGGATCCACAGCGCGAGGAGGTTGAAGCCGAGGTGGAACGCGCCGAAGTGCAGGAAGCCCGAGGTGACGATCCGCCACCACTCGCCGGCTTCCACCGCCGGCGCGAACAACGCCCCGTCCCGCAGGAGGGTTCCGGCCTGGCCGCCGCCGAGGTCGGCGCCGCCTGCCAGCGTGGCCACGAAGACCGCGGCGTTGACGCCGACGAGCACCTGGGTGACGCGGGGGGAGCGCCGCAGGTCCGCCGCCGTGTAGGTGCGGGGCCCCGAGCGGGCGCAGCTCGGGCACTGGAACCCGACCGGGGCGGTGATCATGCAGTCGGGGCAGATCGGGCGCTCGCAGCGCACGCACGACACGCCCGTCTCCCGCTGCGGGTGGCGGTAGCAGGCCTCGAGGGGGCGAGGCGAGGTCACGGGGCCGCGGGCGGGCGATGGGCGCCGACCAGGCGGCCCATCAGCTCGTGGCCGGGCACGACGGCGGCGGTGGCGGCGCCGCGCTCGGTGAACTCGCCGCCCCTCCCGGGCGTGGTCGAGTCGACCAGCAGCCACGGGACGGGGTCGCTGGTGTGCGTCCGCTTGGCGACGGGGGTGGCGTGGTCCGGCACGATCAGCATGCGCCAGGGGCCGAGCTCGTCGAGACCCTCAACGAGCCGCAGGAGCACTCGGCGGTCCCAGTTCTCGAGCGCGGCGATCTTCTCGCCGAGGTCGCCGGCGTGGCCCGCCTCGTCGGACGCCTCGATGTGGATCACGAACAGGTCGGCGCCCGCGGCCAGCGTCGAGAGCGCCGCGTCCCGCTTGCCCTCGTAGTTCGTGTCGTACCAGCCGGTCGCGCCCTCGACCTCGACCACCTCGATGCCGGTGAGCGCGCCCAGGCCGCGCAGCAGGTCGACGGCGGTGACCAGGCCGGCGCTGAGCCCGAAGCGGTCGCGGAACGCCGGCAGCTGCGGCGCCCGCCCCTGGCCCCAGAGCCAGATCTGGTTGGCCTTCCCCCCGAAGCGCCCGACCACGGCGCGCGACGCCTGCATGAGCTCGACGAGGTGCGCCGCCGCTGGACCCGTGGGCAACTCGACGGGCCGGCCGCTCAGGTCGTGGGGCGGCACGCAGGTGGCGTCGGCCCACGCCGCGGGGGCCACCATCACGTGGCGGTACTGCACCCCGGCGTGGAACGAGACCTCGCCGCCGAGCTCGGCCTGGAGCGCCTCGATCACCGCGGCCGCGTCCTCGGTGGCGGGATGCCCACCGGCGAAGTCGAGCATGGTGCCGTCGTCGCCGACGGTGACGAGGTTGCAGCGGTAGGCGACCTGGTCGGGCTTCAGGCGGATGCCCATGGCCGCGGCCTCGATGGGAGCCCGGCCGGTGTGGAACTCGGCGGGGTCGTAGCCGAGGATGCTCATGTTCCCCACGTCGCTGCCCGGCGGCATGCCCGGCGGGATGACGGCGGCCCGCCCCACCTCACCCCGAGCGGCCAGGGCGGCGAAGGTGGGCAGGTGGGCGGCTTCGAGCGGCGTCCGGCCGCCGAGCTCGTCGATGGGCTCGTCGGCGCAGCCGTCGGGCACGCAGACCACGTACTTCACGCCGACCATGCTGGCCGACGCGCCCGGGTTCACGCGAACCGGGACTCGAGGGCCGCGCGCAGCGAGCCGAGGTCGGCGGGCACCACGTCGTAGTGCTCGGGCGCCTCGAGGGCGGCCGCGAGCCGGCCGGGGACCGGCGGGCTGACCCCGGTGGCCGCTTCGACGGCGTCGGGGAACTTGGCGGGGTGGGCGGTGGCGGCCACGACCATGGGCCGGTCGGCTGAGCGGTGCGTGCGGGCCACGGCGACGCCCACGGCGGTGTGCGGGTCGATCAGCACCGAGTGCTCGCGGTACACCTCGGCGATCGTGGCCAGCGTGCGTTCGTCGTCGACGCGCTCGCCGGCGAACGCCGCCCGCAGCCGCGCCCACGCCGCCGGCGCCAGGCGGAGGCTGCCGCTCTCCCGGAAGCCTCGCATCGCCTCGGCGACCGCGGTCCCGTCGCGGTCGTGCAGCTCGTAGAGCAGCCGCTCGACGTTGCTCGACACCTGGATGTCCATGGCCGGGCTGAGCGTGGCGTGCACCTCCTCCGTCGCCATCACGCCGGTCTCGAGGGTGCGGGTGAGGATGTCGTTGCGGTTGCTCGCCACCACCAGCCGGCCGAGGCCGGCCCCGCACGACCGGGCTCCCCAGGCGGCGTAGATGTTCCCGAAGTTCCCGGTCGGCACCGTCACGTCCACCGGGCCGGCGCCACCGAGCAGGGCGGCGCAGCGCACGTAGTAGGGAATCTGGGCCAGCACTCGGGCCCAGTTGATCGAGTTCATGGCGGTGAGCCGCAGCTTCTCGCGGGCGACCGCGTCGGCGAACAGGGCCTTCACGAGGTCCTGGCAGTCGTCGAACGTGCCCTCCACCGCCAGGTTCCAGACGTTGTGGTCGTGCACCGTGGTCATCTGCCGGCGTTGCACGTCCGACACCCGCCCGTGGGGATGGAGCACGACGATGTCGAGGCGGTCACGGCCGCGGCACGCCTCGATGGCTGCCGAGCCCGTGTCACCCGACGTGGCCACGATGACCGTGGCGCGCTCGTCGCGGTGGGCGAGCTCCCGATCGAGCAGCCGGCCCACCACCTGCAGGGCCATGTCCTTGAAGGCGAGCGTCGGGCCGTGGAAGAGCTCCAGCAGCCACAGGCCGTCCTCCAGCGGGCGCAGGGGCACCACCTCGGGGTGGTCGAACCCGGCGTAGGCGCCGGCCACGAGTCGGGCCAGCTCGTCCCGGTCGATGTCGTCGCCCACGAACGGCGCCATGACCGCGGTGGCCAGCTCGGCATAGGGCCCCGCGGGTTCCGGAAGGCCCTCCAGGGCGGGCCACCGCTCGGGCAGGTACAGGCCCCCGTCGGCCGCCAGGCCCGTCAGCAGCGTGTCGGCGAAGCCGAGGAGGGGAGCGGCACCCCGCGTGCTCTCGTAGCGCACCGCCGGCGCGCGCTCCCCGGTCAGGCCTCGTCGCCGACGACGCGCAGCACGCTGTTCACGCGGTCGACGACGTCGAGGTCGCGCAGGCCGGCGAGGGTGGCCTGCACGTCGGCCTCGCGGGCGACGTGGGTGATGAAGATGAGCCGGGCCTCCTCGCCCAGCCCCTCCTGCTCCATCGAGCGGATCGACACGCCGTGCTCGGCGAACACGCCCGAGACGGCGTGCAGCACGCCCGGCCGGTCGAGCACGTCGAGGTTGAGGTAGTAGGCCGAGCGCAGCTCGTCGATGGGGCGGATGCGGGCGCGCGGCAGCACGCCGATGGAGGCGCTGGTGCCCCGGCGCAGGTTCACGGCGGCGTCGATGAGGTCGCCGAGCACGGCGCTGGCCGTGGGCATCCCACCGGCGCCCCGGCCGTACAGCATCAGCTCGCCGACGGCGTCACCCTCGATGAACACGGCGTTGAAGCTCTCGCGGACGCTCGCCAGCGGGTGCTCGCGGGGCACCATCGCCGGATGGACCCGCACGCCGACGGCCCCGTCGTCGTCGACCTCGGCCACGGCGAGGAGCTTCACCTCGTAGCCGAGCCGGTGGGCGAACTCGATGTCGGCGGTGGTCACGCCGGCGATGCCCTCGTGGTACACGTCGCCGGCCACGACCTCGGCCCCGAAGGCGATCGAGGCGATGATCGCCGCCTTCGAGCCGGCGTCGTACCCCTCCACGTCGGCGGTGGGGTCGCGCTCGGCGTAGCCCAGGCTCTGGGCCTCGGCCAGGGCGTCGGCGTAGGAGGCGCCCTCCTCGCTCATGCGGGTGAGGATGTAGTTGGTCGTCCCGTTGACGATGCCCATGACCCGACGGATGCGCTCCCCCGCGAGCGACTCGCGCAGCGGCCGGATCAGCGGGATCCCACCCGCCACGGCGGCCTCGAACAACAGGTCGACACCGCCGGCCTCGGCGGCTTCGAACAGCTCGGACCCGACGTTGGCGAGCAGCTCCTTGTTGGCCGTCACCACGGGCTTGCCCGCCTTGAGCGCCTCGAGGATCAGGTGGCGGGCGGGCTCGATGCCCCCGATCACCTCGACCACCACGTCGACGCCGGGATCGGCCACCACGGCGCCGGCGTCGTGGGTCAGCACCCCGTCGGGAAGCGCCACCGGCCGCTCGCGGCTGACGTTGCGGACGGCGACCCGGCTGACGGCCAGGCTCAGGCCCGTGCGCGCCTCGATGGCGTCGCCCTCGCGCTGGACCAGCTCGACCAGGGCGGCGCCGACGTTGCCGCAGCCCAGCAGCCCGACGTGCACCCTGTCCGACACGACTTCGAGGCTAACCGCGACGGCCGAGCCGGCCGACCGGGTTCACACCGCTGCGGTCTCGCCCGCGACCGCGACGCGGTTGCGGCCCGCCGCCTTCGCCTCGTAGAGCGCGCGGTCAGCGGCAGCGATCAGCTCACCGGGCGTATCACCGTGTGTGGGCAGCGCCGCGACACCCAGCGAGATCGTGAGCCCCCCAACTGGCCCGGAAGCCGCGCCGAAGCGGGTCTCGACCATCGCTCGCAGCCGCTCGGCCACCCCCGCGGCCGCTCCCAGGTCGGTCTCGCGCAGGAGCATGGTGAGCTCCTCACCCCCGTACCGGTAGGCGGTGTCGCTCGCCCGCAGCGCAGCCGTCAACTCCCCTGCCAATGCCTGCAGCACCTCGTCCCCCCGCTGGTGCCCGAACGTGTCGTTGAACTGCTTGAACCGGTCGACGTCAACCATCACGAGTGCAAGCGGGCGCCCGTAGCGCGCCGCTCGGGCGCACTCGGTGGCCAGGTCGGCGTCCAGCATCCGGCGGTTTGGGAGCCGCGTGAGCGCATCGGTGACGGCCAGCTCCTCTGCCTGCTGGTGCAGCCGAGCAGCCTCGATGGCGGCGGCGGCGTGCGAAGCGAGCACGCGGAGCAGATCGAGCGGCCCGTTCTCGAGCGGGGCTCCGGTTCCGGCGACCTCGAGCACGCCGACCACCCTCGCACCGACCACCATCGGGACCGCAGCCGCCCTACCGCACGATCCGAGGACGACCCGGGCGTCGCGAGCAGCCTGGCCGGCGGCCCCCTCCCCAAGGGGTACGGTGTCGATCCCGACCGCGCCGTCCCCGTCGTCCCTTCCATCGCTTTGAACGAGCACGAGCTGCTCGCGGTCCTCGTCACGAACCCACAGCCGCACCCGCTCGGGCTCCACGAGGCCGGCCGCGGCCGCGCACGCCGATCGGGCCACGTAGCGCAGGCTGAGGCTGCCGGCGACCTCCTGAGCCATGTCGAGGATGACCCGCAGGCGTGCTGCCTGGCCGGCAAGCTCGGCACTGCGGTCCCGGGCGTCTGACCGCCAGGCCTCGATGGCGGTGCTCAGCGCCTGGAGGCCCTCCCCGATGGCGTGCAGCTCGCCGGGTCCGTCGACCGTCACAGCCCCGAGCGGCCGGCCAGAGCGCAGCTCGTCGATGGCCTCGAGGATGCGCTCGACCGGTACGACCACTGTCGTCCGCAACTGGCGCCGGCGCCGGGCCACCCCTGCGATCAGCAAGGTGACGACGACCACGTTGATGGCGCCACCAACCACGAGTGCCCGCCACTCCAGCGCAAGCGCGCGGTCGCGCCGGGCGACGAGGGCGTCGGTGAGTGCATCGGCCGCTGCTTCGTACCCGCTGAACAGCTCCGAGCCCTCGGCGACCACGGTCGCCAGCGCGACGTCCTGCGAGCGTTGGGGCAGCGCGGCCGCCCACTCCTCGGACCAGCGCTGCTGGGCCACCAGCATGTCGACGAAGAGCGGCGCCAACTTCGGGTCCCGTGAGACGTAGACGCCCATGCTGCGGGTCGGCGTCGCGACGTCGACCTGGTCGGCCCGCTGGCGGAAGGTTGGATCGTCGGTCAGCAGCCAGGCCCGCAGGCTCGTCTCCCGCTCGAGCATCGCCTCGCGGGCCAAGCGGGCGGCCTTGATCGCACCGGTGGTGTCCCGCACCTGGGGATGCAGGACGCCCGCGAGGAGCCACACGCCGGCGAGCGACAGAGTGAGCAGGGCGAGCAGGCCTGTGAGCAGGTGTCGGGTGGTTCGGTCGAGCAGCTGGGAGATGCTGGTGCCGGGCATCGCTCGGAGGGAACAGAACGGCGTACTTGCCCCATGATCGGCGGCTGTGCGCGATCATCAAGGACTTGCCCGGTCCTAGAGGGTCGTGCCTACAACGGCTCGTCGAGCCGCAGCAGGTCGTCCAGGGTCTCGCGCCGCACCACCACCCGGGCCTCGCCGTCGCGCACGAACACGACCGGTGGTCGGGGGACCTTGTTGTAGTTGGAGCCCATCGAGTGGCCGTAGGCACCGGTGACGGGCGTGGCCAGCACGTCGCCCACCGCAAGGTCCGCGGGCAGGCGGGCGTCGCGCACGAGCACGTCGCCCGACTCGCAGTGCTTGCCCACGACCGTCGCCGCGAGCGGCCGCTCGGCGGTGGTGGCGCGGGGCAGGAAGGCCTCGTAGCCGCTGCCGTAGAGGACGGGTCGCGGGTTGTCACTCATCCCCCCGTCGACGGCGACGTAGGTGCGGATGCCGGGCAGCTCCTTGATCGTGCCGACCGTGTAGAGCGTGAGCGCCGCCGGCGCGGCGATGGCCCGCCCGGGCTCGGCGCTCAGCCGGGCGGTGATGCCCGCCTCGGCGCAGGCCGACCGCAGCGCGCCCGCCCACTGCGTGATCGACGGCGCCTCCTCCCCCTCGACGTACGGCACGCCGAGCCCGCCACCCAGCGACAGCTCGGGCAGGTCGAGCGGCGCCACGAAGCCGGCCAGCAGCTCCACGGCCTTGCGGAACGACGAGAGGAGGAAGATGTTGCTGCCGATGTGGACGTGCACGCCGACCAGCCGGACGGCGTCGGAGGCCTGCGCCCGCCGGACCGCCTCGGCGGCGGCGCCGGACTGCAGGCCGAAGCCGAACTTCGAGTCGGACTGGCCGGTCATCACGTACACGTGGGTGTGGGCCTCGACCCCCGGCGTGACCCGGATGAGCACCGCGGGCGGGTGCGCGCCGGCGGCGACGAGCGCCTCGATGCGGTCGAGCTCCTCGAAGCTGTCGACGACGATCCGCCCCACGCCGACCTCGAGCGCCCGGGCCAGCTCGGCTACGGACTTGTTGTTGCCGTGCAGCACCAGGCGATCGGGCGGGACCCCGGCCGCCAGGGCGACGTGCAGCTCGCCGCCGGTGCTCACGTCGATGCCCATGCCCTCCTCGTGCACGAGGGCGGCCATCGCCCGGCACAGGAACGCCTTGCCGGCGTAGGAGGCGCCCTCGCCGAAGGCGGCGACGGCCTCGCGGCAGCGGGCGCGCAGGTCCTCCTCGTCGTAGACGAAGAGCGGGGTGCCGTGCTCGGCAGCCAGGGCGAGCACGTCGACGCCGCCGACGGCGAGGCGGCCGCCGGGGCCGACCCGGGCGGTACGGGGCAGGAGCGTCGGGGGCAGCGCGGTCACAGCGGTGCGGCCAGCCCGCCTAGCGGGTGTGGGCGAGCGCCCGGTTCACCCGCTCGACGAGCTCGAGGGGTTCGAAGGGCTTGGTGATGTAGTCGTCGGCGCCGGCGTCGAGGCCGTCCCGCACGTCGGTCGTCTGGGCCTTGGCCGACAGCAGGATGATGGGGATCGCCCTGGTCGCGTCGTCGGCCTTGAGGGCCTGGACGAGCTCGAGGCCGTTGAGCTCGGGCATCATCACGTCGGACACGATCACGTCGGGAGGGTCGGTGCGCGCCGAGTCGAGCCCTTCCTGCCCGTTCGTGGCGACCCTCACGGCGAACCCCTCCATCTCGAAGTTCACCTGCAGGAGCTTCACGATCACGGGGTCGTCGTCGATGACCAGCACGGTCACCGCTCCCTCGCGCACCGGCGCATCCTAACCGCGGGTCGGCGCCCGCTCGCCCGGGCGGTACGATGGCCCGTCCCGCCCTCGTAGCTCAGCGGATAGAGCAGCGGCCTCCGGAGCCGTGTGCGCAGGTTCGAGTCCTGCCGAGGGCGCCAGCGGCGCCGACCGCGGTGGGTGTGATGCTATGATGCCTCGGTGCGGACCACCGTGACGCTCGACGAGGACGTGGCCCAGCAGATCCGCCAGCGGATGCGGGAGCAGGGCACGAGCTTCAAGGCGACGGTGAACGACCTCCTCCGCCGTGGCCTGCGCTCCACCGACGCCCCCGAGCCCTACGCGACCCCCACCTTCGCCATGGGCGCGCGTGCCGACGTCGACCTCGACAAGGCCCTGGCGCTGGCCGGCGCCCTCGAGGACGAGGAGTCCGTTCGCAAGCTCGAGCGCGCCACGTGAAGCTCGTCGACCTCAACGTGCTCGTCTACGCGACGGACCGCACCGCCGCCAACCACCAGGTCGCGAAGGACTGGCTCGACCGAGCCGTCTCGTCGAGCGAGACGGTCGGCATCCCCACGATGGTCGCGGTGGGCTACATCCGGCTCACGACGAGCCCGAAGGTGATGCGCGCACCTCTCGACGCCGCGACCAGCGTCAGCGTGGTCGAAGGGTGGTACCGGCGGCCGAACGTGACGGCGCCGGAACCGACCCGGCGGCACTACGAGCTGCTCGCCTCGCTGCTGGCCCCGCTCGGCACGGCCGGCAGCCTCACCAGCGACGCCCACCTCGCCGCGCTCTCGATCGAGCACGGCGCCGAGCTGTACTCCTTCGACCGCGACTTCCAGCGCTTCAGCGGCGTGCGCGCCCGGGTCCCCCACGCCGCCTCCTAGCGGCCGGCTCCTCCCACCCCGGACCGGCACGTGCCGCGGTCGGGACCTTCGGCCCTTCACCGGCGATCCGGCCCGCGGGATCCTCGGGGTACCGCACGAGGAGGTACGCGCATGACCGCGAGCCGGGCCGTCGTCCACCTGTCGGAGCTCGACCGCCACGCCACCGACGTGGCCGGCGGAAAGGGCGCCAACCTGGGCGAGCTGACCCGCGCCGGGTTCCCGGTTCCCCCGGGGTTCGTCGTGACCGCCACGGCGTACCTGGACGCCATGGAGCAGGGCGGGGTGCGAGCCGAGCTCGCGGAGGGCGCCGCGGCCGTCGACGTCGACGACCCCGAGGCGCTCGCCGCCGGCAGCGAGCAGCTGCAGGCGCTGGTGCGCAAAGCGGGCGTCCCCGATGACCTGCGGGACGCGATCGAGCGGGCCTACGTCGAGCTGGGCGAAGGCGTCCCCGTCGCCGTGCGCTCCTCGGCCACCTCCGAGGACACCGCCGGCACGTCGTTCGCGGGCATGAACGAGACGTTCACCAACGTGACCGGGATCGACGAGCTGGTCGCCCGGATCGTCGACTGCTGGGCGTCCGTCTACGGCCAGCGCGTGGTGGCCTATCGGGCGGGGCAGGGCCTTGTGGAGGAGCCCGCCATCGCCGTGGTGGTCCAGCAGATGGTCGACTCGGAGCGCTCCGGGGTGATGTTCACCGCCGACCCGTCCACCGGCGACACGTCCCGTCTCGTGATCGAGGGCGCCTTCGGGCTGGGTGAGGTGGTGGTGGGCGGCCAGGTCGAGCCCGACACGTACCTCGTGAGCAAGGACGGTCCCCGGGTGCTGCAGGTGCGCATCGGGCACCAGAGCCACAAGATCGTCCGGGGCGCCGACGGGCGCGACGAGCGCGTCGAGCTGGCGCCCTCCGAGGGCGCGGCCCGGGTGCTCACCGACGACGAGATCCTCGATCTGGCTCGCCTGGGGATCCGCGTGGAGGAGCACTACGGCGTACCCCAGGACGTCGAGTGGGCCGTCGCCGAGGGCCGTACCTGGCTCGTGCAGTCACGGCCGATCACCACCCTCGCCGGGGGCAGGGCGCCGAGCGCCGCACCGGCTGAGCTCGAGACCCTGCTGACCGGTCTGGCCGCATCCCACGGCGTCGCCGTCGGTCGGGCCCGCATCCTGCAGAGCCCGCAGGAGGGCAAGCGGCTTCAGGCCGGCGAGGTGCTCGTGGCCGTGATGACCACGCCCGACTGGGTGCCCACGATCCGGCGGGCCGCCGCCATCGTGACGGACGGCGGGGGGATGACCTGCCATGCCGCCATCGTCAGCCGCGAGCTCGGCAAGCCCGGCGTGGTCGGCACCCGCGAGGCCACCCGCGTGCTGCGCGACGGCGAGCTCGTCACCGTCGACGGCGGCACCGGCCGCGTCTACGCCGGCGACGTCGCCGCCCAGCTCGAGCAGCGCCACGGCGCGCCGGCCACCGCCGCCGCAAGCGTGGCCGCGGTCGAGGCGATCGCCACCCGCCTGTACGTGAACCTGGCGATCGCCGAGCGGGCTGAGGAGGTCGCCGCCCTGCCGGTCGACGGCGTCGGGCTGCTGCGGGCCGAGTTCATGATCACCGACGCCTTGGGCGGCGCCCACCCGAAGCACCTGCTGGCCGAGGGCCGCGCCGGCGAGTTCGTCGAGGCGATGGCGGCCTCGCTGCTGCGCATCACCCGGGCATTCGCTCCCCGGCCGGTGATCTACCGGACGATGGACTTCCGGACCAACGAGTTCCGGGCCCTCGAGGGCGGCGAGCGCTACGAGCCGCCGGAGGAGAACCCGATGATCGGCTACCGCGGTTGCTTCCGCTACGTCCGGGACCCCGAGGTGTTCGCCACCGAGCTCGAGGTGCTCGCCCGGGTGCGGGAGGAGACCCCGAACCTGCACCTCATGATCCCCTTCGTGCGCACCACGTGGGAGCTCGAGGCGTGCCTCGAGGCGATCGACGCCAGCCCCCTCGGACGCCAGCGGGGCCTGCACCGCTGGGTGATGGCCGAGGTGCCCTCGGTCGTGTACCGCATCCCCGAGTACGCGGCCATGGGCGTCGACGGCGTGTCGATCGGCTCGAACGACCTCACCCAGCTCGTCCTCGGCGTCGACCGCGACTCGGAGGTGTGCGCCGAGCTGTTCGACGAGTCCGACGCCGCGGTCCTCGACGCCATCCGGCGCATCATCGAGGCGTGCCGGGAGGCGGGGATCACCTCGTCGCTGTGCGGTCAGGCGCCGTCGAACGACCCCGAGTTCGCCGAGCACCTCGTGCGCTTCGGGATCACGTCGGTGTCGGTGAACCCCGACGCCGTGGACGATGCCCGGCGGGTCCTCGGCAGCGCCGAGCGGCGCCTGCTGCTCGAGGCGGCGCGCGACCGACGGCCCGCCGGCCCGGCGACCCGCTAGCGCCGGCGAGCAAGGCGCCGGCGCACCGCCTTGTCGAGCTCGACCGCGACCAGGACGGTGAGCGACACGAGCGTGAGGCGCACCCAGGCCTCGAGCGAGATGGGCTCGACCCGCAGGACGAACTGCGTGGGCGCCAGGTACAGGGCGGCCACGTGCACGCCGAGCGCGCCGAGCTGGGCGCCGATGAGGAACCGGTTCGAGAACGGGGAGAGCCTGAACACCGAGCGCAGCTCGGAGCGGCTCGAACCCAGGTGCAGCGCCTGGAACACCACCAGGGTGGTGAGCGCCACGGCACGGGCCTCTTCGATGCTGGTAGCGGGCTGGGTCCGCGCCCAGTCGAACATGTAGAGGGTGCCGGCGGCCATGACCGCTCCGGTGAGGAGGGTCCGCCACCACAGCGCCGGGGTGATCACCGGCTCGCGCCGGCCCCGCGGGGGACGGTCGAGCACGTCGGGCTCGCCCGGCTCGAAGGCGAGTGCCAGGTCCTGCAGGCCCTTGGTGACGAGGTTGGCCCAGAGCAGCTGGGCGGGGATCAGGATGAGGGGCCAGCCCAGCGCCATGGCGATGGGGATGATCACGAAGGTCCCGAAGCCGGTGGAGACCAGGAAGAACGTCACCTTGCGGACGTTGTCGAAGGTGATGCGGCCCTCCTCGACCGCGGCGTGGATGCTCACGAAGTTGTCGTCGGCCAGGACGATCTCGGCGGCCTCGCGGGCCACGTCGGTGCCTGCGCGCCCCATGGCGACCCCGATGTCGGCCCGCTTGAGGGCGGGGGCGTCGTTGACGCCGTCACCCGTCACCGCCACCACGTGGCCTCGGTCCTGGGCAGCCTGCACGATCCGTAGCTTGTGCTCCGGTGAGACCCGGGCGAAGACCGACACGGCCTCGACCTGTTCGCGCAGCGCTCTGTCGTCCATCGCCTCGAGGTCGGCCCCGGTGAGCACGGGCGCGTCGTCGTCCTCGACGATGCCGAGGTCACGGGCGATGGCCCGGGCCGTGGCGGCGTGGTCGCCGGTGATCATGATGACGCGCTGGCCGGCCCGCCGGCACCCGGCGATGGCCTCCCGCACCCCCGGGCGGGGCGGGTCGAGGAGCCCCACCAGGGCGGTGAGCACGAGGCCCTCGGGTTCGGGGGGCCGCTGCGGGTCCTCGAGTGGACCGTCGAGCGCGCCGTGGGCGGTGGCCAGCACCCGCAGGCCCTGCTGGGCCAGCTCATGGGCGGCGTCGAGCACCGCCTGACGGTCGAGCGGGGCCGTCCCGGCGGCGTCGCTGGCCATGGCGGCGCACATGTCGAGGACCTGCTCAGGAGCGCCCTTGACGAACACGTGATGGGAGCCGTCACGCCAGGCCCGGTACGAGGCGGCGTAGCGGTGCTCGGACTCGAACGGGATGCTGGCCACCTCGGCCCACGTCGAACGGCAGGCCTCCGGGTCGAGCCCGTGGCGCAGGGCGGCGACGAGGAAGGCGGTCTCGGTGGGGTCGCCGGTCGCGTCGACGCCCTCCTCGGTCACCCGGACGGCAGCCTCGTTGGCGAGCACCCCGGCCAGCAGGGCCAGCTCGCGCGGCCCAGCCTCGGGTCCGGGCGGATCTCGCCGGGCCGCGCCGAGCGGGTCGCGGGGAACTCCATCACTGTCGAGATCGATCGGCGCTCCCCCGATCCACAGCTGCACGACGCTCATGCGGTTCTCGGTGAGCGTCCCGGTCTTGTCCGAGCCGATCAACGTGGTGGAGCCCAGGGTCTCGACGGCAGGCAGCCGGCGCACGATGGCGTTGCGGCGAGCCATGCGCCGCACGCCGAGCGCCAGGGCGACGGTGAGCACCACCGGCAGGCCCTCGGGGATGGCCGCCACGGCGAGAGCGGCGGCCACGAGCAGCATGTCAGCCACGGACTCGCCCAGAGCGAGCCCGAGCGCGAACGTGAGCCCGGCGGAGACGACGATGACCGCACCGATGATGTGCGCGAATCGGCGCATGCGCTCCTGCAGGGGCGACTCGACGGTCTCGGCGGTGCGGATCTGCTCGGCGATGCGGCCGAGCTCGGTGTGGTCGCCGGTGGCCACCACCACGCCCACCGCGCGTCCCCGCGCCACCACCGTGCCGCTGTAGGCCATGCCGGTGCGGTCACCAAGACCGGCCTCGGGCTCGACAGCGCTCGCGGTCTTCGCCACAGGCACCGACTCACCGGTGAGCAGCGATTCGTCCACCTCGAGGGACGTGGCGGACACGAGCCGGACGTCGGCGGGCACCCGAACGCCCGACTCCAGCAGGACGACGTCGCCGGGAACGA